>NZ_CP157428.1:637869-956804 GCF_041021895.1 Acinetobacter sp. XH1741
CGACCAAAACACAATCGACTACTTACGCCTTACAGGCCGTGAAGATGCTCAAGTGGCATTGGTTGAACAGTACGCAAAAGAAATCGGCCTTTGGGCATCTGATATGACCAAAGCAGAGTACCCACGTGTACTTCGTTTTGACCTATCAAAAGTAACACGTAACATTGCTGGTCCATCAAACCCACATGCACGTGTTTCAACTGCGGACCTAAAAGAAAAAGGTATTGCAGGTGTTGTTGAAAACCGTTCTGATGGTTTAATGCCTGATGGCGCAATTATTATTGCTGCAATTACTTCATGTACTAACACTTCTAACCCACGTAACACTGTGGCGGCAGGTTTGTTGGCACGTAAGGCAAATGAGCTTGGTTTAGTTCGTAAACCTTGGGTGAAATCATCATTTGCACCGGGTTCAAAAGCGGCTGCACTTTACCTTGAAGAAGCAGGTGTTCTAAAAGACTTAGAAAAACTTGGTTTTGGTATTGTGGCTTACGCTTGTACGACGTGTAATGGTATGTCGGGTGCGTTAGATCCAGTTATCCAACAAGAAATTATTGACCGTGACTTGTACGCAACAGCAGTACTTTCTGGTAACCGTAACTTCGATGGTCGTATCCATCCTTATGCAAAACAAGCATTCCTAGCATCTCCACCGCTTGTTGTGGCGTATGCAATTGCGGGTACGATTCGTTTTGATATTGAAAAAGATGCGTTAGGTCATGACAAAGAAGGTAACCCGATTTACCTCAAAGACATTTGGCCATCTGATGCTGAAATTGATGCCTTAGTAAAACAAGCCGTGAAGCCTGAACAGTTCCGTAAAGTCTACATTCCAATGTTTGACTTAGGCGTAACCGAAGAAGCTGAAAGCCCACTTTACGACTGGCGTCCGCAGAGTACTTACATCCGCCGTCCGCCATATTGGGAAGGGGCGTTGGCTGCACCACGTACTTTGGCGAACATGCGTCCGCTTGCGATTTTGGGTGACAACATCACCACTGACCACTTGTCGCCTTCAAATGCAATTTTGATGGACTCGGCTGCGGGTGAATACCTTCACAAAATGGGCGTACCAGAAGAAGACTTCAACTCATACGCAACCCACCGGGGTGACCATTTGACTGCACAACGTGCAACCTTTGCTAACCCGAAACTCTATAACGAAATGGTGGTTCGCTCAGACGGTACCATTAAGCAAGGTTCAAAAGCGCGTGTAGAGCCAGAAGGCGAAGTGATGCGTATGTGGGAAGCAATTGAAACCTATATGAACCGTAAACAGCCGTTAATCATTATTGCGGGTGCTGACTACGGTCAGGGCTCGAGCCGTGATTGGGCTGCAAAAGGTGTACGCCTTGCAGGTGTTGAAGCGATTGTGGCAGAAGGTTTTGAACGTATTCACCGTACTAACTTGGTGGGTATGGGGGTGTTACCACTTGAGTTTAAACCGGGTGTAAACCGCAAGACTTTAAAACTAGATGGTACAGAGCTTTATAGCGTGATTGGTAATATCGCACCGCGTTCGACTTTAACTTTAGTGATTGAACGTGCTACTGCGGATGGTAAAGAAGAGATTCTTGAAGTGCCTGTGACTTGTCGTTTAGATACAGAAGAAGAAGTTTCTGTATATGAAGCGGGCGGTGTATTACAGCGTTTTGCGCAAGACTTTTTAGAAGGTCAAGTGGCTTGATACTTTAGTTAAACATTTTTAATTTTGTTCAAAAAAAGCCCTGTCTTAATGATGGGGTTTTTTATATTATATAAGGGTTATATAGCGATATTAATATATGAGGAAATAATGTGAGAAGAAAATCAAAAGAAACTGAAGATCTAAAAAAAATGTTTTTTGATATAATCAATACATCTTTATTCAAAATAATTTTAATCTCTTCTTTACTGCTAGCAATACTTTTATTTGTTTTTATTAATAAACTTAATGTAAAATTTGAATTCAATGTTAATTTTAAATATATTTCAATTTTATTATTCGGTTATTTGGTGTTTGTCGCATCTATTATTACTTTTTTTGAAAATTATTTTATAAAAATTATGAAAGAGCCACTTTTAGCATTTCATTCTTTAAATAGTGATTTAAATAAATTGCTTAAATTGAGTGTAAATAAGAAAGCTACTGTTAAAGAAATTGCAATTTCATTGACTTACTTATTTTACGTAAAGAAAAAGAATTACTTAACTAAAATTATTCTTATATTGTGTGGATTAACTTTAGGATTACTCAATATTTATTATTCAGAATGGCATTTATTAAAACTTTCTATAATTTGTATAGTTGCTTGGGGGTTAATTGTTCTTAAAGAAGATATTGTTGAATTTAGAATTAGAAAAGGTTGGTTTGGTACTAATAAGTATGAGGCGAAAGCTTTAATAGATTTTCTAATCAACAATTCTGATGATATTGATTTTACTGATGGAAATGGAAAACTAAAGCGTACCTTATTTCCAGATACTACTACTTCTCCAGAAGCTGTGAAGCCAGTTGAGGATGGGGTAACAGTATGACAGGAAAAGTCGATTTATATTCTAAATTCATAAGTCAGGGGCTTGATGTACTATTTGCAAAATATCCTACTCGAACTGGTTTAGGTCTTATTTTAGGATGTGTTCTATATTTTATTATTAATCTTTTTAGACCATTTTTAGAAAAAATTGAGATAGTTGATTTTAATGCGGCTCCTTGGTGGGGGTGGTTATCTATTGGTTTAATAATAATGCATATTCCTACTATAATTTCGGTATTTCATCTCAACTCAATAGGTAATGATACAGTTGATCAAGCATTAGAGTTAATAGAAAAAGGTGATTTTTCAAAGGCAGAGCGTCGGCAACACTTTAGAAACTTAATTGAAAAGGTGTCTAGTAATATAGCTTTGTCGCAAAATACTAATCGAGAAGTGCAGAAGATAGAAAAAGAGCTACAGCAAAATTCAGAGAATCAAGAATAGTATTAAATTAAGAATAAGTACTATTTTTTGAAAATATAAATTTCTCTTGAAATTAATGGTTTATTAATTAATAACATAAAAAAAGCCCGACATCCTGTCGGGCTTTTTCGTATTTGGTTGCTAGATATGACTCCTGTCGTATCTCACGATCCTGATGCATGAACCTATTATTGTTGTTTTATGTTCCGGAACATCCTGTTCCTGTATGAGTTCATATTAGAAAAAAAGCAGAGCGTCGCCAATCCGCTAAATCCCTAAATCTGTGTAAGATAAATCGTACAAATAACATTTTTTGCATTTATGCCATCATCATCGGGCGAAATGGACAATTGACATTCACTCTAACTGGGTTATATTCCTGTTTAATATATATACGATTATAGGAATGTAATCATGGTAACAGCAGGCGAAAAACCCGGAACAGGCTTCTATTTCTGTGCTCAGTGCGGACATAGAGTGTTTTTAGAAATTAATACAGACCCTTTACCACCTTGCACCAAATGCTACTGCACGCAATTTAAACGTTAAGAATGAAATAATATTTGCGTTCGCATTTAACAAAAAGCCCTGTCACCCGATGGGGCTTTTTGTTAATTTAAAAATAAGACTTACATAACAAGACCCGTGATGGGCATGTAAAAGGAAACCGTTATGGAAACAATATTGGGTTTATGTATTGGCGTGGGCTTAAGTGCTGCCTGCGGTTTTCGCGTGTTTGTACCGCTACTGGTCATGAGCATTGCGACCATGATGGGATGGTTTGAGCCATCGAAAGGTTTTGAGTGGTTAGCTCTGCCATCGGTATGTTTGGCTTTAGGTGTGGCAACTGTGTGTGAAATTGCAGCCTACTATATTCCATGGGTCGATAATGCCTTAGACACAATTGCGACCCCTGCGGCGATGATCGCGGGCACGCTCACCACCATGGCAGTCAGTAGTGGAGAAATGTCTCAGTTTGCGAGTTGGGCAGCAGCGATTATTGTGGGTGGTGGTACGGCTGGTGTGGTGCAAATGAGTACCGTTGCCGCACGTGGTGTTTCAACTGCAACTACGGGTGGCTTAGGGAACTTTGTAGTCGCAACAGGTGAGTGGATTGGCGCAATCTTACTTTCGGTTTCGGCCATGTTAGTGCCTGCACTTGTGGCAATAGTGGTGCTAATTGCGGTTATTTGGGTGGTGCGTTGGATACGTCAGAAAAAGCAGGAGCAAGTGCATAGCCCGCTATAGATGTGCGTAAATATCATTTTTAAATAGTTATAAAAAAAGCCCGACATCCTGTCGAGCTTTTTCGTATTTGGGTACTAGATATGACTTCTGTCGTATCTCACTCTCCTGGTGCTTGAACCTATTATTGTTGTTTTATGTTCCGGAACATCCTGTTCCTGTATGAGTTCATAATAGGAAAAAAGAGGGGTGTCGCCAATCCGCAATATCCTTAAAAGCTTGTAGGATAAAACGTACATAGAGAAATGATTTAACTTTTCAAAGTGAATATGAATAGTAGCCACCTTGTTGCTTTAAGAAAAAATCAAATGCGTATTAGAAAATCTTCAAGACTATTAGTTATTAATGAAAATCATCAAATCTTATTGTTTCAATTCACTCATACAAATGATGCCTTAGCTGGACAATCCCATTGGGCGACTGTAGGCGGAGGACTTGAAGAAGGGGAAACCTTTGAGCAAGCAGCTTGCCGAGAGCTTTATGAAGAATTAGGTGTAGTCAGGCAAAATGTAGGCACTCATGTTGCAACACGCAATTTTGAAATGATGCTTCCGAGTGCAGAGGTTGTGATTTCTGATGAAAGGCTCTTTATTGTTTTTATTAAAAATGAAGAAGTGAATACAGCCAACTGGACTGAACACGAAAAGCATGTGATTAATAAAAGTCATTGGTGGACGTTTAATGAGCTAAGGCAAACTGACGAGATTGTCTATCCAAACAACATTCCTCATATTCTTATAGAGAACCTGCCAGAAATTTTTAAACCCTAAATATTCAGATATAAAAAAAGCCCGACATCCTGTTGGGCTTTTTCGTATTTGGGTACTAGATATGACTCCTGTCGTATCTCACTCTCCTGGTGCTTGAACCTATTATTGTTGTTTTATGTTCCGGAACATCCTGTTCCTGTATGAGTTCATATTAGGGAAAAAGTAGGGTGTCGCCAATCCGCAAAAACCCTAAAAGTTTGTAGGATAAAACGTACAAGAGCGTCGTTTATATATCTTATTTTGAATTCGGTTTAGGCCTCTGCGCCACAACAGACTTTAATTTTTTGCGCTGATTTAAAGTAAAACACCATTGCGACACAGAGATAAAGAGCTAAGCCCACGCTTAGCCCAGACTACTTTTGTCACAACGCTGCATGACGCTGAAAAAAGTAGGGGCAAAGTCCCGTGGGAGAACAGGACTTTGCAAACTGATATATTCAAGGCGCTGCATGAGCTTAGGCGAGTAAACTTGCTCAAGTCGTTGATAAATACAGTCACAACTCGACTCGCTATGCCCACCTGACAGGCAAATTTTTTCAAACTCCTGATGAGTCTCTGGGTCGCAAACCGAAACGCCGTAGCTGCCAACTATGAAACTTAAAGCCAAAAGTGGTTTATAAATTTTCATATTATTCTCATGATTATTTATGCGTATAACTAAAATAAAATATAATGACTTTGAGATTTAAAATAATTTTTTAAATAATAATTAATCCTCCTAAAAGCACAGGAAAATAAAATAATTAAAATTTTAAAATAAAAATAGTTTATAAATTTAAAAAAATAAGGCGTAAAAACCCAAATTTTAAATCTATAAAATAGTTAAATAAGAGAGAAAATGAGGTTGAAAAATGACATGGTCAACTCCTTAAAAAATGGAGTCCTACCACCAAATTACCGTCAATTAATTAGGGTGGTAGAACGGAAAGGGGTTGACAGACTGGGATCCATGGAACCAGCACGCACGGGGCGTCCCCCAACCGTCCTACCGCAAAGAAGGGGGACGCAAGGGTCCAGCGAATTATAGCAGAACTACAATCCGTGGTGGATCAACGGTCTGTCAAAACCGGCTGGCAATGTAGGCCAGCAACGAGATAATAATCGGTGATTTTAAATACGTCAATTTAATATTTAAAATATTTTTGATTTAATAATAAAACTAAATATTATTTTAAAATAACAATATTATTATTAACTTTTTATTTATATTCGATGAGAAAAAATAATAAATATAGAAATATTTTGCCAGTTCTAAAAAGGAACTTGGTTGTTAAGATCTATTTTTGTCGTTTTTATAGAGATAAGAATGGAACGAGTTGTCATCACAGGTATGGGAATTAATTCCTGTATTGGAAATACATTAGAGAAAGTAACCGAGTCCTTAAAAGCGGGTCGCTCGGGCATTCACTATAACGATGTCTATGAAAAACTAAACTTTCGGAGTCACGTGAGCGCCACTGCCGAAATGGATTTTGAAAATATTGATCCAGAGTTAAAAAAACACATGGGCGTTTGCGCGATGTATGCCTACAACTCGGCACTCGATGCACTGCAACATGCCAAGCTTGATGTAAATGACATTGCCAACAACTCAAAATATGGCGTGATTGGGGGAACAGGCGGCACCTCAACAGCGTCTATCATCGACATGTTACATACCTTAAAAGAAAAAGGCGCAAGCGAAGTATCGCCCGATTTAGCCCCACGCTACTTGACCAGTACCGTTAGCTCTAACTTGTCACGTGCTTTTAACTTAAAAGGCGTATCTCAATCCATCGCGAGTGCCTGCGCGACTTCGGCCGACGCCATTGGCTATGCGTTTCACCTTATTGCCGCTGGCAAACAAGACCTCATGCTCGCTGGCGGCGGCGAAGAAGAACATTGGTCGCAAACAGCAATATTCGACGCAATGGGCGCCTTATGCTCTAAATATAACGATGCTCCTGAAACCGCTTCACGCCCATATTCAGTCGATAACGATGGCTTTGTAATCGCTGGCGGCGGTGGCATGGTGGTTTTAGAGTCTTTAAGCCACGCCCAAAAACGCGGAGCAAAAATTTTGGCAGAAGTGGTTGGCTACGCTGCCAATAGTGACGGTGCTGATATGGTAGCCCCAAGTGGCGAAGGCGCGACTCGCTGCATCAAACTGGCACTCGCAGAAGCCAAGCAAAACGGCTCAGACACCATCGACTATATCAACACGCATGGCACTTCAACGCCAGCCGGAGACATTCCCGAACTATTGGCCATAGAGCGAGCTTTTGGTGGCGAAAAAGTCCCGCCACTGAGTTCCACCAAGTCTATGACTGGACATAGTTTAGGGGCAGCAGGCGTACACGAAGCCATTTATTCTATTTTAATGCTGCAAAATAACTTTATCGCCCCGAGTATTAATATTACCGAACTGCGCGAAGAAGCTAAAAAGTTCGATATTGTCCAAACGAGCCGAGAAACCGAACTCAAAACAGTCATGAGTAATAGCTTTGGTTTTGGTGGCGTAAATACCTGCCTCGTTTTTAGAAAATGGGAAGACTAATTTAAACTCGAAAATATGTGAGCCTGATAAAAACAATAAAATAGGTCTTGCATACATTTTCATAAGTAGTGAGAATTTATAGTTAAATTAGTTTATATTTACTGTCTTTAAATTAAAAATTAATAGAAAGATGAAAAAAATTTTAGTTTTAGTCATGGTTATCTTAAGTTCTCAAGTTTCTTGTGCACAAAAAAGTGAGAACAAAACCGAAATGAGTATTAAAAAGTCTAATTCTATTGTGATTCAACAATTAGAACAGTTCAAAACACAGGATCATTTTGCTGGAGATGGACAGCTATATACGGGTGTTCAAGAGCCTGCATTAGCTACAAGTTTAAATCACAAAGTTAGTGATACTGCGCAAGCTTTTATTGTGCTCTATCAACAAAAGAATGAGCCAACCAAGACAGAACTTTTACGTGTTCTTTCTAATGGAATCAGTCAGATCGATTCTAATATGCTTGATACAGAAGATCGAGAACAAGTGGCAACAACATTTGAAAGTTTTCTCGATATTGTAGGCTTAGAAAGTTCAGAAGGTATTTTAAATAAATGGGTATACGGTGAAGAAATTGGTAATTTATTAGAGCAGGATAAACATTAAGTTTTAATACTTCATTCTATAATTTTTAAGCATTTCTTTAGTATCCGAATCACCTACATGGGCAGTTTGTTGGAACCATTTCTTTGCCAGTTGTAGGTTTTTCGGAGTGCTTTCACTATTTAAATACATGAGAGCTAATTTTACTTTTCATATACCTGCTTAATAAGAAAACAACGTAAAACTGTATATTGAGACTGGTTACATTTTGAAAATGAGTATAAGTAGACAGATTAGTCTTTATTTAATTAAAATAGGGCTTAAATATAAGTTTGATTGATAATAAAAATGCAGATGAGTGTGTCGAGTATATTGGAACGTTTAGGCCTTGTTTCACAAAATCGTGCTGTTCATATCCAGTTCTCAAATCAGTCTTTAAATCAGCAAGTCTTCTTACAACGTATTGAAGGCGAACATACGCTTAATCAGGGCAGCGTAGCTGAGTTACTGTGCCTTTCGACCAACGCGCATATTGCATTAAAACAATTTATTGGCTGTCAGGTTGCCATCGATCAGGTCACTGACATGGGGCAGTTTTTTAGAACTACGGGCATTATTACTGAAGCGAGCCAGGGGCAAAGCGACGGTTCACTCACCATTTATAATCTCACCTTAAAAGATCCAACTGCACTCTGGCATAAACGCCGTAATAGCCGCGTATTTATGAATAAAAGCGTGCGGGATATTAGCGAAATTCTGTTTAAAGAATGGCAAGGGAAAAGTCCATTATTTGCCTCAAGCTTAACGCTCGACACGGCAGGTTTAACGAAAGACTACGATGTGCGTCCATTCGTGATGCAGTCAAACGAAAGCGATTATGACTTTTTAACCCGTTTGTGGCGTAGCGAAGGCATTAACTGGCTGGTCGATGAATCACAGCTTTTTGTTGCCGACCCGAATGCTTCTATTCAGCCACAAGTCTTGCGCTTAATTGATGATAACCAACACTATCAATCTCTTGAACGCCGTAACTTACGCTACCAACGCAGCAGTGCCACAGAACAATTCGATACCGTTACCCAAGTCAAAGCTGAGCGCCGCTTACAGCCGACGTCTGTTCATGTGCAACGCTGGCAAGCCGATGCCTTGCAACAAGAAGAAGGCAGTGGCAGCGTACAAGGCACGCAGAAACACAGCGAACATTATGACAATGCGAGCCTTAACCTTGAAGATGCATGGCACGTTAGCCCTGCGTGGATGCAGGACTTAAAAGGTGAAGACCAAGCTACCGCTTCAGGCAATAGCCAGATTGAACAGTTCAATCAGAACATTAATGCCTACCATCACCTGACCTCTAAACAGTTTACCGTTTCAGGTAACGTCCGCGATGCGCAGGTGGGTTACTGGTTTGAACTGAATGATCACCCTGAACTCGACCAGCATGACAGTGCCGATAAAGAATTTTTGATCTTAAGCAAGCACTACTACAACCAAAATAATTTACCTAAAGAATTACAACAGCAAATCGAACGCCTATTACCACAAAACAAACTTAAGGCAGCCGAACTAGACACACAAAACCCTGAGCAGCGCCACTTTGCTGAACTCAATGTCATTCGACGTAACATTAAAGCTGTCCCAGAATATAATCCGCTAGAGCACCGTCCAGAAGCTTACCCGCAGCGCGCTAAAGTCGTAGGGTTAGAAGGCGAAAGCATTCATGTCGACCAATGGGGACGCATTAAAGTCCGCTTCCTGTTTACCCGAGCTGACGACCATAGCCATGACGGTGGAGCAGGCAGTAACGACAATGACACCGACTCAGCTTGGGTCGATGTGCTGACCCCGTGGGCAGGCGCAGGTTATGGCGCGCGATTCTTACCACGTGTCGGCGAGATCGTGGTGATCGACTTCTTTGACGGCAACATTGACCGCCCGTTTGTGGTGGGACGTATTCACGAAGCTGAACGCCACCCAACCCAGTTTGACCAGAAAGGCCAATTACCTGACACTAAAAAACTCAGTGGCATCCGCTCCGAAGAAGTCGACGGTAAAGGCTTTAACCAACTCCGCTTTGATGACACCACAGGTCAAATCAGTGCTCAGCTACAAAGCAGCCATGCAGTTAGCCAACTCAACCTCGGTAACTTAAGCCATCCAAAAGACAAGGCGGAAAGTGAAGGCCGAGGTGAAGGCTTTGAACTCAGAACTGACCAATGGGGCGCGGTTCGAGCAAGCAGTGGTTTACTCATTAGCACCCATAAACAAGACCAAGCTCAAGGCGTACACCTAGACGCCGCTGAGGCCAAGCAACAAATCGAAGGTGGGCTTAGCAATGCCAAGGCACTCAGTGAAGTGGCTAAAAATCAGCAAACTGACCCGTTAGAACATTTAGAAAACCTAAAATCTTTCATTGAAAAACTTGAGCAGCAAGACAACGCAAAAGCCAAAACTTTTAAAGAGGCGATCATGCTACTGGCAAGCCCAAATAGCATTGCGATTGCGAGTAATGAAGACATTCACTTAAGTGCAGATGGGCAGCTCAACCAAACTGCGGGCGACAGCATTAACCTATCGACTCAAAAGAATTTAATCGCGCATGCCCAAAATAAAATCAGCCTTTTTGCCGCGCAAGAAGGGGCGAGACTCTATGCAGGCAAAGGTAAAGTTGAAATACAGGCACAAGGCGATGGAGCCGATTTAATTGCCCGTAAAGCTGTTCAGGTGATTTCGACTGAAGACAAAATCGAAGCGACCGCATCCAAGGAAATTGTGCTCACCGCAGGCGGCTCTCAGGTCAGAATTACTGGTTCGGGTATTTTTATGACTACAGGTGGCAAGTTTGAGGTGAAGGCTGGGCAGCATAAGTTTATGGGGGGCGGGAGTGTAAATAGTTCATTACCGTATTTACCTGAACAAGGAAAACAAAAATATGGTGTATGGTTTGATGTAATGGATAAACAAGGAAATAAACTGAAACCAGGCACGGGATATATTATTTTTGATGAAAATGATAAAGAAATTGAGCGCGGTAAGTTAGATAGAACAGGCTTGGTTAAGTTGGAAACTGAAGAGCCGAATAAGCAATATAAAATACATGTGGAAATTTAAACATGAATGATGCTGCTATAGCTTTAGAAAGCTTTGCAAAACAAACCTGCGGTCGAGCATGTGTCATGCCTCCTATACAGCCTGTTGTATTAGATGTATATAAGCAAAGTTTTACTGCATTTGTTGGTGGGGCTGCTGATAAATATCAATTTCTGGGACGTCCTTTAGATATAGATTTTCCAGATGATATTGGAGCTGGCCCTACGGGCATCATGAAATCATGTATGAGAAAATTTAAAGAAGCATCTAGCTCACAAATAACTAAAGCTAAATTTGAATATTATGGTTATGAAGAGGCTTATAGTACTGATAGTGTGGTTAAGCGATATAGAGGAAAACTTTTATTAAATTTACTTACAGATATCAAAAATATTTTAAAAGAAGAACCAAATACACAGATCAATTTAGTGGGCCATAGTTTAGGAGGATGGAATGTTGCAGGATTATCAGAAGAATTATCTAAAGCGAAAATCTGCACAGTTCATACTCTGATAACAATAGATCCTGTAGGGATTAGACTTAGCAAAAGTGGCGTTGGAAATGATCGTGCTCGTATTTATTATTTAGAGCCAGACCCAGTTGCGAAAAAATGGATTAATATCTTTTCTCAACCTTTAAAGAACTATAGGGATGATTATATAGCAATCTTAGGTGGCCGATGGAACGATGATGATACGGCAAAAGCTAATTTTAATAGTGTTTCTACCTATCATCATGGAGAAGCATCTGAAATGTTTTTTGAAAAAAAGTTTTTGGAAAATAAAATGTCAGCTTCAGATCTTTTAGTTTCTGAGTTAAAAAAGGTTATAAAATGAGAAAAAAATTATTTTTATTGAGTTCCTTGTTTTTAATAGGTTGTAGTGAGAGTTTTTCAAACTTCACAATAGATAATGTAGTTAAAAGTAATGAAAAGTTAAATTTTTCTATTAATTTTAAGAACAATGAAGTTCTGGATAAAGTAAAAGAATCATCATCAAAAAAAATAGTTTGCAAAAATACTGCTAATAACAACCAAATGTTGGATGCTTATATAGATAAGATTGAAAATAAAAAAATTGATGTATCTGTAGAATTCTGCGCAAATAATGATAATAGAAGCTGTGAACCTGTAGATCTCAGTTCAGTTAAAAAAATCAATTTAGAATGCCAAGCCATTTTCTCTGCAATGATTGGTAATGTCTCTAAATCAGAAAAATTTCCAATTGTATGGGAAGAAAAATAAGTTGTTTAAAAATCTGAAACTTAAATTAGTAACTTTGGGTGTGCCATTGTTGGTTATGACAGGGTGTGGTCACGAATATACAATTGAACCTGATAATCTTCCAGTAGCCTATGTAGGAAAGGCATATAATCAGCAATTGAAAATCATAGGTGGTAAAGTCTCGGAACAACATTTTGAATTAACTCCTAATATTCCAGAAAATCAGGGAATTCAAATTACTCCAGTAGATGATATAGATGGATACAATCATATAAAAATAGAGGGTATTCCTAAATATAAAGGAAGATACAAAATTTTAATTAATACATATTTTTATGGACGAGGCGATGACAAACTAACTAAGACCTATGAATTTATAGTTAAAGAGTAAAAGGTATTTTTAATAAGAAGTGGATATGAAAAAGAATTTATTAATTACCGTACTAATTTTACTTTTTATCATACAGTCTTTATTAAATTATTACTTCTGGAGTCGTACAAAGACACCCGAAATTCATGTTTTAGAAAAACCTTTAAAGATATATTCGTTTGAAGGTAAATATTCGAAAAATAGTACTTTACCAGAATATTATATTTTGCCAGAAGGTACAGTTTTATATGATGATAGTGACTCTTTGAACAGAAGGGTTATGGTTTACTTTAATTTGCAAGGGGTGGATTTTAATTTCGAAGAACAAGATCCTGATATTTTAAAACAACCTAGTGAAGTTAGTGCTATAAGATCAACGGACTTGCCTGATTTACTAAAAGAAATTCCTCTGACTAAAAAAGATATTTATTTAATTATTAAACATGATGAAGGTATCAATGATTCTGTACGCTCTATTTTCTTTAAAAAATACAAAATTGATCCTTCAGAGTATGGGAAATAATTAAATAATTCTGATACTTATACACATCAATTTTAAAATTTAAGAAAAGCGTAATTGATTACGCTTTTTCTGCCATAAGAAATGGTTTAAGCAGCTTGAATTGCTTCTCCACAAAGAGAAACAGTTTCTTGTTTATGTTGGTGTAGGTACCAGAACTGCTCAGCAATCGTTTCTGGATGTACTGTGTAAGTCTTATCTTTTGCTTCAGGGCTTCCATCTACAAAACCATTTACAATGACTTGGCTCACGTAAACATTTGAGTCAGCAAGACTATGAGCAAGTAAGTTGGTGGTTTTATATTGAGCGGCAGCGGTAGTTGCTAAGGATGAATATTCTTTGGCAACCAAATCTATGCCCACTGCATCGAAAGCAAAAATCCCGTTTGTCGATAAAATACTGCCATGATTCTTTTCTAAATCACGTAAGCAAGCTTGTACTGTAGCAATATAGCTCGAAACGCGAATATGAAAGCTTTTGGTAAGCTCTAGCGGAGGAGTTTTTAATATATTGCCTTCGATATCATGGAACGCATTCCAATGAATATTTTTAATCTCTCCTAATTGATCTTTAATACGTTTGATAAGACTTGGTATGTTTTCAAGAACTGCTAAATCAGAGCTAAAAGCATAAGCTTCAATACCTTGTGCTTTAAGTTCTAAAATGGCCTGTTCGAGTTTTTCAGCATTACGTGCCACTAAACCGATTTTATAGCCTTCTTTACCAAACTTGTGTGCTACGGCTTTGGAAATACCTGTTCCATAACCAAAAATTATAATATTGTTGTTCATTATAAAGTTCCAAAGAAACCAATTATTTGGTTAGAAATAGTTTATAATATGTTTTTATAATGTATTCAAGCGAAAAAATTAAATCTAAAAATAATGCAGAAAGAACAAGACAAAAATATGAAAAACAGTCATCAATCAGTTTGGTTTGAATAGCCCAGATGGCGTAGCTTTTATTAAATATTTTTAATTTGACTTCTCAATCTTCCTATCATAAATTAATTGGAATGATCGTTCCTGTTAAGTGTATTTTATGCGAACCAAAGAATTTGAAACCGATGAAATTGCTGATGCTGCTATGCAAGTTTTTTGGCGTCGCGGTTATGCTGCAACGTCAGTTCAAGACTTGGTTGATGGTACGGGACTATCTAGAAGTAGCCTTTACAGTACCTTTCAAAGTAAGCAGGGGCTTTATCAAAAGGCATTACAACGCTATGAAATTTTAACCACACTTAAAAATGTAGAGTTGTTGACCGGTTCTGGTTCACCAAAAGCACTGATTCGGCAATTACTTGTAAATATTGTTGAAGATGAACTGAATGATTCAGAGCACAAGGGCTGCCTCGTCGCAAATGCCTGTTTGGAACTGGCTGGACATGATGAAGATGTCTCCAAATTCGTTATAAGTAATTTACAGAAAATACAGCATGCTTTAGAGAATTTGTTTATTAAAGCTCAACAAGCTGGTGAAATTGCTTCTACCCAAAACCCACGTGCATTAGCGAGTTTTTTTGTAAATACTATTCAAGGTTTACGTGTTCTAGGGAAAGGCAGTCCGCTTGAACAAAGAAAGCAATCTTTAATGGATGTGGTCGAGATTGCTTTAAACGTTTTATAAAACTCATTTAAACCTTAACTATTGTTGAGTTGGAATAGTTAAGGTTTTTATTTGACTTAAATTGGAATGATCATTCCAAAATAATGATTTTTAGTTTACATGGAGAACAAATGTCTTCCCATCCTAACCTTATAAAACAAGCATATAGCTATGCAGAGCAAGTCCGCTGCGAATTTAAGAGTAAACCTTTATGAATATTAAGTGTGATGAAACAACTCATCAGTTAACTGATGAATTCTCTGCTTTACCGATTTGGAAACTGTTGGCTTTTACAGTTGCAGGCTTTCTGACCATCATGACAGAAACCATGCCAGCAGGGCTGTTGCCCCAAATTAGTCAAGGGTTACATATTTCAGAAGCTTACGCAGGGCAACTAATAGCAGTGTATGCATTAGGTTCGGTTTTAGCGGCAATACCTCTGATTAGTCTTACCCGTAGTTGGAACCGGAGACCCTTATTACTCAGTGCTATGGCGGGTTTACTTTTATTTAATGCGATTACTGCCTTATCAAACGATTATATTTTGACTTTGATTGCTCGTTTTATTGCAGGTATGGCAGCGGGTGTTATATGGGGGCTTTTAGCGGGTTATGTAAGACGCATGGTTTCACCCTCCTACCAAGGACGAGCTTTAGCAATTGCTGGGGTTGGGCAGCCAATTGCTTTGGCGATTGGTGTTCCTTTGGGTGCATGGTTGGGAACCTTGTTTGAATGGCGTGGCGTATTTTGGATCATGTCTTTATTGGCATTGATTTTATTAATCTGGATTCGTTTTAGTATTCCTAATTTTGCGGGGCAGTCAGCACAAAAAAGATTGCCTATTTTAAAAGTTCTTTTCATACCAGGCATTAGAGCTATTTTATTAGTTGTCTTTCTTTGGATATTGGCGCATAGCATTCTCTATACCTATATTTCACCTTTTTTGGCCTCGACAGGGCAGACATACAAAGTTGAGACCGTCCTTTTTATCTTTGGTATTTCTTCTATAGTGGGCATTTTACTTACGGGCATGTTTATCGACCGTTCATTAAGAAAAATAACGCTTTTGAGCTTATTTATCTTTGCAATCGCAACAGCGGTGTTGGGCGTTTATAGTTCTTCAAGTTTTGTCATGCTCACGGGTGTAATGTTATGGGGAATCACTTTTGGTGGGGCTCCTACATTATTACAAACAGCCTTGGCAAATACTGCGGGTCACGAAGCAGATGTGGCCCAATCTATGTTGGTCACTGTATTTAACCTTGCGATCGCATTCGGTGGAATGATTGGCGGAGGACTGCTTGAAAGTTTTGGGGCAGCTTCTTTTCCGTGGTTCATGCTGGTTTTTGCCTTTATCGCGTTATGTACCGTTTACCATGCCCGTAAAGATGGTTTTACTTCTTCATAAAAGATTTTGCCCTTCATGACTAAAGAAATGAAGGGTAATTTGCTTTTTATAGTCTGGTACCCTATTGATCAAAACAGTTGATACTTTGGTAAAATAAACCGAAAAATATAAATAAAGTGGAATTTAAATATAATTAATTATTGGTAAATGGGAATATATTCTCTTAAATATACTTGATGTCGTAAAAATTCCCAAAAATAGTGAAAATTAGCTTTTCTTAGAAAAACAATCCCGCAGGGTGCTGGCTAAACTATATCTCAAGGGTGTGATAGGGATCGAAAAGAGTAGCATGCACCAAAACGTATAACGTTAGTGTGTACTCACCCAAAAGGTCTCGATTCGGCTTAGGACGCTATAGATCAAAAGTTTATAGGCACAAGGTTATGACTTACAAAGTTATGATTGTTGAAGTAAACCATAGATGTTTTCCCTTGACACCCTAAAAAATTCTCTATAATAAAAATGATACTTTACAAGAATATAATTCATGAATAAGCCTTATCTCTCTGCGCTACCTCCTGACAGTCAAATCTCATCTCAATTGAACAATGCCTACTTCCACGACTCTTGGAGTATTGTGCTTGGTCAACCCGACCTGAATGTATTTGAGCAGCTTATTAAAATGTTTCAGCATACTCCGCATTGGATAGAGTGGAGCATGAATATGCGTAATAAAATTACTTCAAAGATCGGGCTTAAAGATTTAGGAAGTTTTAAGAAAATCGATTCGAATAAAAAAGAAAATGAGTATGTCGCAGGTGACCGAATTGGAATTTTTACCTTGCGACAACGTACTGAAAATGAGTTAGTGATTGGCGACGATGACAAGCATTTGAATGTAACTTTATCTGTTTATAAGAATGAAAAGACCCAAGTATTGACCATAACCACTGTGGTACATCTTAAAAATTGGCTTGGTCGGCTTTATATGGTGCCCGTGATTCCTGCACATCGAAAAATAGTGCCAGCAACTTTACAAATATTGGGTTAAAGCATTATTTTTATTTACGATATCCCTGTCGGAAATCATTTATATAATATTCTTATCATTATAATTGCGAGCTGAATAACATGGAGAATAAAAACCAGTGTCGCCAATGCGCCGTATGTGGGAAAAATTTCCCGTTAAAAGACCTAGTCTCTGGCGAAGTCATTCGAAGTGTGATTAGTGAAGAAATTATTCAAGATCATCCGGACTGGTCTTTTTCAAGCTTTATTTGTCGAGCCGATCTGGCAGATTATCGAATTAAATACGTTCAATCACTGCTACGTTCTGAAAAGGGCGAACTCTCTAATTTAGAAAATGAAGTGATTGGTAGTATGCAACGCCAAGAGTTAATTAGTCGAAATACCGAATCTGATTTTGATCAAAAATGGACGTTTGGAGAAAGATTAGCAGATAAGATTGCAACATTCGGTGGTAGTTGGGCTTTTCTTATTTGTTTTGCTATTTTTTTAACGGCTTGGATTATTTTAAATACGGTTGTGATGGTGACACGTCCAGTCGACCCGTATCCCTTTATTTTACTGAACTTGGTATTGTCATGTTTGGCTGCAATTCAGGCGCCTATTATTATGATGAGCCAGAACCGTCAAGAAGCCAAAGATCGACTGCGCTCTCAGCATGACTATCAAATTAATTTAAAAGCTGAACTTGAGATTCGCCATTTGCATGAAAAAATGGACCATCTTTTATCGCATCAGTGGGAAAGGCTTACACATATTCAAGAAATTCAGCTCGATCTTTTAGCTGAAATGAATAAAAAACGATAAAGATTTTCCGAGTTTCACGTGGAACATGATGAGAGCTTATAGATTGTTTTGCGGTAGGTCAGAAATTTCTTTATGATTTGCCGCCATGCTCCATTGCTGTTTCGACGACCATGCCTTTAAACGACAACTTTGTTTACGCTCCGCCACAAGATCCACTTTCAATTTTATTTGAAGATGACGACTTGATTGTGGTTGATAAACCTGCGGGTTTGTTGTCGGTCATGGGACGTTTACCTGAGCATCATGACAGTGCTTATTTAAGGGTGCTGGAAAAGTTCCCTTTAGCTAAGGTGACGCATCGTTTAGATATGGCGACATCGGGCTTACTTATGTTTGCTAAGCATCGTGATGCAGAAGTTGCGGTAAGTAAAATGTTTCAGGCTAGAACAGTCAAAAAACATTATATTGCTTTGGTGCAAGGCCAAGTCGCACAAGAGGGTAGTGTTGAAGTTCCGCTCATTACTGACTGGGAAAATCGCCCGAGACAAATTGTACATTTTGAATTAGGCAAACATGCTAAAACCTTGTTTCAGCCTCTCACCTATGATGAAAACACTGATCAAACTCGCGTGTTGCTTGAACCAGTCACAGGCCGTTCGCACCAGCTACGTGTGCACATGATGCATATTGGACATCCAATTATGGGCGACAAGCTGTATCATCCTGAACCAAAACGTTTTCATTTAAGCCGTATGGCTTTACATGCGGCCTATCTGGCTTTTCAGCATCCATTGAAAGGCACAGATGTAGTGATTGAATCGCAAGTACCGTTTTAAAAATTAAAATTTGATGCAATTCGCAACTGAATACATATCCAAACTGCAATAAAAGTCGGGTATTCTAAGTCCGAATAATATTAATACCGCGACAACAACAAGGATCACATTATGACTCGTGACTACGAACAATTTCCAGATGACGATAACGGCAATGTACTTTGGCAAATGGCTGAAGATGGGGATGATTTAACCGAGTTGCATGAAATTGAATTTTCAATTGCTTTTCATGACCAGAAAAATGCAGAGCAATGTGCACTTTATTTACTTTACCAAGAACAAAAAGTTTCACTTTTCCAAGATGACTCTGTTGAGCCAAATGAATGGGTAATTACCATCTTTGTTAACATGGAACCTGAGTATTCAGACATTGTTGACTTAGAGCAATGGTTTGCCAGCATCGCTGAAAAATTTCAGGGTGAATATGACGGATGGGGCTGTATGGCCTATGTCTTCGAAGAAGAAACTGAAGAAGATGACCTGTTACAGTAAGGTCTAAAAAAGAGTAGGAGATAATCATGGGCCTATCTCAAAAACAAATTGCGGTAAGGTTTTTAGAGCTTGCCGCAGCAGGCGAAGTTGATGAAGCCTATAGCAATTACCCAGCACCCAACTTCAAGCATCACAATCCTTATTATGCAGGCGATGCGATTTCTTTGAAGGAAGGAATGCGTGAAAGTGCGGCTGAAAATCCTAATAAAGTTTTTGATGTTCAGCATGTGATTGAAGATGGTACTTTAGTCGCTGTACATTCGAAACTTGAAATGCAAATGAACGGCAAAGCCACCATTGTGGCTGTGGTTCATATTTGCCGTTTTGAAAATGGAAAAATTGCTGAGCTTTGGGATATCGGGCAAATGCAGCCCGAACCGCTTGTGAATGAAAATGGCATGTTCTAATAAAAAGCCCGAACACTTTCGGGCTTTTTTATTTTAGAGATGAATTAAAACTTCCACTGAGCCGAAATTGAGGCATTTAATGGTTCACCCGGTTGAATCCATAAATCGCTATAGCTCGAGACATAGTAAGTTTTATCAAACAGGTTGTTTACATTCAGCTGATAGCGTAAGCGGTCAGATGGCGCATAGTAAGCATTTAAGTTCACGAGGGTATAGCTTGGTAAATTAAAGCCATTATCAAGGTTATGTCCACTACGCTCGCCCACATAGGTAAGATTGGCGCCTACACCTGCTTTTCTTGCACCTTCTTGTAGAAACTCATAATTGGTGCTTATTGCACCTTGGTGTTTTGGCACATTGCTCAGACGAGCACCTTTTGCCAAGTCTTGGTCTTTTTCAATTTGAGCATCGGTATAACTATAGTTGGCATTGATGAACCAACGGTCATTGATCTGGCTATTTAAGTCAAACTCAATTCCTTTACTGCTCACTTCGCCTGCTGCGGTTTGAAAGTTGCTGTCGATTGGGTCTGTTGTGAGTACATTTCGCTTTTTCATTTTAAACAAAGCGAGACTCAGCACACTTTGGTCATTCATTTTATATTTAGTACCAATCTCATAGCTTTCACCTTTTTCAGGAGCAAAAGTCTGACCATTTCGGTTCATACCACTATTCATGGCGAATGAGCGACCATAGTTGCTATAAAACGCCCATTGGTCAGAGGCTTTAAAATTTACTCCGAAACGTGGACTATTTTGATGAAGTGTCTGGTTGCTTTCAGTCTGAGTCAGGTGATTTTTAAAGTCTTGTTCGACCTGATCAAAACGGTTGCCGAATAACACGCTCCACTGGTCATTAAAGAATATCTGGTCTTGTACATTAAGCGCAAAGTAACGCTGCTGTTCTTTGGTGTTGGTAAATGGGGCTAGGTTTGGTAAATATTTGCCGTATTCAGGCTGGTAAATATCAATTATGTTTGGTGAACTTGTGCTGTGATTACGACGAAGCTGGTTTTGCTGATAGTCAAGTTGACCAAGTTCGGTTGAAAGTAAAATTTCATGGCGAGCCCACGACGTATCAACCTTGCCAAGTAACTCTGTCTGAGCCAGAACATCTTCACTCGTATAATCACGATAGCGGCGTTGACGCTCTAAAGTACGTCCATCGGCTTGCATACGCCGTGGTTCGGTTGCAAAGCCGACCATTTTGGCGTCTTTATAACTAACCGCACTATTTAGCTTCCAGTCAGGGTTAAATTCGTGACTCAGACGTAATTGGTAAAAGTAATCTTTTATTTTCAAATCACCATCGTCAGGTTCACCTGTAAAGGTTTTCGGGTCCATCACAAACTGATGATTGACTGTGCTTACACCACGGTCAAAGGTTCCTTTGTGCTCTGTAAATTCACTATCAAAATCGAGTTGCGTTTGGTCTGAAATTTTCCATGTAAGCTGTGGTGAAAAGAACCAGCGTTCACTACTGACATGATCACGAAAGCTTTGATTATCTTCATGAGCCACTGCTACACGATAGGCCAGTTCATCGTTAATAGGCGCGGTATGCTCTAGACTAATTCGATATTGTTCTTGGGTATTGGCACGCAGGTTAAGTTCACTTTCGCTTTCCCATTGTGGTTTTTTACTGTTGAGGTTAAGCAACCCCCCTGTTTCGCCGCGGCCATATAGCGCAGCCATCGGCCCTTTTAAAAACTCTAAAGATTCAATGTTTACTACATCTTTTGGAGCACTGATCCCTCGGTTGACACTCAAGCCGTTACGGATCATAGAGGCACCTAAGTTGGGGTCGGTACTAAAACCACGGAAAGAGTAGTTATCCCAAAAACCGCCACCAAAACTGTTTTGATGAAAAACCCCACTCACCAAGCTTAATGCGTCATCAATCCGCTGTACGTCTTGTTGTTCCATCATTTGTTTAGAAACATAAGCACGATTAAAAGGGACATCTAAAACATCGTGAGAAAATTTAGTCGCCGAGCTATTTTGGCTCACATCTTCTTGGGTGCTTTCAGCCTGAACGCGTATGGTCTCAAGTACCGTTGACGTTTCTTCTGCCCAAGTAAATGTTGATATAAATGATAGACCTAACGAAGACAACAATCCTAATTTGTGTTGCATAAATAATCAGCCATGAAAGACAAAAGAATCATAATGTAATAGTATAACGTTACATTATTTTATTGATTACCGCCATGTCTATAGAAAAAAATATTGAACGTTTACAGTCGATTGATGCATTGCGTGGTTTAGTCATCATGATTATGTTGCTCGACCATGTAAGAGAAACTTTCTATTTACATAAACAGGTTACCGACCCAATGGACGTAACAGTAACAGAACCAGCATTATTTGGCAGTCGGTTATTGGCACATATTTGCGCTCCGGTTTTTGTACTTTTAACGGGTATCTCTGCTTTTTTATTTCAATCAAAAAAACAAGACTTACGACAAACGCGCGCTTTTCTATTAAAACGTGGCTTATTTTTGATTGTGCTAGAGCTTACCTTTGTGAATTTTGCATGGACAGCCACTTTTCCACCCGAAGTCATTTATTTACAGGTAATTTGGGCGATCGGTATTAGCATGGTGGTGCTAGCTTGCTGTGTAAGTTTGCCTTTGCCAGTCCTTGCTGGGGTAGCGTTAATCATTATTTTTGGGCATAACTTGCTAGATTCTGTGCACTTCTCACAAGGTTTTCTACAAAATATATGGTTCGTTTTACATGAACGTGGCTGGCTTGAGTTTGCTGGTATTAAGCTTCGTACAAGCTATCCGGTTTTACCTTGGATAGGGGTAATTTTATTAGGCTACGTTTTAGGCCAGTTGTTTAGTTCTAAATATACAGCAAAGCAAAGAAGCCGCGCTTTAGTCAGTCTTGGTTTAGCAAGTATCGGGTTGTTTATTTTACTGCGTTTTATCAACGTCTATGGTGACCAGCCTTGGCAGCATTTTGAGTCATTACAACTGAGCCTCATGAGCTTTTTTAACCTCACCAAGTATCCGCCGTCTTTATTGTTTATTTTGCTGAATATTGGAATTGGCTTACTTGTGTTGGTTGCTTTTGAACGGATGCAGCAATATTCATTTCTAAAACCATTGGTCGTGTTTGGCTCGGTGCCGATGTTCTTTTATTTACTGCACTTATATGTGCTGAAACTGATTTATGTGTTTGCGTTAAGTGTATGGGGAGCTAACTATGGAAGTTATTTGTCGGTCAACCATGTATGGATGCTGTGGCTAATCACGATTGTACTGTCTTTTGCACTCTATCCAGCAGTTAAATGGTTCTCGAAATTCAAACATCAAAATAAACATATTTCGATTTTAAAATATTTCTAATGTTCAAAACATGAGTAAAGCGAGTTTAAGAATACTCGCTTTACTTGCTTACATCTAAATACAGAGTTTCTTTCACTTCTTCCATAACCACATAACTGTGTGAGGATGCCGAAGCGGGGAGTTTCTTTAAAAGATCTCCCAATAAGCGGCGATATGCGCTCATTTCTTTTAAACGGGCTTTTACAAGGTAGTCAAATTCACCTGAAATAAGGTGACATTCAAGCACTTCAGGAATCTCAACCAAGTCTCTGGCGACTTGGTCAAATACATCGCCTGATTTGGCAGATAACTTAATTTCTAAAAAGACGAGAAGGTTACGGTCTACGTAAGCTGGGTTTAGACGGGCGTAATAACCCATGATAATGCCATCGCGCTCAAGGCGTTTTACACGCTCTGAACAGGGGGTGGTAGAGAGGTTGACTCTCGATGCCAATTCACTAATCGCAATTCGTCCTTCACGCTGCAAAATGTCCAGAATCATGCGATCTATACGATCTAAGGGGCGCATAGATATTTCCTCTTTTTTTTAAATTCTCGCGAGAAAAACATAAATTTACCTAGATTATACCCTGAAAAACAGTGAAATAAACTATTGAAGCAGAAATATACTAGTGAAATAAACTGGTGTGCGTGAGGGAATGGAAATGCGCGTAATTGTTTTAGGTAGCGGCGTTATTGGAGTGGCAAGTGCCTATTATCTAGCTCAACAAGGAGCTGAGGTTACTGTTCTCGATCGTCAGTCAGGTCCTGCTGAAGAGACAAGTTTTGGTAACGCAGGGCAAATTTCGCCTGGGTATTCGACCCCTTGGGCAGCACCAGGAATTCCTTTTAAAGCTGTGAAGTGGATGTTCCAACACCATGCACCGCTTGCCATTAATTTAGATGGCAGCATGTGGCAATTACAGTGGATGGCACAAATGCTGAAAAACTGTAATCCACAAAGTTATGCTGTAAACAAAGAACGTATGATGCGTGTGGCTGAATACAGCCGTGACTGCTTACGTGAACTTAGAAAAGACACAGGTATTCATTACGAAAACCGTGCTAAAGGCACGTTGCAGTTATTCCGTAAAGAAGCACAAATGGAAGCGGTTCAACGCGACATTAGTGTGCTACAAGAGTGCGGCGTAAGCTACGAATTATTAAATGGCAATGAGCTTGGTCGTGTAGAACCTGCTTTGGCAAATGCACAAGATAAATTGGTGGGTGGTTTACATTTACCAAATGACGAAACAGGTGACTGTTATTTATTTACCAATGCTTTAGCACAAATTGCTAAAGAGTTGGGTGTTAACTTCCAGTTCAACCAGAACGTAGAAAAATTGATTGTTGAAGGCGATCAAATTAAGGGCGTTCAGGTCAATGGTAAGGTCTTAACCGCAGATCGTTATGTTTTAGCGTTTGGTAGCTATTCACGTGATTTCTTGAAACCACTTGATCTACAGTTACCTGTATATCCTGTGAAAGGGTACTCGTTGACGATTCCTATTGTTGACCCAGCTTTTGCTCCGCAATCTACAGTGCTTGATGAAACCTACAAAATTGCGATTACTCGTTTTGACCAACGTATTCGCGTAGGTGGGATGGCAGAGTTAAGCGGCTTTAACTTAGGTCTAAACGAAGATCGCCGTGCAACCTTGCAAATGGTGACTCAGGACTTGTTCCCGGGTGGTGATATGGCGCAGGCGTCTTTCTGGACTGGTTTACGTCCAATGACTCCAGACAGTACTCCAATTATTGGTGCGACTCGCTTTAAAAATCTGTTCTTGAATACAGGTCACGGGACTTTAGGTTGGACCATGGCGTGTGGTTCAGGAAAATTAATCAGTGACATCGTATTGAATCATAAGACTGATATCAGTACCGATGGTCTTTCAATTCAGCGTTATTCACACGCGCACGCGGCATAACGGACGTTAGGAAATTCATCATGCCTCGTCCTATTACCGCAGTGATCCACCGTCAAGCCTTACAAAATAACTTGGCGGTGGTACGCAAGGCTATGCCAAACAGTAAGGTCTTTGCCGTTGTAAAAGCCAATGCTTATGGACATGGAATTGAACGTGTTTATGAAGCATTTAAAGCGGCAGATGGTTTTGCCTTACTTGATCTTGATGAAGCAAAACGAATTCGTGCTCTAGGTTGGACAGGTCCAATTTTATTGCTTGAAGGGATTTTTTCTCCTCAAGACTTATTTGATTGTGTGCAGTATCAACTTAGTTTCACCATTCATAGTGAAGTGCAAATTGAGTGGGTAGAAAAGCATCCTTATGCAGCCCAATTTGATGTTTTCTTAAAAATGAACAGTGGTATGAACCGTCTTGGTTTTAAACCCCAAAACTATGTTCAGGCTTGGGAACGTTTAAATAACTTGGCAAATGTGTCTAAGATTACGCACATGACGCATTTTTCAGATGCAGATGCCGATCGTTTTGGGCAGCAGGGTATTGATTATCAAATTACTGCCTTTGAAGAAATTGTTAAGGATTTAACGGGTGAAAGATCGGTAAGTAATAGTGCGGCAATTCTGCGCTATCAAGACCAGCTCAAATCAGATTATGCACGTAGCGGCATTATGCTTTATGGCAGCTCGCCAGACTACCCGACCCATAGTATTGCGGATTGGGGCTTACAACCGACCATGAGCTTACGCAGTGAAATTATTTCTGTTCAGCATTTGGAGCCGAATGAAAGCGTAGGTTATGGCTCAAACTTTGTCGCAGAGCAGCCCATGACGATTGGGGTTGTTGCTTGTGGCTATGCCGATGGTTATCAACGTATTTCACCAACAGGTACGCCTGTGTTAGTGGACTCTATTCGCACTCGTACAGTTGGCCGTGTCAGCATGGACATGTTGGCAGTCGATTTAACGGGCATTGAGAGTGCCAAAGTCGGCAGTGAAGTCGTACTTTGGGGTCAATCAAGTACAGGTGTCGTCTTACCTATTGATGATGTCGCAGTTACATCCGGTACGGTGGGTTATGAACTGATGTGTGCTGTCACCGCCCGTGTTCAATTTATTAATCAGGTATAAGGAAATTCGAATGTCTAATTCAGATATACAAAAAATTAACACCAACGAAGTCATGAGCGCCGTGACTGTTTTTAACAAAGTAGTTTATTTGTCAGGTCAGGTACCTAAAAATACCGAGCAAGACGTGGCAGGCCAAACTCGTGAAATTCTTGCAACGATTGATGAACTTTTGGCATTAGCCAATACCGACAAATCTCGTTTGCTCTCTGCACAGCTTTATTTAAAAAATCTTTCTGACTTTTCAACTGTAAATGCAATTTGGGTTGATTGGTTAAAAGGGTGTGTTGCTCCATCGCGTGCCACAATTCAGGCCGATTTGGTTAATCCAGACTGGCTCATTGAAATTGCCGTGACGGCAGCACAAAAGTAATTCGTTTTTACACCAAAAATGATGATGTATCTAACAGAAGGAAGATAGATACGGTTTAACCAGTCATTTTTTGGTGAACAGATTCAGTAACCTATGGCACACGGTTCGATTTTCGCCATAGGTTGCTGATCTTAACAAAGGAATTCAAAAAGGAATTTTAATATGACAACGGCTCGTCATTCAGATACGGAAAATTCTCCTGATCATCTGCAACGAAAACTGTCTAACCGTCATTTACAACTGATTGCTATTGGCGGTGCAATTGGAACTGGCCTATTTATGGGCTCAGGCAAAACTATCTCCCTCGCAGGCCCTTCAATTCTCTTTATTTATATGATTATTGGAGGCATGTTCTTTTTCTTGATGCGTGCAATGGGTGAGTTACTCCTTGCAAATCTGCATTACAAATCTTTTGTTGATATGGCTCATGACTTAATTGGTCCTTGGGCTGGTTACTATTTGGGCTGGACCTATTGGTTAGGTTGGGTGCTGGTCGGTATTGCGGACCTTTCAGCAGTCATTAACTATTTGAGTTTCTGGTTGCCCGATGGCGCAAGCTTTTCACCAACACAGCAGGCCATGATTAGTGCAGGCTGTGTATTGTTTGTGATGGGACTGAATTTACTGACAGTGCGTCTGTTTGGTGAAATTGAATTCTGGTTTGCACTCATTAAGATTCTGGCAATTATTGGCCTGATCGGAGTGGGTGGCTACATGATTTTCAGTCATTTCCAAGCTCCACAGGGCGCTATTGCAAGTATGAGTAACGTTTGGTCACATGGTGGTTTATTCCCGAAAGGTACAGAAGGCTTCTTGGCAGGATTCCAGATTGCTGTATTTGCTTTTGTCGGGGTTGAACTGGTAGGTACAACAGCTGCTGAAACCAAAGATCCAGAAAAGAACTTACCGAAAGCAATTAATGCAATTCCAGTACGTATTATTTTGTTCTATGTGTTGGCACTGTTTATTGTGATGTCAGTAACTCCTTGGGATCATATTCGTGCAGATAAAAGCCCGTTTGTTGAGTTATTCTTAAATGCGGGTATTCCAGTTTCTGCCATCATCATGAACTTGGTGGTGCTGTCTTCGGTCATGTCATCCATGAACAGTGGTGTGTTTTCAACCAGTCGTATGTTGTTTGGTTTATCAAAAGACGGTCAGGCGCCGAGTGCATTTGGCCGTTTATCAAAACGTGCAGTCCCTTCAAATGGTTTGATTTTCTCTTGTACTTTCATTATGGGCGGGGCAGTACTTCAGTACTTTGTGCCAAACACCATGGAAGCATTTACGTTAGCAAGTTCACTTTGTGTGATTCTATTCATTAGTGTTTGGAGTCTCATTATGGTGTGTTATTTACGCTATCGTAAATTACGTCCTGAATTACATGAAAAATCTACATTTAAAATGCCGGGTGGCATTTGGATGAGCTATGTGGTTTTGGCATTTATGCTTTTCACTTTAGTGATTTTGGCGCTAGAGCCAGATACTTTGAAAGCTTTATATGTCAGCCCGGTATGGTTAGTCATTTTAGGAGTTACTTATCATGTGCTCTATAAACCACGTATGAAAAAACTAGGACGTGAACTCGTTAACGATCATTAAGTTTTATTAAAAAGCCAATCAATCATGATTGGCTTTTTTTATTTTCATCAGCTTTTTTATCGGAATAATGTTGTTTATTTTTGAATCAATAGTGCAATTTGTGGGGTGCTAGAAAAGCACATCTAGCATTATCACATGCTACACTCCGGTTAATCTGGTGAATCGAGATTGGATAATTAAAATTGCCGTGAAGGCATTACATAAATAATGTGACTTAAAAAATTAGGACAAAAGATTGATCAATTAAGGAAAAAATATACTTGAACATCTTGTCCTGAGGTATAGACTCAGCAACCCACGATATACGGTTCGTTTTCTCCCTATAGGTTGCTGATTTAAATTAAGCAAAATATAAAAAGGACTTCTAATATGACAATGGTTCATCATTCAGATGAGGCAGGCTCCCCTGATCATTTACAACGGAAATTAAGTAATCGTCACTTGCAATTGATTGCAATTGGCGGCGCAATTGGTACCGGTCTATTTATGGGCTCGGGCAAAACCATCTCCCTCGCAGGCCCTTCAATTCTCGTTATTTATATGTTAATTGGCGGCATGTTCTTCTTCCTCATGCGTGCATTAGGTGAATTACTACTTGCCAATTTACATTACAAGTCATTTGTCGATATGGCGTATGACTTAATTGGCCCGTGGGCTGGTTACTACATCGGCTGGACCTATTGGTTAGGCTGGGTACTGGTTGGTATTGCCGATCTTTCTGCGGTTATTAACTATTTAACTTTCTGGCTACCCGAAGGCGCCAGTTTCTCGCCCATGCAACAAGCGATGATTAGTGCAGGCTGTGTGCTCTTTGTCTTAAGCCTTAACCTTCTTACGGTAAAATTATTTGGTGAAGTTGAGTTCTGGTTTGCGCTGATTAAGATTTTAGCCATTATTGGCTTGATCGGTGTCGGTGGTTACATGATTTTAACTCACTTCCAAGCACCTCATGGTGACGTTGTAAGCATCAGCAATGTATGGTCACATGGCGGCATATTTCCAAAAGGTGTAAGTGGCTTTTTAGCAGGTTTCCAGATTGCTGTATTTGCCTTTATTGGTGTTGAGCTGATTGGTACAACCGCTGCTGAAACCAAAGATCCAGAAAAGAACCTACCAAAAGCGATTAATGCCATTCCAGTGCGTATTATCCTGTTCTATGTTTTGGCACTTTTTGTGGTGATGTCAGTGACTCCATGGGATCATATCCGTGCCGATAAAAGCCCGTTTGTTGAGTTGTTCTTAAATGCAGGTATTCCAATTTCTGCAATTATTATGAACTTGGTTGTACTGTCTTCGGTGATGTCTTCAATGAACAGTGGCGTGTTTTCAACAAGCCGTATGCTATTTGGTTTATCAAAAGACGGACAGGCGCCGAGTGTATTAGGGCGTTTATCAAAACGTGCAGTCCCTTCAAATGGCTTAATCTTCTCATGTATTTTCATTATGGGCGGGGCAGTGCTTCAGTACTTTGTTCCAAACACTATGGAAGCATTTACTTTAGCAAGTTCACTCTGTGTAATCCTATTTATCAGCGTGTGGATTCTGATCATGGCGTGCTATTTACGTTATCGTAAAGTTCGTCCTGAGCTTCATGCAGCATCAACATTTAAAATGCCGGGTGGCGTGCTTATGGCTTATGTCGTTATAGCATTCTTCTTGTTTACTTTAGTGATTTTGGCACTCGAGCCAGATACCTTAAAAGCACTCTATGTCAGCCCAGTATGGTTGGTGGTTTTAGGCGTGACTTACTATGCATTTTATAAGCCGCGTATGAAAAAACTAGGCCGAGAAATCTTTTAATTATCCTTTCTCGATTTACCAAAAAAGCCAATCATGATTGATTGGCTTTTTTATTGAGGTGTTTAATCAATTAGTAAATGTTGATATTTATCGGCTTGTTTACGTAAATAGTCCCAGACCAGTTTAATGCGAGGTTCATGTTGTAAATCAACAAAGGTGAGCATCCAGAAGGTATGGGTAAAGCGAACTTGTTGGTCTAACACTTCTTCGAGTTCAGGTTTATCGTCTGCCAAAAACTTGGGTAAAATCGCAAGTCCCGCGCCCGCACTCACCGCAATTTGCTGAGCCAAAATACTGCTGCTTCGGAAGTTGGCGTTAAGTTTTAAAGGCAATCTTTCTAAACAGTACAGCTCGGGGCTATACACCAGATCATCAATATAGTTCACAAAGCGATGCTGGGTTAAATCTTCTAAACCTCGAATAGGTGGGTTTTGAGCCAGATAGTTTTGGCTGCCATAAATTTTTAAGCAATAGTCCGATAAGCGCGTAATGATGTATGGACCAGAGGTCGGACGTTCAATTGACACTACAATGTCTGCTTCACGGTGCGAGAGCTTAATCATTTTAGGCACTGGAATCAGATCGATGGTCAGCAAGGGATACTGGATAGAGAACTCAGCCAGTAAGCGTGCTAAAAATGCAGTTCCAAAGCCCTCAGGTGTGCCAATTCGCACACGACCTTGCAAAGGTTGATGTGGCTTTTCAATTTGTAAAAAAGCTTGTTCCATTTGTTCAACTCGAGGAACAAGTGCCATGCCTTCGAGTGTCAGCTCATAGCCGGTTGCTTCACGCTTAAATAAGGTCGTGCCCAAAGCAAGTTCTAGCGCCTGAATTCGTCTAGCCACCGTACTGTGTTCGACACCAATAATACGTGCGGCATTAGTTAAAGTTTTAGTCCGAGCTAAAACCAGAAAAAACTGTAGATGATCCCAATCCACTTTCATTTTTGTTATTGTCCCTGTGCATATTTGCACAACAATCGTGCATGAATTTGCGTTGGTGGTCAAAGATTTCTTTGTTAGTCTCAAATGAAAGTTGAATAAAGAAAATACGTAGAAAAGTATTTTCTAATAACTGAACACAATAAAAATATGACCTACGGAGAGGTTATGAACACAATCCAGAAAATCGAATTGGACACCGCTAAATTACTTATTAACGGACAGTTTATCGAATCTAAAACCCAAGAATGGCAAGACATTATTAACCCTGCAACTCAGGAAGTGATTGGCCGCGTGCCTTTTGCAACGGTTGAAGAAGTCGACGCTGCTATTCAAGCTGCACAAGATGCTTTTACTTCTTGGCGCCAAACCCCAATTCAGGCACGTATGCGCATCATGCTCAAGCTACAAGACTTGATTCGTGCCAACATGAAAGAAATTGCACAAGTATTGACGGCTGAACAAGGTAAAACCTTGGCAGATGCTGAAGGCGATATTCAACGTGGTCTAGAAGTGGTTGAACATGCCTGTTCAGTTGGTACTTTACAAATGGGCGAGTACGTCGAAGGTGTAGCACGTGGTGTAGATACATATACCTTGCAACAACCTTTGGGTGTTTGTGCGGGTATTACGCCGTTTAATTTTCCTGCCATGATTCCACTTTGGATGTTCCCAATGGCAATTGTGTGCGGCAATACCTTCGTTTTAAAACCATCAGAACAAGATCCGTTATCAACCATGATGCTGGTTGAACTTGCGATTCAAGCAGGTATTCCAGCAGGTGTCTTAAACGTTGTGCATGGCGGCAAAGAAGTGGTTGACCGTTTGTGTACCCATAAAGATATTAAAGCGATTTCATTTGTAGGTTCAACTGCGGTTGGAACACATGTTTATAACCTTGCAGGGCAACATGGTAAACGTGTGCAAGCCATGATGGGCGCAAAAAATCATGTGGTTGTTATGCCAGATGCCAATAAAGAACAAACGCTAAATGCCTTAGTGGGCGCGGCGTTTGGTGCTGCTGGGCAACGTTGTATGGCATTGTCGGTTGCAGTGATGGTTGGCGACAGTAAACAGTGGATTCAAGAGTTAGTTGAAAAAGCGAAAACTCTAAAAGTAAATGCAGGTCATGAACCAAATACTGACATTGGCCCAGTCATTTCAAAACGTGCCAAAGCGCGTGTAATTGACTTGATTAATAGCGGTGTTGAGCAAGGGGCAGAACTTCTACTCGATGGTCGCAATGTTCAAGTACAAGGTTATGAGTCGGGCAACTTTGTAGGTGCAACGATTTTTAGTGGCGTAAATACCGACATGCGTATCTATAAAGAAGAAATCTTTGGTCCGGTACTTTCAATTATTTGTGTCGATACACTCGATGAAGCGATTGCATTGATCAATGCTAATCCATTTGGTAACGGTGTAGGTCTATTTACCCAAAGCGGTGCGATTGCACGTACTTTCCAAAACCTTATTGATATTGGTCAAGTCGGTATCAACATTCCAATTCCTGTACCTGTGCCTTTCTTCAGTTTTACCGGTTCAAGAGGTTCGAAACTCGGCGATTTGGGACCATACGGCAAACAGGCTGTGCAGTTCTATACCCAAACCAAAACCATTACCAGCCGTTGGTTTGAAGATAGCCATGAAGTTGGCGGTGTAAATACAACCATTAGTTTACGTTAAGGGGATCACGGATGAATATCGCCTTTATCGGTCTAGGCAATATGGGCGGCAGAATGGCCCAAAATCTATTAAAAGCCGGACTCAAAGTTTATGGTTACGACCTCAGTGAAGTTGCTATTCAGCACTTCGCCGAGGCAGGTGGCATAGTCTGCGACAGCCCCCAGAATGCAGCTAAACAAGCTGATGTAGTCATTACCATGTTGCCTGCCGCAAAGCATGTTAAAGACGTTTACTTGGGTGAAAATGGTGTTTTGGAGGTGCTAAAAGCAGGTAGCTTATGCATTGATAGCAGTACCATTGACCCGCAAACCATCAAAGATATTTCGGCTGTTGCGCATAGCAAAAATATTAAAATTTGTGATGCACCAGTTTCTGGTGGAACCATTGGTGCTCAAGCAGGAACCTTAACCTTTATGGTGGGTGCCGATGAACAAACCTTTAACGAAGTAAAACCTGTGCTCAGCCATATGGGCAAAAATATTGTTCATTGTGGTGATGTGGGTGCAGGACAAATTGCCAAAATTTGCAATAACCTGATTTTAGGCATTTCAATGGCTGCGGTGGCCGAAGGCATGGCACTCGGTGTGAAGCTAGGCATCGACCCACAAGCATTGGCAGGGGTAATTAACACCTCAAGTGGTCGTTGTTGGAGTTCGGATGTATGTAACCCATGGCCACACATTAATGAAAATGCGCCCGCATCTCGAGGTTACCAAGACGGCTTTGCAACTCAGCTAATGCTAAAAGATTTAGGACTCGCTGTAGAAGCCGCAGGCCAAGTTAAACAACCTGTTGTATTAGGTGGCATGGTGCAACAGCTCTATCAGCAAATGTGCATGCGTGGTAATGCCAATCTCGATTTTTCGAGCATTATTCAGCAATACCTACCACAAGAGGCATAACGGTAAAGCCAAAGGATGGCTTTAAACCAATAAATCAAACCCTGTCGTGAATAACAACAAATCCGGACTGAGGGAAAAGATATGATGGATTATCAAAATGCTGTACAGGCTTTCGATTTGGAAAGCACTGCTAAACAGATGTTGTCAGGTTCACTCGATGCACTGAACGCTTGTTATGAATGCTGTGATCGACATGCAGATGGTGACAAAATCGCGCTGTACTGGCAAGGAAAAGACGGACGAAAAGAGCAATATACCTTCCGTGAACTAAAAGAATGGTCGAGTCAGTTTGCTAACTTTTTAAAAGCACAAGGTGTGAAAACTGGTGACCGTATTTCAGGCTTATTGCCAAGAACACCTGAACTGATTGTGACTATTTTGGCAGCTTGGCGAATTGGTGCCGTCTATCAACCGCTGTTCACAGCATTTGGCCCAAAAGCGATTGAGCACCGTATTCAGCTTGCACAAAGTAAGCTGGTGGTGACCGATATGGGCAACCGTAGCAAGCTCGATGAAATTGAAAAATGCCCTGCAATTGTGACGGTGGCTGATGCTCAAGGTACTCCGCTCAAAGCAGGGGATTTTAACTTTTGGAATGAAGTGAAGCAGCAGTCTGATCAATGTGATCTGGTGATGCGTAGCATCCAAGATCCTTTCTTGCTCATGTTTACCTCGGGCACGACAGGGCCAGCGAAACCATTGGAAGTGCCATTAAAAGCACTGATTGCTTTTGGTCGATATATGCAAGATGCCATTGGTTTAACCGAAGAAGACTCGTTTTGGAATATTGCCGACCCGGGGTGGGCGTATGGTTTGTACTATGCGATTACTGGGCCATTATTCTTGGGCCACGCTACTTTGTTTTATGAAGGTGGGTTCAGCACAGATAGCTTATGCCAAATTGTCAAAGATTATAAAGTTAACAACTTGGCAGGTGCACCAACGGCTTACCGCATGATGATGGCGGCTGATCCAGCACAAATGGCGCCGTTAAAAGGGCAGTTCCGTGTGGTGAGCAGTGCAGGTGAACCGCTGAATCCAGAAGTAATTCGCTGGTTTAAACAAGTGCTTGATGCTCCGATTTATGACCATTACGGACAAACCGAAGTCGGCATGGTGGTGTGTAATCACCATGGTTTAAAACATGAAATTCATGCTGGTTCAGCAGGTTTCCCAAGTCCAGGCTACCGTGTTGCGATTGTCAATGAACAAGGTGAAGAACTTCCGCCAGACACACCAGGAATTTTAGCAGTCGACATTAGCCAGTCTCCAATGATGTGGTTCGGCGGCTATAAAGAAAGCCGAAAATCACCATTTGTTGGTCATTACTATTTAACGGGTGATACTGCCGAGTTGCATGCCGATGGCAGCATGAGCTTTGTAGGGCGCAGTGATGATGTAATCACTACATCGGGTTATAGGATTGGACCTTTTGATGTAGAAAGTGCCTTACTTGAACATGATGCAGTGGTTGAGGCCGCAGTGATTGGTGTGCCTGACCCAGACCGTACCGAAGTTGTGAAAGCATTCGTAATTTTAGCTACGGGTGTTCAGCCTACAGAGGCACTTGCTGAAGAACTCAGCCAGTTTGTTAAAAGACGACTTTCTGCTCATGCTTACCCACGATTAGTTGAATTTGTGAGTGAATTACCTAAAACTCCAAGTGGCAAAATTCAGCGCTTTTTATTGCGTAATCAAGAAATTGCTAAACAACAAGCTAAAGCAGGGTAAAGGAAATAATAATGCAATTTACCGAAGAACAATTACTTATCCGTGACATGGCGAAAAGTTTCGCCCAAGAACAAATCAAGCCTTATGCCAGCGATTGGGATCGAGACGGGACATTCCCGAAAGACACCTTAGCTCAAATGGGGCAACTTGGCTTTATGGGAATGCTTGTTTCAGAACAATGGGGCGGTTCAGACACGGGTAACTTAGCCTATGTACTGGCACTCGAAGAAGTAGCCGCAGCAGATGGCGCAACCTCGACCATCATGAGTGTACATAACTCGGTTGGCTGTGTGCCTATTTTAAAATTTGGTACTGACGAGCAAAAAGAGCGCTTTTTAAAACCTTTAGCACAAGGTGAAATGATTGGCGCTTTCGCTTTAACTGAACCACATACTGGCTCAGATGCGGGAGCCATTAAAACCCGAGCGGTGAAAGATGGCGACGATTACATTTTAAATGGTGCTAAGCAGTTTATTACCTCGGGTAATAATGCCGGTGTCATTATTGTGTTTGCCGTGACCGATCCGAGCGCGGGCAAAAAAGGTATTAGTGCCTTTTTAGTCCCACGCGAAACACCGGGCTATGAAGTGATTCGTGTTGAAGAAAAACTCGGTCTGCATGCGTCAGATACCTGCCAGATTGCCCTGACAGATGTGCGCATCCATAAAAGCCTGATGCTGGGTAAAGAAGGTGAGGGTCTGAAAATTGCTCTTGCCAATTTAGAAGGTGGGCGTATTGGTATTGCTGCACAAGCAGTCGGTCTAGCACGTGCGGCACTCGAAGAAGCAACTCGTTATGCCAAAGAGCGTATTACTTTTGGAAAACCAATTTTTGAGCATCAAACCATCGCATTTCGCCTTGCCAGTATGGCAACCGAAATTGAAGCAGCGAGACAACTCGTTCACTACGCTGCGCGTTTAAAAGAAGCAGGCCAACCGTGTCTCAACGAAGCCTCAATGGCTAAGTTATTTGCTTCAGAAATGACTGAGCGTGTGTGCTCAAGTGCCCTACAAGTGTTTGGTGGCTATGGCTATCTCAGAGACTTCCCAATTGAGCGTATTTATCGTGATGCGCGTATTTGTCAAATTTACGAAGGCACAAGTGATATCCAACGTTTAGTCATCGCACGTAGTCTATAAAACCGAAACAAGGAATAAATAATGCAGTGGCAAAGTATTTTATTAGAAAAGCGTAATGGGGTTGGACTGATTACCTTAAATCGCCCTCAAGCGCTCAATGCTTTAAACAGTGAATTAATTAGTGAAATTAATCAGGCATTAGATCAACTCGAAAAAGACCGCGAAATTGGTTGCATCGTATTGGCAGGTTCAGAAAAAGCTTTTGCCGCAGGGGCCGACATTAAAGAAATGGCCGATTTGGCTTTCCCCGATATTTATTTAGATGACTTTTTTCATCTTGCAGACCGTATTGCACAGCGCCGTAAACCTTTAATTGCTGCGGTGAGTGGCTATGCCTTGGGTGGTGGCTGTGAGTTGGCGCTTATGTGTGACTTTATTTATTGTGCTGACAACGCCAAGTTTGGTTTACCCGAAGTCACTCTAGGGGTAATTCCGGGCATTGGTGGGACACAGCGTTTAACCCATGCCATTGGTAAAGCTAAAGCAATGGAAATGTGCCTTACCGCTCGTCAAATGGGCGCAGTAGAGGCAGAACAAAGCGGTTTGGTTGCACGTGTTTTTAGTAAAGAAGAATTACTTGAACAAACCTTGCAAGCCGCTGAAAAAATCGCAACGCGGTCTTTAACTGCAAACATGATGCTCAAAGAAACCATTAACCGAGCTTTTGAGGTGAACCTCACCGAAGGTTTACGTTTTGAACGCCGCATGTTCCACTCCATTTTTGCAACTGCGGACCAAAAAGAAGGCATGCAGGCCTTTGTTGAAAAACGGCAGGCAAATTTTAAAAATCAGTAAGAGATCAATAAAATGAATACAGAAAATCACTTAATGATTGAGCGACAAGGTAAGCTCGGCGTGATTACCTTAGACCGTGTGACTCATCTTAATGCATTGTCGCTAGATATGATTGAAGGGATTGGTGCCCAATTGGAACTGTGGCGAAATGATGCTGCTGTTCAGGCGATCTTAATCAAATCAAATAGCCCAAAAGCCTTCTGTGCAGGGGGCGATATCCGCTATCTCTACGACAGTTATAAAAATGGCACAGCCGATTACAAAGGCTACTTTAGTGCCGAATATAAAATGCTCAATACACTGCGCGAATATGAAAAGCCAATCATCGTTGTGCTTGATGGCTATGTATTAGGCGGTGGTTTTGGCTTGGCTCAGGCGTGTCACATTGTGGTAAGCAGTGAAAAGTCCAGATTTGCCATGCCTGAAACAGCGATTGGTTTTTTCCCGGACGTTGGCGCAACTCATTTCCTGTCTCGCCTTGATGATATTGGCGTTTATATGGCAATTACGGGTGAGCAGATTAGTAGTAGCGATGCGCTCTATCTCGACTTAATTGACTACCATGTACCAAGCGATCAGTTACAAGCTTTACAAGACGCTCTCGTTGAAGCGCCAAGTTTAAGCAAAGAGGGAATTGAACGCATCATTACCCGATTTATTACTCGGCCTGTCGAAAGTGAGCTTAAACAACTTGCCGAAGGCATCCGTAAACACTTCGGATATCAGCATTTAGATGAGATTGAGCAAAGCCTTGAAAATGAACAGGATGAAAGCTTAAAGGCTTGGGCGAGTAAGATGCTTAGTATTTTGCAGCAGCGTTCATTTATTGCCAAACAAACCAGCTTGAAACTGCAATATTTAGGGCGCGGCCTTTCACTACAGCAGTGTATGCAGCTTGAGCGTGATTTACAGGATATCTGGTTTGAGCATGGTGACTTTATTGAGGGCGTTCGTGCACTGATTGTCGATAAAGATAAACAACCACGTTGGCAAGAACGTAATCCGGAGTTAGAGCAAATTTTAGAAAAACTAAGCTAACCCATTTTAAAAACACACAAAAAGCTTAAGGAGATCAAGCGAGACCTGAACATGCTTATGGTCAGGACAGATCATAAGCATAAAAAGACAAAACAAGAAAATCTAAAAAGGACATTACGATGCAAACAATACATGGAAACGGTTCACATCCTAAAAAGTCGTCACATCGATTAGCAGGCATCTCTAGCATGGTTGGCACCACGATTGAGTGGTATGACTTTTTTGTTTATGGCGCAGCAGCAGCCCTCATTTTTAACAAGCTATTTTTCCCAAATCTGGACCCACTTACAGGTGTGCTTGCAGCATTTGCAACTTATGCTGTTGGGTTTATTGGGCGGCCTTTAGGTGGCTTGGTCTTTGGTCATTTCGGTGACAAGATTGGTCGTAAGTCAATGTTGTTGTTAACGCTGATGCTCATGGGAATTCCAACCGTACTGATTGGCCTCTTACCAACTTATGAATCAATTGGATATTGGGCTGCAATTGGCTTGGTGATCTTACGATTTATTCAAGGTATGGCCATGGGTGGTGAATGGGGCGGCGCTGTACTTATGGCCGTTGAACATGCACCCGAAGGAGGCAAAGGATTTTGGGGAAGTCTGCCTCAAGCCAGCACGGGTGGTGGCTTAATGCTTGCCTCAATCGCACTTGGACTGGTGTCGTTATTGCCTGAACAAGCACTATTTAGCTGGGGTTGGCGTTTACCATTTCTTGCCAGCATCATTTTACTCGCAGTGGGTTGGTATATTCGGGTAAAAGTACCTGAGTCACCAGACTTTGAAAAAGTAAAACAGCAGTCCGAAGAAGTCAAAGTTCCTGCCTTACAAGTCTTTAAAAACCATCCAAAGCAACTCATCACCATTATTTTGGCGCGTGCTGCCGAGAACGCATGGTTTTATATTGCCTCAACCTTTACATTGGCTTATACCACTGCGCAACTTGGAATCCCACGCCAAGACATTTTGTTTGCTACCATTTGTGGGGCAGTCGTTATTTTATTTATGACGCCGTTATGTGGACATTTGTCAGATAAGGTCGGTCAACGCAATATGTTTATGTTTGGTCTATGCGTATTGGCACTTTATTGCTATCCATTCTTTAGCATGCTCAACACAAAAGATCCGGTATTAGTCTGGACTGCAATTGTTCTGGCAATTGGTGTTGTGTTCCCGATTATGTATGCGCCGCAAGCTCAGCTTTTTGCACGTCAATTCCCTGCGGAAATTCGCTATAGTGGAATCTCGATTTCAGTACAGTTGGCTGGTGTGTTAGGTGGTGGTTTAGCACCGATGATTGCCACTAAACTGCTCAGTATTGGGCAGGGGAATCCATATTTAATTATGCTTTATATTGGAAGTATGGCTGTCGTTGCCATTATCTCAACATCATTTATGCCGCGTGATTGGAACACTAAAACAGATGAAGATTATCATAAAAAAGTAAACTTAAATTTAAAAACCAAGATTGATTAATACACATTATTTTTTCTTGGCAGGATGTGTTTCTTAGTTATAAAAAAGTATGGGGACTCATGTCAAAGCGACATGAGCCACCTTTTAAACAATTAGACATCAATCAAACATGCAAACATCGAATACCCATCAATAGTCATTGGTGGCCCTGCACGGTGAGCACGAAAACCCGCAGCACGTAATAAACGTTCTACACCCAGAGGAGAGGTCGTAATAAGTTGTTTTGCACCCTGTTCTCTTGCAAAGTTAATTGCTTCTCGCAGTATTGCAATAGACACTGGCGATGACACGGCTTGGCTCGCTGTTGTCGGTGGGTTCGAGAAATCTACGGCTGAGAATCTTGAGAGTTCCCAAATGTCTGGTGAGCTAGGAATAGGCATTCCATTGAGTAGTTGAGGAAATATTTCACCCAGTAAATAAGGTTGAGTCGTGGGTAGTAATCTGGCACAGCCAATAATATTGGATTCTCTATCTTGAGCAACTACGTAAGCTGTATCAACTTTATCAAATTGATCTAGTTCTTCGTTATGTGGACAGTTCAAATCCCATCCCAAATGTTCAACAAATACCCTGTAGCGATAACTTTTAAATTTGGTATATAAGCCTTCTGAAAAATTGTTTTGAAATCCAGCAATAATATTCATTAGAAGTGCTTCCACTTATTTTTGATGTGACTTTACTGAACAGCTGGAAAAGCGGTAACTGTAAGAATTTACAGGTTGCTAAGAGAAATTTAGACTTAGTTTAGGCTTTGTTAATGTTGTATTGATTTGGGTATAAATGAACTGTTCCCAGAACAAAGTATCGATTTTCCGTTTGATCAGTGTTTCAGTAACGTCAAATCCAATATCTGTACCAGATATATCAACAATCATAATATTGCTTCTAGGTAGGCCAATTCGTTTTAAGGTCGCAAAACCATTTTGTTCAATGAATTCCCAGTCCCATCCTGTACTTAACGCAGGAGTCTTTAATGTGGCCCATTCAGTAAAGCCACGATAAACAATTTGAGATTCTTCAATTTGGGTAGATTCAATAATAGATACTACGTGTTGCAAAGGATAGGTCATGAGTTGGTCTTCATTCATGCGAATAAAACCATCTGTTGAGATTGAAACATGTGGTGGGATGCTGGCCATGCTAACTGTTCAAGCAACCTAAATTAGAAATCTATTGATAAATAACATAAATTATTGCCAATCAAATACTGTCATGTTTAACAGGTTAAGTGTAAGCAGATACCATCTAGCGTTAAGTTGTTCTTATTAGATGCTTATTCAAGTATTAAGATTTTCTTATATAAAAACTGAAAATTTTGTAGTTTTAATATAAAAAAAGCTTTTTAAAAAAGCTGAGTAGACTTGGTTTCTTGTAAATTTGTAGATAGCATCTATTCTCATTATTAAAATAATAGTTGGGAGTAAACGTCGCTTTAAGGTAATTGTTTGATTTGTTTTATTATTATGGGTGTTTTAGTTTTAATATATAATGAATGGTAAAATTATATCACTTTGATTATTGGTGGTAGATATTATTTAATTAAAATAACAAGAACATAATTTCAAGAGTAAATAATAAGCTTCTTTAATCATCTAAAAATACTTATTTTTTGGAATAAAATGCATCGTGTAAAAATTAATTTTTCAAGCATAATCTGCACATGAAATATAACAACCTTAAAAGCTTTCAGAAATTTAGTTTATCTGAATAATTTGCAATCATATCACGCTTAAAAGAGTTGTTAATTAGATAATGAATCCAAAATCTGAAATTGAGAAATCAGTTAAAGAAGAATAGGTGTTGAAAATATTTTTAGATTTTGCAGAGCTTTATTGAAATAAAGGTAAAAGATTAGACCTCTACTTCAATTTGATGACTTGGATTCAAAAATGCAACTGGAAAAAATGATTTGTGAATGGAGCCTAATGAAAGTAAATGGAAAGTTGGCAAGAGGATTTATTATCAGCATTTTTAATTGTACAAGATGAAGATGAGCTGTTTGAGGCTGTTAAAGCTACAGTTTCAAAGCTTGGATTTGATTACTGTGCTTATGGTATGCAGTCGCCATTATCTATTGCTGAACCCAAAACGATTATGCTGAACAATTACCCTCAAGCATGGCAGAAGCGTTATGTTGAACAGCGCTATGTGAAGGTAGATCCAACTGTAAGGCATTGTATGACATCACTTCAACCTCTGGTTTGGTCGAGCCAATCGGCAAACACACAAGCAGAAAAAGATTTCTGGGAGGAGGCACGCTCCTATGGTTTAAATGTGGGTTGGGCTCAGTCAAGCCGTGATTTTATTGGTACACGGGGCATGTTGACTCTAGCAAGATCCAGCGATCAGTTATCAGAAAAAGAGCAAAAAGCACAATATACAAATATGTACTGGTTGACTCAAACAGTACATTCCAGCATTGCTAAAATTGTAAATGATGTAGAGTTTTCGCAGTTTAATCTTTATTTAACGAGCCGAGAAAAAGAAGCACTGCGTTGGACAGCTGAGGGTAAAACGTCAGCAGAAATTGCACAGATTCTTGGGGTAACTGAAAGAACAGTAAATTTTCATCTATGCAACTCAATGCAAAAGCTCAATGTAAATAATAAAATTTCAGCAGCTATTCGGGCAATAATGTTAGGTCTTTTGTAAGAGTGAATGTGTAAATAAAACGTAGTACTAAATTTAAATAAATCACTGTCAGATTTTATTTGAAGATGAATTAATGCGAGATTAAAAATTAATATTTAAATTTTTTATTTAAATATGGCGCTAAAATTTTATTTAATTATTAAAAATAGAAATAATTGATTTTTAATTTTATTTAAATGGAAAATTACTTTTTTGAAAATATTTTTATTTTAGTTTATTGGAAATATTAAATTTTCTAATTTTAAATACCTGTTTCGAGGCTGTGTATGATTTTAATTGATTAAAATTTAATTATCACTGTTGCTTTAAAAGCTTTATATTGCAGATAAAGATAAATATTTTTTATTTAAATAAGTGTTTTCTTTTAAAAAGAGAACCTCCCTTAAATTGTATTTCCATTATAAAATCTACAATTTATAAGGCTACACAGTAAGACTTGAGCTTTATTGAATAAGCTAAAATATTTGCTAAATATAGTTCAAATTAACATCAAAAACTGAATATGACTTCAAATTAATTTCCAGAATTTAAAATAGAAATAAATAAAAAATGATTATAAAAAAGAACTTATGTCTTAATTTGCAATAAATGCAGCCTAACCTGTCAACCCTTACAGGTGTAATAACTAATACTCGCACATAAAATATAATGTGAATTTATATTTTAAACAAAAAGTATATTCATTTTTATTAAAAGACCCCGCTAGAAATGTAAGTTTCAGAATGAGCAGGTTTTAAGGGTTAATTATAATTAATCGGAGTAAGTTATGGCTGTAATGTGTACGGATAATATCATTGCAACTTTGGAATCCCACGCAAATTTACAGGGAGGTAAAACTGCTTTCGAGTATTTAGGACGCCAATCTGGTGGTATTCAATCTCTAACGTATGCAGAGCTGGACAAGCGAGTTCAACATCAAGCTCAGGTATTGATGAATCTTGTAGACAGTGGCGATCGTGCAGTGTTGCTGTTCGAACCTGGACTAGACTTTATCGTATCGTTCTTTGCTTGTCTTAAAGCTAAAATTATCGCAGTACCTGTTAGCTTGCCGTTTAATCGTAATGGTTTTTCTAATATTTTGAATATTATGAATGACTGTGAACCCAAAATAGTCCTCACAACAAAAAAGATTCTTGAGCTATCAGGTTTAATCACATTAAAAGCTCAAAATGAAAGTTTAATCCTGCATGCCGTCGATGCTGAGTTACAGCGCGACTTAGTGGAAAAAGATTTCCCACTCATAACTGAAAAAGATATCTGCTTCTTGCAATACACTTCAGGATCAACAGGTTGGCCTAAAGGGGTAATTGTTACCCATAAAAATATTATGGCAAACGAAGCCATGATTGCCGAAGCCTTTTGTACACAACCTGATGATATTGGCCTGACATGGCTACCTGTCTATCACGACATGGGATTAATTGGCTCAGTTTTGCAGTCTGTATATGTGGGCTTGACCTGCTATGTTATGTCGCCTCTGGACTTCATTCGTAAACCTCTTAAATGGCTACAATTCATTAGTGAAAAAGGGGTCACGATTAGTGGTGGACCAAACTTTGCCTATGAATTGTGCTTACATCGTATCTCTGATGAGGATGCGGCATCGCTTGATCTGAGTCGTGTACGTGTGTTGTTTAATGGCGCTGAGCCAATCAAGGCCAATGTCATGCAGCGCTTCATGGAGAAGTTCAATACTCAATCGAAATTGAGACTTGATACTTTCTTGCCGTGTTATGGCTTGGCTGAAGTAACGCTCTTAGTGAGTGGTGTAACTGGTCCTCTCAATGCGATTTCAATCGATCGTGACAAGTTAAATGCCAATTTAGTGAAAAGCAGTAAAGATCAGACCGCTGTGCAAGTAGTGAGCTGTGGCAAGATTTCTGCGCACATTGATTGTCGCATCGTCAATCCGCAGACTCATAAAGAAGTAGCAGCTCATGAAGTCGGTGAAATCTGGTTAGCAGGTGAGAGTGTTACAGCAGGCTACTGGCAAAAGCCAGAGGTCAATCAGGAAACCTTTGAAGCAACTATCATTGATGAGGCCGGTCAGCCGAGTCAAGTGAATTACTTAAGAACAGGGGATATGGGCTTTGTCAAAGACGGAGACCTGTATGTGACTGGTCGCCTTAAGGATGTGATCATCATCCGCGGCAAGAACTACTATCCGCAAGATATCGAGTGCTCGGTTGAAATGGCACATCCTGCTGTTCGTAAAGGTTGTGTTGCAGCAGTGAATTTCGCTGATTCTGATGGAGTCACGGTTGTACTCGAAATCAAGAAGAAGTCATTAGATAAGACTCTTAATTTTGAAACCATCAGAACTCAGGTCAAAGAACAAGTGGCGGCTGATATTGGTTTGCCCGTAGAAGGTGTTTATTTATTACACCAAGGCCGAATAAATAAAACTACGAGCGGCAAAATTAGAAGAAGAAAAATTAAAGAACAGATTGAGCGCGGTCAGCTGGTCTGTTTAACCCATCCAAACCGTAGAACGGTGATTGCACGAAATTATGTCAAAAACGGCTTAGAAGTCATCCGTGATCGTGAGCAGCGGGGGCAGTTGATTCGTTATAGCTCCAATCTACTCAACTCAATGATCAAGGAACGTGAAGTACGCACACTGATTTTTAATCGTCTGAAAAGTGCTTTGTTTTAACCCTTACCCTTTAGTCATTTGAGTGAAAATCCATGTCACTTACGTCCAATTTGCGGCAGTTTCAAACTGCTGCTCGTCTGGAGCAAATTTTAGGCTCCGTACATGATACCAATAATGATTTTTCTTGGTCTGCTGCCATCGAGCGTGATGAAAAGGAGCAATACCCGCAGCGCGCTGTTGATTTTCTAAATGCCGTAGGTATGAACCGTTTTTATGTACCTTCAGAGCTTGGAGGTCGCATGGAAATTGGGGAAGAGCTTTTATATCTGCATCGCGTGCTGGCACGACGTGACCTAACCATCAATTCGACTTATAGCACCAATGCGTGGTCTGTAATTGTGTGGATTGGTGGAAATCCTAATCAATGCCAAAACATCGCTAGTCGGATATTAAGTGGTGCTGCACCAGCGCTGGCTTATAGCGAAAAAGCGCATGGTGCCGATCTTTTATCTAGTGAAGTAACTGCACAATCTACCGAGAGTAAATATGTCTTAAATGGTGAAAAATGGTCGATCAATCGCGCTACATTGGGTGACTCCTTAAGCTTAATTGCTAAAACATCGAATGATCGTGGACCGCGCAGTCTAAGCGCATTTTGGCTCGATAAGCGTCACATGGCTTCTAAAGGTACATATAGCCTGAGCCGCTTGCCAACGGTAGGTATGCGTGGGTTGGATATCAGTGGTATCGGCTTTAACAATGCTGAAATTCACAAAGATGCCTTGATTGGTGAAGAAGGTCAGGGGTTAGAGCTTGGACTCAAGACGCTACAAGTGACGCGTGCATATTGCAGCAGCTTCTCTTTGGGTGCAGGCGACACAATGCTACGTATCGCGACTGAATTTGCGATTGAGCGCGAGTTGTATAACAAAAAAGTAATTAACATTCCGTTGGTACGTGAGCAACTCGCTACAGCCTATGCCTACCTATTAGCGGCTGAGGTGCTATCACTCGTTGGTGCACGTGGCTTACACGTCTGTATCAATCAGTTCAGCACATGGTCACCAATCATTAAGGTTCTGGTACCTGAGTATGTAGAGTCTCTTGCCAAGATTACCTCTTCGGTGTTGGGATCACGTTTCTTCTTAAGAAATGCCTATGCCGATGGAATGTATCAGAAAGCCTTCCGTGATCATTTGATTGTTAGTGTCTTTGACGGTAGCAGCACCGTCTGTCTAGACAGCCTAAGTTTTCAGCTCAAATCTGCCAATAAGGGTCGTAGCAAAAAAGCCGACCACCTCAATCAAGCCGAAGCTAAAGCACGCTATCGCCAGTTATATGACTTGCAGGTAGAGACGGATGCTATTGATTTTCGTGAGCTTGAAATTTTCAACCGAGACGGTGACTTGGTGATGGAGTCACTAGGGACAGTCATCGAGATGTTTGATGATGCTCATGTCACAGCAGGATTGTCTGCTGAGACACTATCTACCCTACGTAAACGTGCAGATCAGCTTCTCGTCGAGCAGCGTAAGTTGGATCAAAAAATTCAAGATTATTTCTCAAATTCAGAAACAAGCAAAGAGTTTGAAACATTACGTTTTAGTCTCGCCCGTGACTATGCCGAACTATTTGCCCGCATTGCAGTACTGGGTTTTTGGGTATTTAACCGTCATGGCTTAAGACCTGCTTTACAAAATGGTGCATGGCTGATCATTTTCCTAAATACGGCTGAAGGTCAGTCATCCCCTCCTATGACATCACTGCGTGAAAGCACATTGGCAGATCTGCTGGACCGAATTTCAACCAACCATATGTTATCTGTTATCGATTTTGCATTGGCACCGCGTGATGCCAAACCAGTTAAAGAGGAGATTACCCCATGAACAAGGATAAAGCTTACTGGAGCGCGATCATTCGTAAGCTCGTAGCTAAAGAAATGCGTGTAGAGCCTGAGACGATTGATCCAGAGCAAAAATTTACGAGTTATGGTCTTGATTCGATCGTTGCTTTGTCTGTGTCTGGGGACTTAGAAGATCTAACAAAACTGGAACTTGAGCCGACATTACTATGGGATTACCCAACAATTAATGAGTTGGCTGAATATCTTGTTTCTGAGTTGCAACAGGGAGTTGCTTCATGAACAACATTGCACACTTAGAACCAAAAGTTCTGTCGCGTCACGCGATTTCTGCAGAACAGCTTGGTATTTGGTATATCCAACGCCTTGAGCCAACTTGCAGTGCCTACAATATGGTGGTGGCCTTTGATGTAAAGGTAAACCAATCATTAGGCAACAAGCCGATGGAGATTTTAGAAGCAGTGATGCATGACTATCCGTTACTACGTGTAAGCATGCCTGCTAATGATCAGGGGATTGAGCAACTCATTTGGGATCGCGTATATCCTAATATTATTTTCTCTGATGCTCGTCATGTTGAAGCTTCTGATTTGACGCAATTGGTTGAACAAGATACCAAGCAACCATTTGACCTGACTCATCCACCATTGTGGCGTATTCATTGTTATGAGCGTGGTCAAAATCACTATGTGATTGCAGTTGTGATTCACCATGCCTTAATGGATTTCTGGTCGATTGGTTTGTTACTTCGTGATATCTGCAAGCGTTTTGGACTGATTACAGAGTCAAATGTAGTGAACGGAATCGAGTTCGCTCAGTATGCAGATAAGCAAAAGAGCAATGTGATTGATGATGCCGATGAAAGCTTACTCTTTTGGAAAAATGCGTTAAAGCATGCTCCACATGTGCATAGTATTCCGCTTGATTATCCACGTCCAGCTGTGCAGCAACATAAAGGCAGTTCGGTAATTTTTCGCGTGCCTGAGTCAGTATCGTCTGGTCTGGTGAACTTGGCGAAAGACTATGAAATTACGTTGTTCGGTCTTGTATTATCTGGTTTCTATATTCTGCTGAACAAACTATCGAATGAAAATAATCTAGTCATTGCCACAGCAGTAGCCGGTAGACTTGAACGTTCTTTACGCAATGCGTTAGGACAGTTTGTCAACACAATTGCTCTGCATATAGACATAGATGCTGATCAGACCTTACGCCAATTTACACAGCAAGTACAGGAACAATTAAAACAGAGCCTCAAGCATCAAAAAATTGCTTTTTCTAAAGTGGTTGAAGCTGTCTCACCAAAGCGTGATGGCAGTATTAACCCATTGGCTCAGGTGGGAATGTTCTGGGAACGTCTAGGTGGTCTGGATGAGTTTAAAGAATTACTTTTACCAATCCAGAATTCAGCTACTTTAGCTGGTCAAGACCTGACGCTAGGAAGCTTTCCGGTTCGCCAGCAAGAAGGTCAATTAGATATTATGCTGGAAATGGGCGGTGAATATCAGGGCGAACTGGTTGGTGTACTAAAATACAACTCCGAAATATTTTCTGCGGAGTCTGCCGAGAACATGGTGCAACTACTGCAAGTTGTACTATCAGAAATGGTGGCTCATCCTGAACGTAAGCTCGTTGAGTTAAATATCACACCTGATTATGCGAATAGCATCCAGCTAGGTTACCTACGTGGTCAGGTTACTGACTATTCTAGACATGATCTGCTGGAAATGATTCTGAAGCAGATTGATGCACGTGGTGATAACCACGCTATGACTTCTAGAGATCATGCTGTCACTTATCGTGAGTTAGGTCAGCATATCGCTGGGATCGCTGAATATTTACGTGCACAGGGTATTGCCAATGGCGATCGCGTCGGTCTGATGTTAGACCGCACTGTACTATTGCCTGCGGCAGTTATCGGCATCTGGGCGGCAGGAGCAGCCTATGTACCTTTAGATCCTAGTTTCCCAAAAGAACGTCTACATACTATCGTAGAAGATGCTGCCCCTAAAGTGATCTTGACTCAAACTGAGTTGATGGATGCTCTTAACGTTTCTGTACCACTTTTAGATATCAATCAAGCTGGTGTTGTGCCACTTGAGCAAGTGCGTGAGCGACTTGCCTTTGGTGATACTGCTTATGTGATGTATACCTCAGGTTCGACAGGCAAGCCTAAAGGTGTGCGTATTGGGCATCCTTCAATGGCTAATTTCTTGCTGTCTGTGAATGATAGGCTACAAGCAACTCCCGATATGCAGTTATTGGCGATCACGACTTATGCCTTTGATATTTCGGTTGTTGAGCTACTGATTCCGTTGATGTACGGCGGTGTAGTGCATGTCTGCCCACGTGAGGTATCGCTAGATGGTAACTTGCTGGTGGACTATATGCAGGCGAAGTCGATCAATATTATGCAGGCAACACCAGCCTCTTGGAAAATGCTTTTAGATAGCGACTGGAACGGTATTCCGGGTATGGCTGCAATTAGCGGAGGCGAGGCACTCGATCCTATACTTGCAGAAAAACTTTTGGGCAAAGTGAGTTGTCTCTGGAATATCTATGGCCCGACCGAAACTACGGTATGGTCAAGTGCAGCCCACATCACCGATGCAAAATTGATTGATTTAGGTCAGCCAATGGCGAACACCCAGCTCTATGTTCTTGACGAACAACAGCGGTTGGTCCCACGCGGTGTTATGGGAGAGCTCTGGATTGGAGGAGATGGCCTAGCAATTGATTACTGGCAACGACCTGATTTAACAGATGCACAATTCAGAACCTTACCATCTCTACCAAATGCTGGTCGACTCTATCGTACCGGAGATAAAGTCTGTTTGCGTATGGATGGACGTTTGACCCATCACGGACGTCTGGACTTCCAAGTCAAGATCCGTGGATTCCGTATTGAACTGGGTGAAATTGAGAATGTTCTCAAACAGATCGACGGTATTACAGATGCAGTAGTGTTGGTTAAGACCACAGCCGACAACGATCAGAAACTGGTGGCCTATGTGACAGGGTCTGAGATTGATATGGCCGGTTTGAAAAAGACCCTGCAAATCCATCTCCCAGCTTATATGGTGCCAAGTACGTTTATCCGGTTGGATGAATTTCCAATGACGGGTAGTAACAAAATAGATCGTAAGGCGTTCCCTGAGCCAGTGTTTGAACATAACAATGATTATGTTGCACCACGCGATTCGATCGAAATCGAGCTATGTACGACTTTTGAGCAGATCTTGTCAGTCAAGCGAGTGGGTATACATGATGATTTCTTTGAGTTAGGCGGACATTCGTTACTGGCAGTAAAGCTTGTCAATCATCTCAAGAAAGTATTTGGTACTGAATTATCAGTTGCCTTGCTGGCTCAGTATTCTACCGTAGAGAGTTTGGGTGAGATCATTCGTGAAAATAAAGAAGTCAAACCTTCTATCGTAATCGAACTGCGCCGTGGAACCTATGAGCAACCACTGTGGCTGTTCCATCCGATCGGTGGCAGTACCTTCTGTTATATGGAACTCTCGCGTCATCTCAATCCAAACCGTACCTTGCGTGCTATTCAGTCTCCTGGGTTGATTGAAGCAGATGCTGCTGAAGTGGCGATTGAAGAAATGGCGACGCTCTATATTGGTGAAATGCAAAAGATGCAGCCTGAGGGGCCTTATTTCCTCGGTGGTTGGTGCTTTGGTGGTGCAATTGCATACGAGATTAGTCGTCAGTTGCGTCAAATGGGGCAGCAGGTAACGGGCATTGTCATGATCGATACGCGTGCTCCAATTCCAGAAAATGTGCCTGAAGATGCCGATGATGCCATGCTTTTGTCTTGGTTCGCTCGCGATTTGGCTGTGCCTTATGGCAAAAAGTTGACGATTCCGGCGCAATACTTACGTGAATTGAGTTCAGATCACATGTTCGAGCATGTGCTTAAAGAAGCTAAGGCGATCAATGTCATACCTCTAGATGCTAACCCATCAGATTTCAGACTTTATTTTGATACTTATTTGGCGAATGGCGTTGCCCTCCAGACCTATTTCCCCGATCCAGAAGATTTCCCAATCCTCTTGGTTAAGGCGAAAGATGAGTCTGAGGATTTTGGGGAAAGCCTCGGTTGGGATCACCTGATCAAAGACACGCTTACACAGGTGGATCTGCCTGGTGACCATTCATCGATTATGTTCGCCGAGAACGTCGTGGCTGTGGCCCAGACAATTGATCAAATGTATCCAGTTCCTGCATAAAAATTATAAGAAGGTAGAACCACTATGGTGACCATAGAACATGCTTTCCTCATACCGGGCGATATTAATAAGGTTTTTAAATATCTTGCAAACCCGGGTCATGATGCAAGCTGGCAATTGTCATGTAAACATTCTGAGCTACTAGACAATACTCCGCGTGTGGGTAGTAAGTATGAAATCGGTTTGAGCTTTGCTGGTCGTGAGTTGGCCTTTAAAGGTGAAATTACACATCTGGTACCGAACGAATTGTATGCCTTTCAAGTGCTAGAAGGGCCCTTCATTTATAAGGGTACTTACCACTTCAAACCACATCCTGAAGGCACATGGATTGAGTGGCTCTTTGAGGCAGAACCAGGCGGTTTTTTTGGTGTATTTCCCGATGCACTGCTAAAAAAGATGGTTCTTGCCCAGTTCAAGAAAGATCTTATTAATCTCCAAGCACTGGCTCAGAAGGGTGGAACCTATGAGGCAGTGAGTCTGCAAACGCAAGAGATCGAACAACCATTGCAAGAAGTTGAAAAGCTATCGCAGGAGATCAAACAACCATCACAGGAGATTGAACCACTATCGCAAGAGATCGAACCACCATCACAAGAGATCGAAAAACCAGTTCAAAAGAGCCATCCAATGATGGAGCAATATGCGCGATGGATTCTTAGACATCGCCGTATTGTACTGACTGTAGTCATGCTCTTGACGATTGCGCTGGCATATCTTGCATCTGGCGTAAAAATTATTATTGATCCGGGTGCACTTGCACCGAATGGGCATCCTTATATCACCTCGACCAAGCTGATCGAAAAAAAATTCGGTTCCAAATATATGGTCGTGATCGGTATTACACCGAAGCAAGGTGATATTTATCAGCCGCAAGTTTTGGAAAAAGTTAAACGTATTACCGAAGAAGTTGACAATGCGCCAGGTGTGGTTCGTTCCACTATGATGAGTCTGGCTGCGCGTCAAGCGAAAGGGATTATGGCTAACTCGGAAGGGTTTGAAGCCAAGAAGCTGTTGCCGACCAGTTCTGTCACTCAAGATGATATTGATCACTTGAAAAAACTGTTGGCAATGAACCCAACCTATATGAATTCGGTGGTATCTAAAGATCACAGAACTGCTGCGATTTTGCTTGAGCTTGAGGAAAGTCCAGAAGGCTTTCAGAAAATGATGGCTCCAATCAACAAAATTGTAGAGAGCGAACAATCTAAAGATATGACCCTCAGTGTTGGTGGTAATCCTGTCTATTTAGATAAAGCTGAAGATTACTCTAAGCGTATCAATATCTTGTTCCCGATTGCCGTATTGGTCATTGGTTTATTGCACTTTGAAGCATTTCGTAGCAAGCAAGGTTTGATCCTGCCATTAGTGACAGCTCTACTGTCTGTGGCATGGGGTATGGGCATGATGGGCCTATTCAAACAGCCGATGGATATTTTTAACTCTCCTACACCTATTCTGATTTTAGCCATTGCAGCAGGGCACGCCGTGCAGTTGCTCAAACGCTACTATGAAGACTTTGATCGTCTGATTGCTCAAGGTATGGAGCCTAAAGCTGCCAATAGTGAAGCTGTGGTTCAGTCTTTGGTTCGTGTTGGTCCGGTTATGATATTGGCTGGTGGAATTGCAGCAGCAGGTTTCTTCTCTCTGTTGACCTTTAACATTCCGACTATTCGTTCATTTGGTATTTTTACAGGAATCGGGATCATCAGCACGCTGGTGATTGAAATGACGTTCATCCCGGCACTGCGCTCAATGTTGCCACCACCTTCGGCGACCAAGGTTAAGCGTAAAGGGTTACCGATTTGGGATTGGATCCCAAGCCGTATTGGTGACGCCATTTTATCAGTTCGTCCGCGAATGATATTAATGACTGCAATTGCGGCAGTGGGTGTGTTTCTTGCTATCGGCACCAGCCGTATTGTGGTGGATAACGATAGCCGGAACTTCTTCTCGCGCGATCTACCAATGCAGCAGGATGACAGATTCTTGAATCAGTCTCTTGGTGGCACAAACAGCCTTTACATTATGGTCGATACGAAGGTTCGCGATGGTATTGAAAACCCTGAAATTCTAAAAGCGATTGATAATACAGAGAAGTTCGCCAACTCAATTCCAGAGGTCGGTAAAACCATCTCTATCGTGGACTATATCAAACGCATGAATCAGGCAATGAATGCTGATCAGCCGCAGGCATTTCAGGTTCCTGCAACCAAAGATGTTGTTGCTCAGTATCTGCTGTTGTATTCAATGTCTGGTGAACCGACCGATTTTGATTCATACATTGATACTACTCAACGATATGCCAAGATCACAATCCTGATGAAAACGGGCAGTAATCATCGCATCAAAGAAATTCTTGAGTCGCTAAAAACATATATGGCGGGACAATTGGGCGATAAGGCTGTCATGAGTTTTGGTGGGGATGTGACCCAGACCATTGCTTTAACTGAAACAATGGTTCACGGCAAACTCATGAACATATTACAGATTTCATTTGCCGTATTCTTTATTTCAGCGCTGGTCTTCCGTTCGGTTTCAGCGGGAATGATAGTCCTGACACCACTTTTATTCTCAATTCTTGCGATCTTTGGTGTGATGGGCTGGCTCAACATTCCGCTCAATATTCCAAATTCCTTGATCTCAGCCATGGCTGTGGGTATTGGCGCAGACTATGCCATTTACTTCCTCTATCGCTTGCGTGAAATCTTGCGCGATGAAGAGGGTGATATCAAAGATGCTATTCGTAAAACTTTAAGTACTGCTGGTAAGGCTTCTCTTTTTGTCGCGACTGCTGTTGCTGGTGGTTATGGTGTGCTGGCCTTATCGCAAGGCTTCCATGTACATCAATGGCTAGCGATGTTTATTGTGATTGCGATGCTTTTCAGTGTATTTGCAACTTTAATTATGGTGCCTACAATGATTCTAATATTGAAACCTCGTTTTATTTTTCCCTCAAACAAGAAGAACATTTCCGTTGCACAAACTGTCGTGACTAGCCTTTTGTTGGGTACGGCACTCACCATGTCAATGCCTAAAACATCTTATGCAGATGAAGTTCAAGACATTGTGAGCCGTAGTGATGATGCCTCTAAATTTTTGTCTTCAACTGCGAGTGCCAAATTTATTTTGACTTCTAAAAATGGCGAGCAACGTGTACGTCTGACTAAAAACATGACGAAGCTGGCTGGAAATACCCAGAACAATATGCGTTTGACCGAATTCATCTCACCTGCCGATGTACAAGGAACCACAACGCTATTAATCGAGAATGCAAAAGGCAGTGATAGCATGTTTGTCTATTTGCCTGCATTGAAAAAAGTACGCCGTCTTGCATCGGCGAATAAAGGTGATGCTTTTATTGGTACGGACTTCAGTTATGGTGATGTACTGGGCTATAAGCTAAGTGACTGGAAATACACGAAACTGGCAGATGGCAAATTTAATGGCAAAGATTGCTACATGATTGAAGCAACACCGATCAATAATACGGTGAAGAGTGACTTTGGTTATAGCAAACGTCGTATGTGCATAATGAAAGACAACTTTGTTACAGCAACTATCGACATTTGGGATACCGCAGGTAAGCCATTAAAGCATATTGAGTTCACGGATATTCGCGCTTATGGCAAGGTGAAACCAAGATGGCAGGCCATGAAGTCTATGGCAAAAAATTTGCAAACTCAGCATATGACACAAGTGATCGTCAACGATTTTGTCGCGGAGAAAACCTTATCTGATAAGCTGTTCTCACCGCAGAGTCTTGAAAAATGACGCAAGGTGCCTATTGGGTATTTGCATGCTGCAGTGGCTTTATGCTACTGCAGCATGCTTATGCGGAAGACAGCGAAATGAGTTTTGTGAGCCAGAACTCAGCTAGGCTTGATGTGTGGTCATCTGATCGTGACTTAAGTTCGTTAAAAAACATTGGACAAGCAAGTTTCTGGTCCAATGGTACCCTCAAGTTTAACCCCGCGTTTAAGATCCATTACGACATTAGTATTGGTGATGAAACGGACCATACTGTAAACCCAGATCATGTGACTAAAGTGAATCGCAACTTACGTGAGTTGTATGCGTCTTATAACTGGGATCAGACCTTCTATCTCGACTTTGGCCGGCAGATTGTCGTCTGGGGGAGAGCTGATGGGATTAATCCAACAGACAATCTATCGCCGCGTGACTATACACGTCTAGTGCCTGATGAGACAGATCAGCGTCTTGGAAATGATGCACTCAAATTAACGTATATTCCTGAATCTGGAACCAACAAATGGACCGCATTGTGGTATCCGCGTAGCCGTTCAGATGTAATTCCACTACGTCAGGTTGCTGGTGTTCAATATGAAATAGATCGTAAGAGCCGTCCTGCCTTTGCCATGCGTTGGGATTATTCCGTAGATGGTCTAGATATAGGTGCATCGTATTTTTCAGGTTTAGATCACATGCCTGATCTGTCACTACAATCATTATCTCCGACAGGTGCAACATTACAGCTGAAAAATAATCCTATGTCTGTTTATGGTGTGGATTTCAGTTATAACCATAACGATATCGTGTGGCGAGGGGAAGCTGCGTATACAAAGACTGACTCGGATGGCAGTGAAGATATTACGCATAAGCAAAATAATTTAACTGTGGTCATGGGTCCAGAATGGTCATTAAAGAATTCCACGCTGAGTTTAGTAGGTGTCTACAAGCATACGGAAGATGTAAGGTCTGCCGATAGCTTAACAGATCCATTATTGAGAGAAGTTTATCGTTATCAGCAAACGATCAGTGATCAATATCAGCAGAATCAGTATGGAGCTATGCTGCGTTATGCGCTGAACCTACTGAATGACAACCTAAAGCTCGAGGTAACGGGATTCTATTTTGCACCGAAACCTAATGAATTATTAAGAGTACGTATTAATTATAACCTCAATGATCACTGGCAGTTGAATGCAGGTGGTGACCGTTTCTGGGGTCCAAATGATACGGTGTTTGGACAATTTAAAGATAACAATTTGGTGTACGCACAGGTTCGATACAATTTTTAAGATCATTCGCTCCAAAGCAATGTTGGAGTTTGCAGTCCCTAATAAGGTGATATATGGATAATTTAAATAACGCAAAAAAAGATAATTTTTCACAAAAGACCATATTAGTAACAGGTGCAGCAGGGTTTATTGGCAGCAGACTGATCGTTGAACTTTTACGTGAAGGTCATCAAGTGATTGCTGCACTGCGTAATGCTGCAACCAAGAAAAACAAATTGTTAGGCTTTATTGCAACACAAGGGTTGGCTAATCCATCTATTTCTTTTGTCGAATATGATTTGAGTCGAGACTTTGAGCTAGGCGCTCTACTCTCGGATGCTCAGGCCAAAATCCATGTTGTGTATCATCTTGCTGCATCATTTAATTGGGGTATTGATAAAGCTGAAGCTCATCTTACGAATGTCAAATCCGGTCTTGCTTTGATTGAATGGGCAGCGACATTGAAGCAGCTTGAGCGATTCATCTGGATCGGTGGGTATCGCATGACTATTCCACCGCAAGAATCGGCTGATGAGTTATATCGCAAATACGGTGGTTATGAAGCTTCGAAATTTTTGGGTCATCAAGCTTTCATTGAGGCCTGTAAGCGTTTAAATGTGCCATGGACTGCACTACATCCTGCAACCGTTATTGATGGTTTTTATACGTATGGCGATATGCAATATATTGGTATTGCCGAAATGATTGATAAGTTATATCAGGGGCGTCTACGGGTACTTCCTGGTGGAAGTGATACTTTCTTACCACTATGCAATATGCAGTATATCGTGAGCTTTCTAATTCGAACGATGTTTTATTCTGAAACCATTGCTCAAGAGTATATATTGCTTGATCCTGCGACACCGAAATTTCATCACTTAATTCATCTGGCTGCTGAGTATTTAGGCGTTAGCACACCACAATTACAACTACCTAAAGTTTTGCTCGAGAAATTGCCTGAGGCATTGCTTGATAGTTCTAAAGAGCAACTGGCCTTCATTTCTAATGAGCACTACCATGTCGCTGATACAGAGAGTATGGCCGCGAAGATGGGCATTGCAGACCTGATCAATATTAGTCCATATTTCTCTCATTGGATTGATCGTCTGGTGCTGACACGCTTTGGTCGTATGCAGGTATCGACACCGAATCTTTTTAGCTATCAAAATCGATACTGGACAGAAATTTATACGAAACAGCCGGTTGACTCGGAAAAATCGTCTGCATTATTTTTACATGGAATTCCATTCGATAGCACATGCTGGTCTCCAATCATCAATAGAATCACATATGATCAGGTCGCTATGATGGATTTGCCGGGGCTGGGCCGTTCAGGTAGTTATGAAATGTTGGAAGATAATAACCATCAGTTCATTGAGACCGCTTCAAAACTTTTAGCTCCAAACAGTGTTGTTATTGCACACTCATTAGGCTGTTTCTTTGCCTTGAATCTTGCAAAGAAATATCCAGATAAAGTTGCACGCATTATCCTTATATCGCCTTATTTTGTTCAGGTACAAGCCGCTAAAATGTTTAGAATACAAGCGGTATCCAATCTGATTTTCCGTTTTGTACCAAAAGATGTGATTGCTAAAGATTTACATCCAGATGGACAAAAAAATCTATCAGTGGGATATGCGATGGACTCATTACATCGTGTGTCGGTATCTAAGCATATTAGTGAATATATGCACCACGTTAATTTGCCACAGCAGCGTGCAATTCAGATCGCTTTGCTAAACGAGCTTCGATCTAAAGTTGAAATTATTGTGGGAGAAAAAGACCCAATTGTTAGCACAATCAGCTCTGATATTCCTGTACATATCATCGCTGGTGCAGGTCATAATCCACACATTACCCATGTAGAAGCGGTTTATGACTACCTCACACCAGTTCTGACAAAGTACATCAGCACTACAGCACAGCTTAGTGATGTCTGATCTAGCCCAAGTGCAGGTTTATATTTGCCCAGTTTCACGGGTGCCACAAGACTACTTGATCTTGAGTCATTATCTCAACTTTCTCAGCCCAGCAGAAAAGTTGAGATATGATCAATATCATCCTCATGCTGCACGTCTTTTCTTAATTTCTCGTGTCTTAACAAAATCAGTCTTAGCAGATCAGCTGGGTATTTCACCGCATAAGATCAACATTCAATTACAACCTAATGGCAAGCCTTTTATTCAAGGGCGTAAGCCTGTGTATTTTAATCTGAGTCACTCAGCGGATGTTATTGTCCTTGCTGTGTCTGAAGATGGAGAAATAGGAGTCGATGTTGAACGTGTAGATCGTGAGTTCGACTGGATGCGTGTCGATAGTGTGTTAGCCCTAAGTGAAATTGAATGGATTCAAGAAAATGAACAGATTGATCCATTTGGTGTATATCAGCGATTTTTTCAAATATGGACTTTAAAGGAAGCCTATATTAAATGTACGGGTCATGGGATGAGCAGTCATTTAAAGAAGCTCAACTTTCATGTGTCGCCTGAACATATACAGTTTTCAGATTCAACCAAGAATTCTCAAAATGCAGAGCAGTATCATTTTCAAAGTTATATTTATGATTGCAATTTTATCTTTTCTATATGCTTACAGCAGGGACAAAGCTTAGAAAGTTTTAACTTGGATTTTTTTCAATTATTACCTTGTATATCGCAGCATCAGATAACTCCAGTACCGTGTACATATCACTAGGCTAAATCATTATGATTAATGACTTAAAATCTGAATCTGGTATGAAGTAGCAAATCTATATTTGGCCTTGAGCCGAGTTATTCTCAATAAAGTATACGGTGTATCGATGATCCGTAAAAATTATGAATCATTAGAAAGAAAAAAGCCCCAGTCTTTCGACTAGGGCCTTTTAAATTTGGAGCGGGAAACGAGACTCGAACTCGCGACCCCAACCTTGGCAAGGTTATGCTCTACCAACTGAGCTATTCCCGCGTGCCGCTTATAATACATTAAGCAAAACAAGGGTCAACAACTTTATGCAAATAATTATGCTGATTGCATAAAATAAAAACAGAAATGAGTATTTAGAGCTATTTTTATTGATAAGTTGCCGAATAAATAGACATTTTGTTTGAAGTCAAAGCATACAAGAGCAACTTTTGTTTGTGTGTAGACAGGGTATACTAGGTCTAAATATACGAATAATCGTAAAAGGAAAAGCTATGAGCCTTGAACAACAGTTAATTGAACGGTTACAAACCCTTGCACCTAGCCATCTAGAAGTTATTAATGAATCTGCTGGTCACGGCGGTTATTTTCCAGGTAAAGAATCTCATTTTAAAGTGATTATAGTGAGTGACGAATTCAACGGATTACGTTTGGTTCAACGTCATCAAAAAGTTTATGCCTTGGCTTCTGATTTAATGAATCCGGGACAAATCCATGCTTTAGCTATCCACGCCTATTTGCCAAGTGAGTGGCAAGGTCAAGCGCCTGCGAGTCCAGAATGTGCACATGCACCTAAAAGCTAAGGGCTAATTTCATGGATGCACATTTACTCACTAAAATTATTCATATGACTGCGGTAGCAGCTGCACTTATGGTATTTGTTTTACGCGCTTCTACACTTTTTATTGGTGTACAAGGCCAACAACCTAACCCAGCAGGGCGTAAAGCATTAGTTGCTTTACAGCATTTATCTTTTACTGTGGTTTTTATTACTGGTGCAATTTTACTGGTGATGAAGAACTTTCAAGTTCAACCATGGTTTTACGCTAAAATTATCCTGTTTTTAGTGCTGTTATCGTCATTGATGAAAGCGTTTAAAAAGGATGACACCATTTTGCTGGCTCAGCGTCGTGCAGGTTTAGCCATTAGTGCGATTGCATTTATTGCCATTATTATTTTGGTTATTGTGAAACCGGTTTTTGCTTAATTGTTCTACATTCTTTGCCTTTTTGATTAAGCTCTAGGTTAAACTGCATACAATAAAAAAATATGCAGAGGGAAACATGTTAACTCGTGTGGTGTTTAACCAAAAAGGCGGTGTAGGGAAATCAAGTATTACTGTAAATTTGGCTGCAATTAGTGCCAAACATGGCTTTAGGACCTTGGTTATCGATCTTGATCCTCAAGCCAACTCTAGCCAATACCTTTTAGGCGAAGAAGCAACCTATGCTGCTGATAAAACAGTTTTAGAACCAAATATTGAAAACTTTTTTGAAGATGTGTTGGGGAACAATCAACAAAAAGGCTTAATTGGTAATGCAATCGGCTCAATTTTAAAAGCACCTCGTAACAAAGATATTGACAGTTTTGTACATTCCACACCGTTTGCAAAATTAGATGTGCTTCCTGCAAGCCCAACACTTGGTTCTCTTGAGCATACACTTGAAAGTAAACATAAAATTTATAAATTACGTGATTCAATTCAAAGTCTAGTCGGACGATATGATCGTATTTATATAGACACACCACCTGCATTTAACTTTTTTACTTTGTCGGCTCTAATTGCCGCAGATAAAGTCTTGATTCCTTTTGATTGTGATGTCTTTTCAAAGCGCGCGTTACAAACATTGATTGAAAATGTTCTCGAAACGCAAGATGATCATAATGATCGCTTGGAAATTGAAGGGATTGTAGTAAATCAATTCCAATCCCAAGCAAAACTACCTCGGGAAGTGGTTCAACAATTAAAAGATGAGGGGTTACCCGTACTGAACAGTATGTTACCACCTTCAATTTTAATGAAAGAATCGCATCAGAAAAATTTACCTTTGGCTCATTTGGCACCAGAACATAAATTGACTCAGTCTTATGAGGCATTGTTTGGCGAAATTGAACCAAAACGATAAGAGAAAAACGATGAAAGGCTTATACATTGTGCCTTTGGCAGTAGCCACTTTACTATTGGGCGCTTGTGCCACAACGGTAAAACCGACTTATGTGTCTCCGACACAGTATCAATCTTTAAGCTGCCAACAGCTACAAAGTGAATATAACCGTATTCAACAATATATCGACAATGGTGTACAGACTCCAAAAAGTACAGGTATGGGCGTTGGGCTTGGACTTGGTGGTGGCTGGGGACGAGGTGGTTGGGGATTCGGTCCATCCATTTCTGTAAATATGGGACAATCTTCTTCAACCAAAAATACAGAACTCTCACGTGTTTTAGGTCAACAAGAAGCAATTGTTCAGGCTGCTCAGTTTAAGAATTGCCCAATAATTGTTCGTAAAAAGACGAATTAATAGTCAAATTTTCATCACAATATGCTAACTAAGGTATATTGTGATGAATAAAGTTTAGCAAAATGTTTCATGATAAAATAAATAAAAATCAATAACTTTTTAAAAATTAAACTTAGTGTGAGCTGTATTTTTTCTAATCACAAGTCTCTATAAACTTGCTATATTTTGCCTATTTCGTTTAAGGTGGCCGCATCTTTACCAATGTGGAAACTTTATGATTGAAAGCTGGTTTTTTGTATTAGCAATGTTGGCTGTTTTGCTTATCCCGGGGCCGACTAACGCATTACTTGCAACCGCAGCTCACTCACAAGGTTTATCTAAAACATTCTGGCTTATTCCAATGGAATGGTTGGGTTACGCCTACGGCATAAGTTTTTGGGCCGTGTTCATCCATTTGGCTGCTCCGGTTTGGCCTGCGTTACTGCTTATTTTGCATATCACTAGCGTGTTATATGTGTTCTGGATGGCATTTCGTTTATGGAAAACCACACACTTACAACAATTTAGTCAAAACCACCGTAATATTCGTCCACGCCAACTTTTCTTCTCAACCTTAAAAAATCCAAAATCTTTACTTTTTGCAGCCGGTATTTTCCCAGCCGAAACATGGAATTCACCTGAGAACTTTCTCATGGTATTTGGAGCATTTACATTGACGCTCATTCCAGCAGCAAGTTTCTGGATGATTTTTGGACGTGCTTTATTAACAGGTTCAATGAAAAAAATAAAAGCCGATCATTTGTATAAAGGATCGGCCATGTTGCTGATTTTATGTATGCTTCCGGTGGTCTTTCGTTTCTTCTAAACTTAGTCTTAAACGTTTGTTTTGGCTTTACGATTCTTTAGTTTTTCACGGATAAATCCAATAATACCCGGTAGAATACTAATAATAATGATGCCGAAAATAAGATGAGTAAAGTTGTCTTTAACCACTGGCATATTTCCAAATAGATAGCCTAGCGTTACAAAAGAAGCAACCCAACCTAATGCACCAATGAGGTTGTAGGTGATGAAAAATTTATAATTCATACTACCGGCACCTGCCACAAAAGGGGCAAAGGTACGAGCAAATGGAATAAATCGAGCAAAGATAATTGTTTTGCCACCATGGCGGGCAAAGAATTCTTGAGTTTTGGTTAAATGCTGTTTGTTAATGAGTCGCGAGTTCATTTCAAACACACGTGGCCCGATAAAACGGCCAATGTGATAGTTCACTGTGTCGCCTAGAACTGCTGCAAGGAAGAGTAGCGTACCCAGCAACCATGGATCCATCTTACCTGTAGACGCAGCTAAAGCACCTGCTGCAAATAATAAACTGTCACCTGGTAAAAATGGCATAACCACTAAACCAGTCTCGACAAAAATAATTAAAAATAAAATGCCATAAATCCAGGTCCCGTAATTTGTAATAAAATCGGCGAGATGCTGGTCAACGTGTAGAATAAAATCAAGAAGTTCCATGAGATGACTAAGTGGTAAACCGTGCTCAAATCGTAGCAGTGAGCCTATAGAAAGTCAGTATAAAACATCAAAAATATACAAATTGATCATCCTATTTGTGCAACGATATATATGGATTTTGAGTATTTAATTATCAATGTCCCAAACCTAGAATGAGTTCATCAACAAATAAGCATTTAAATAAAGGTGGCTGTATGTTTAATCCAAATGTGGTGGTCAAAAATATCGTAACGCAACCAGGCGCAGACAGTTTTATTAGTCTTGTTGCTCGTCTTCTTATTGCGTATATCTTCCTTGTTGCTGGCTGGGGGAAAATTACTGGTTATGCAGCAACTGTAGGGTATATGGAAGCTATGGGTGTTCCGGGTGGAATTCTACCATTAGTCATTTTGGTTGAGTTCGGTGGTGGTTTGGCGTTGTTATTTGGTTTCCAAGCACGTTTTGCAGCTTTTGGTCTTGGAATCTTTAGTATCTTGACTGCGTTCTTGTTCCACCAAGGTGGTGCTGATGCCGCAGCGCAATATAACAATGGCATCCATTTTATGAAAAACTTTGCAATGGCTGGTGGTTTATTCTTCTTGATGCTTCACGGCGCGGGACGTATTAGCCTAGACCATGCAATTGAAAAATAATATTCAAGACAAAATAAAAACCGGATGATTAATTCATCCGGTTTTTTTTCATCTCTAGGATTGTAAAGTTAGAGCATGAACTGGATTTGTAATTCCCCAACAACAAAACCAAGTACTGCACCCACAGCAATGAGTGCCCACTCATCTTCTTTGAACGCAGGACGTAACATGCCTTCAAATTCGGAAGGGGTTAATTTTTGCATACGTTCAATTAAAGTACTGCGAATATTCATGGCGTCTTCTGCATAAGACTCAACATATTTCATCGTCTCTGGCAGCTGTTGCATAATACGTTCTGCAACCTGTGTTTTCATATTCTGGTACTTTTCTCCACCAATTGCGTAAACAACAAGTGGTCGAATTACACCAGCTTGCATGTCAATTTCCTGTTTAACATGGCGGTTAACCAGTTCAATCACGCGCGCAGAGTGAGTACCAGAAAACAATTCTTCCATCATATGACGTGAAGTTAAAAGTTGTTTGGAAATTAAGGCAGCATAGTCAGCTGCTACTTCATTTTGACGTTTAATAAATAGACCTTGCCATGTGTAGCCCAATATCTTTTTAGGATAGAGTGGTCTAAACATCATTTGCAGAGCAATCCAGTCACTGAAAAATCCTACAAATCCACCAAAAAGTGGCAACATCCAAGGATATTTGCCTTGAGTGACAATCCAGCACAGCATTTGGATGACACCAATACCAAAGCCAAATACGAAACCAACGTTACTGAAAAATTTAAACTCCTGTTTGCCAACACGTTTAAAAATATTGTTCAGTAGACGTTTATCTTTAAGCAAGTTGCTAATCACTAAGTGCTTAATATCAAAATATCGGTTCACATCACGTTGCACTTCTCTCATGATGTGTTCAACAATTTCCGGTGCTTTTGACTGCACGCGACGGATCAGCCTTTGACGTGCAAACTCAGGCATACCTTCCCATAAACCGGGTTGGTACTCCTGCGCGACTTCACGCGTAATATCTTCTGCTGCTGCCATTAATGGTTTTTCAATTTCTTTGGCGATACGCTTTGGGTCAAGGCGAGCAAAAATTTCTTCGGGCTTAATCAGTTTGGCTGTCATTAGTTCAACAGCGATGGTTGCCATTTTTTCGGCTTTACGAGGCACAATACCTTGCCAGCCAAAAAACGGTTTAATACCTTTAAATTCAAGTGGTGAAAACATCATTTGAATGGCAATCACTTTAGTGACATAGCCAATTAAACCACTCATGAAAGGAATAGAGACATACAACCAAAAATGTTGCTGGAAATCTGCAATCATAGTTTGAAGCATTGTTGTTCCTTAGATTTCTATTGATTTTGATATGGGGCAACAAGCCATAAAAAACGGACCACTGTTTAAGGACAGACAAATATCGCTTAATGGTATTTACCTTTCCATGGTAATGCCTGTTTTATCGGGTCATCTTAACATCAAATTCATAAGGATGTTGCATAGAATGTGATGAATTTATCAATGTAGGTGAAGATTTTAATGGGTATACAGTACATTGATAAATATAAATAAATTTAGATTTATGTCGATCAATCTAAATATAGAAATGATTATAATATGAAAAAAACAAGATATATGCTGATTTGCGGTGCGCCGAAGCGTGAAAAATGTTAAAATGGCGCGCTTAATTCTTTTGCCATTTAGTGGTTTGTCATGACTACCAATACTCAAATTACTGAAGATCGTATCCTGATCCTGGATTTCGGCTCTCAATATAGTCAGCTCATTGCACGTCGTGTACGTGAAGCTGGTGTTTACTCTGAAATGTATGCCTTTGATATGTCTGAAGAAGACATTCGTGCTTTTAATCCAAACGGTATTATTTTGTCAGGTGGACCTGAGAGTGTGCATGAAGAGGGCAGCCCACGAGCACCACAGGTGGTGTTTGAGTTAGGCGTTCCAGTATTGGGTATTTGCTATGGTTTACAAACCATGTCTGAACAGTTAGGCGGTAAAGTTGAGCCGGGTACTGTACATGAGTTTGGTTATGCCGAAGTTGATATCGTTAAACGTGACCAACTTATTGGTAACTTACAAGACCGTGAAAACCAGTTACACGTTTGGATGAGTCACGGCGACAAAGTGAGCCAGATTCCAGAAGGTTTTACGATTACTGCAAGCACACCAAGCTGTCCAGTTGCTGCTGTAAGTGATGAAGCGCGTCGTTTCTATGGCGTGCAATTCCACCCAGAAGTAACGCACACGGCAAAAGGTGAAGAGTTACTTGCAAACTTCGTTCATAAAATTTGTGGATGTGGGGGTCTTTGGACACCTGAACACATCATCGATTTACGTGTAGAACAACTACGTGAACAAATCGGCGATGAAAAAGTTCTTTTAGGCCTTTCAGGTGGTGTTGATTCATCTGTTGTTGCTGCGCTTTTACATAAAGCAATTGGCGACCAGTTAACATGTGTATTTGTTGATAATGGCTTACTTCGTTTAAACGAAGGTGACCAAGTAATGCAAATGTTTGCTGAAAACATGGGTATTCGTGTGATTCGTGCAGACGCTGAACAACGTTTCCTAACTGCATTGGCAGGTGAAGTTGATCCAGAGAAGAAACGTAAGATTATTGGTCGTGAATTTATCGAAGTATTTGCTGAAGAAGCACGTAAACTTGATGGCGTGAAATTCTTGGCTCAAGGTACGATTTACCCAGACGTAATCGAATCTGCTGCAAGCAAACAAGGTAAAGCACACGTTATTAAATCTCATCACAACGTGGGTGGTTTACCTGACGATTTAGAGTTTGAATTGGTTGAGCCTTTACGTGACTTGTTCAAAGATGAAGTACGTAAATTAGGTACTACACTTGGCTTGCCTCACAGCATGATCTACCGTCATCCATTCCCAGGCCCAGGCTTAGGTGTTCGTATTTTGGGTGAAGTGAAAAAAGAATATGCAGATATTCTTCGTCTTGCTGATGATATCTTTATGCAAGAGCTTCGCGACAGTGGTTGGTATGACAAAACAGCTCAAGCATTTGCTGTGTTCCAACCTGTTAAGTCAGTTGGTGTAGTAGGTGATGGCCGTCGTTATGCATGGGTGATTGCTCTTCGTGCTGTTGAAACAGTTGACTTTATGACAGCTCGTTTTGCACATTTACCATACGAACTAGTTGATAAAATCTCAACGCGTATTATGAATGAAATTAAAGATGTATCACGTGTTGTATACGACGTGTCATCTAAACCACCAGCAACGATTGAGTGGGAATAATTTTTCCCCAACTTGTTGGTAAAGAAAAGGACGCATTAGCGTCCTTTTTTATTACTTACATTTTTTAAAATAAAATTAATTTCAATAAATATCAAAAGTATAAGATTAAGCATATGATTTATATCTATTAAAATATATCTTGATAAGCATATTAAAGAAATAAGTGATTTGGTGGGTATGATAGCTATAATCCAAGTGCAGGTATAATTTGGCCAATTTATGAAAAACTTAAAACAACTTGTTAAAACTTAATCCTCTTAAGAAGTTATGTTATCTAGCTTTAATCATTTTCTATAACTAAAAAGCAGATTGTCTCATTCATAGCACCCTGTGTATTACTAAAAGACTATATTGAATAATGAGTGTATTGTTAAGATCAGTACAACGACTCATTGCAAAAGCATAGGTAAAAGAGAGTAATATCATGAGCAATAATAATGATTACGATATTTCTGATTCAAAGGATTGTGAGAAATTTGCCAATCAGTTTATTCAAGAATTTCCAATTCGCTCTGCTGAAATTGGACAGGGGACAGTCATTAAGCGGGCTTTACCTAGCCGACAAAAGCGAATGATTGGGGCATGGTGTTTTCTAGATCATGCAGGGCCAGTAACGTTTCCTGCGGGTAATGGTTTAGATGTAGGCCCACACCCGCATATCGGTTTGCAAACCTTCACTTGGATGATTGAAGGGACCATGATGCATACCGATAGCTTAGGCTCAAAACAACTCATTCGACCTAAGCAAGTGAATTTGATGACAGCAGGTCATGGTATCTCTCATACCGAAGTTGCACCTGATACAGAAACCCAGATGCACGCTGCACAGCTCTGGATTGCCTTACCTGATGATAAGCGCAATATGGATCCGAAATTTGAACATTATCCTGAGCTGCCTGTTGTTGAAAAAGACGGTCTAGAATTTACTGTTCTTGTTGGTGAGTATTTAGCAACTACTTCTCCAGTGGTCGTGCATACGCCGTTAGTTGGTGTTGATTTAATTGCTACCCAAGATACTAAAACACGTATTCCTTTAAATCCTGAATTTGAATATGGTTTTATGGCATTAGACGGCGTAGCGCATGTGAATGGCCATGAACTCACTGCTGACAATATGGTGGTTTTAGATACTGGACTGAACGAAATTGAGATTGAAATCAAAAAAGGTAATCGTGTGCTATTAATTGGCGGTGAACCTTTTGAAACTCCAATTTTGCTATGGTGGAATTTTGTGGCACGTACAATGGATGATTTAAAAGAAGCACGTGAACAGTGGATTAATCATGATGTGCGTTTTGGGGAAATTCCCGATTATGTAGGTGCTCGTTTAGAGGCACCAGTTCTTCCTGAACAAATGAGGGCCTCAAAATGACAGTAGTAATTGCGAGTAGTAAAGCCAAGCCTCTTGCTGAACAGTGGAAAGGCGAGATTACCAGTGGTCGCCATCAATATTTTTGTGATGAGCCGGAAAAGCTAGAAGGGCATGATCAAGGGCCAGCTCCTTATGATTTGCTTACCGGAAGCTTGGCAGCTTGTACACTTATTACTTTAAGAATGTATGCAAAGCATAAAGATTATGACTTTGGTGAATTCTCGATTGAAATTGACTTTCATACCAATCGGGAGCACGAAGAACATATCGAGCGTCGTATTGTTTTTAAAGAACTACCAAATGAAGAACTTCAACAAAAAATCTTAGCGGTATGTAGTAAAACGCCGGTAACAAAAACTTTGTTACGTAGTTTAGACATTCATACTGTGCTTGTTACAGCATAAAAATGCTATTTTGTTGGGGTGGATGATTTTATATCCATCCCACAAATGGAATAAAACAGCATGATCACATGCTGTTTTTTATGTAAAAAAGAAAAATAAAAGCAGGCAATAACATGATTAGTGTACACCACCTGGAATGTTCGCGATCGTTTCGAATCTTATGGGCTTTAGAAGAGTTAGGCTTAGATTATGATATTCATTATTATCAACGTCTTCCCAACTATTCAGCACCAGAAACATTGAAATGTATCCATCCGCTCGGCAAAGCACCGATTTTGACAGATGATGAACAAGTCATTGCAGAATCCGCTGTCATTTTAGAGTATTTGCAGCAGCGTTATGATCAGAAGCAACAATTTAAGCCTAAGCAATCTCAGGATTTGCAGCAGTATATTTACTGGATGCACTATGCTGAAGGTTCACTTATGCCCCTATTGGTGATGACTTTGGTCATGAATAACGTGAACAAACATGTACCTTGGTTAATTCAGCCTGTGGCAAAAAAAATTACAGAAGGGGTTAAGGCAAATTTCGTACGTCCACGTATGAAAGACCATATTAGTTTTTTAGAAAACTATTTGTCAGAGCATGAATATTTTGCTGGAGAGTTTTCATTTGCTGATATTCAAATGAGTTTTCCTCTAGAAGCCCTACAGTCACGTCTTCAAGGGAAATATCCGCATATTCAAGCATTTTTATATCGGATTCAACAAAGACCAGCTTTTCAAAAAGCAAGACAAAAAGGCTTGGGTTCAAACGAAAGGAACTGTGCTGATATTTAAAAGAAAAGGAACAAATATTTGTTCCTTTTTTATTACTTACGCTTTATTTGCGTTTAATCACAATAGAGTCAATGCCGCTATGCTGTAATGTTTGTTGAGCAGCAAGCGCAGCATCTTGAGTATCATATGGACCAGAAATAACACGGTACCAAGTCTTACCATTCTCTGAGCTTTTAATTACATCAGCCGATAAGCCATTTAAAATGATTTCTGCGCGTCGAGCATCTGCTTGATCAGGATCGGCATAGCTACGGACTTGTAAAATGTAATTTGGTTGTTGAGGTGCAGCAGCTGTAGAGTCCGTATTGTCATCAGTACTAGCAACAGCTTCTGATGCAGCAGGTTGAGCTGTGCTAGGTGCCTCTACAATCATAGCGGTGCCTTGGTTTTTGCTCTCTGGAACGGCCTGTTCTGGAATAGGGGTAACTTGTTGCTGAGGCAGTAGGTCATAAAAGCGGTAGTCTTTATTGGTTTCTTCTTCTTTATAGTGATCGGAAGTAATCTGATTTTTTGAAGAAACTGGTTGCCACGGTTTCCATAGCATGAGCATTACTGCGATACATAAGACCGCTAAAATAGCGACAAGTGTCCCTAGCCATTTAGGAATTAAAGGCTTTTTAGGCTTATTCGGTCTTTCAGATACACCGCGCTGCGTTTTGCCAAACACGTGGATTATTCCTCTGTCTTTTGATTGTTCTATTTCGAGTTTACTTTAAAATAACGCTTTGTATGGGTTTTTTCCCTTACAAAGCGTTATTTTTACATCATGCTTGAGTATGTTGCTCTGCTAGATACCCAAGCATTTAATTACATGGCTTCAGGTGCAGAAACACCGAGTAATTCTAAGCCATTACGCAACACTTGTTGTACATTCATTGAAAGTAATAAGCGTGCTTGTGTAAGTTCAGCATCATCACCTAAAACTTTATGTTCATTGTACCAACCATGGAATAGTGCGGCTAATTCTTTTAAGTAGTTACCTACTTGGTGCGGTTCATATGCATTAGCAGCACGTAATACTGCGTCTGGATATGCAGCAAGTTTAGCAAGAATTTCAGTTTCTGCATCAAGTGATAAACGTGCAGCGTGTGAACGAGCAGCACTTACTTCAAATTGTAAGCCAGTGCTTGCTGCTTTTTCTAGCATACGGCAAATACGTGCATGTGCATATTGAATATAATAAACCGCATTGTCTTTGCTTTGTGACACAGCAAGATCTAAGTCAAAGTCAATGTGTTGTTCGCTCTTGCGCATTACATAATAAAAACGAGCAGCATCGTTACCAACTTCTTTACGTAAGTCGCGTAAAGTCACGAACTGACCTGAACGAGATGACATTTGAACCATCTCGCCACCCCGCCATAAGCTTACGAATTGAACTAAAAGCACAGTTAATTTTTTAGAGTCATAACCCATTGCATCAATCGCAGCTTTTACGCGAGAGATATAACCGTGGTGATCAGAACCCCAAATATCAACAAGATCGGTGTAACCACGTTGTAGTTTATTTAAGTGGTAAGCAATGTCAGATGCAAAGTAAGTCGTTTGACCGTTACGACGTTTTACAACACGGTCTTTTTCATCGCCAAATTCAGTCGATTTAAACCAGATATTGCCATCTTTTTCATAAAGGAAGCCGCGTTGATCAAGTGTTTCTAACGCTTCGTCAATTTTGGCACTCAATGATGCTTCGCTAAACCATTGATTAAAGGTTACGCCGAAGTCAGCAAGGTCATCTTTAATGTCATCTAAAATCGCATGAAGCGCTGCTTGATGGAAAACGCGGTAGCCTTCACCTAATAACTGTTGTGAATTGGCAATAAGACCATCAATGTGTTTTTCTTTATCACCAGAGAGTACAACTTTATTGCCTTCGCTATCGAGTTCGTCTGCGTATTGCACATCTTCTGGCACATCTTTGTATACATCTGCCACATCACGTACATATGCATTTTTATCTTTATCAATAATGCTTTGGGCAATCTCTTTAACGTAGTCGCCTTGATAAGCATTTTTTGGGAATACAAGGTTTTGACCCAATAATTCTAAATAACGTAAAAAGGTAGAAGTCGCCAAAATATCCATTTGACGACCAGCATCATTTACATAATATTCGCGATCAACTTTAGCACCTGTTGCTTCAAGCAAGTTTGCAACAGTCATACCATAAGCAGCACCACGACCATGACCTACGTGTAGGCTAGAAGTCGGGTTCGCAGAAACGAACTCAACTTGAATCTTTTTAGCTGCATTTGATTGGCTACGACCAAAGCTTTCTTTTTGAGCTTGAATTTGGTCAAGAATCGCAAAACGCTGATCTGCATTTAAAAAGAAATTGATAAAACCAGGGCCTGCGATTTCAGCTTTACTGATGTCTGCAACTTCTGGTAATGCTGCAAGAATTTTCTCAGCTAAATCACGTGGTTTCATACCAGCAGCTTTAGAGCCGATCATGGCAATATTAGAAGCAAAGTCGCCATGGCTTCGGTCTTTGGTGCGCGTTAAATTGCTTGAATTATTCCAATCCGAAGGAAGCACACCTTCTTGCTGAAGGGTTTGCACTGCATGGTCGAGAGCTGCTTGTATTGCCGTATTCATATCAATCGAAAATAGATGTCGCAGAAAAACGTCAAATATAGCAAATTTCCTATGAGTTAGGGGAGTGCATTTAGCGCTTTCATTGAATTTCTTTCTTGAAGTTTCGTATAACTATTTTTTTTGTAAATATCAAAAAATGAATATGACTAAAATCTAAAAATACGTAAATATAGGCTTTTTGGGCAATATTTTTAAAATTATAAGATAGTAAAACACTAGGTATTTTTTATGAAAATGTAAGAGGGTATTAAAATATAAGAATGTAAGTCGGATATGACCTTAAGAAAGAATGGTTTTTAAAAATATTAAAAACATAAGTTATTAATATTTAATAATTATTTTATTACATGTATTTACTAAATAGTGTTTAATTTTAATATCACAGTTTAAAATACCTATTTCGTATCAAATAGTCTTAAGCTTACACATACACCGAGCTTTAGAGAGTACTGAAACGGTACTTTTTGGAGTTCTAAGCTGGAAAATGAGATAGGCAATGATATCAGGACACCCAAGTAAACACCCACTTTATATCCCTTATGCAGGCTATACACTTTTAGAGTTACCCCTTTTAAATAAAGGGTCCGCTTTCACTCAAGAAGAAAGAAGTAACTTTAACTTACATGGGTTACTTCCACATATTATTGAAACTATTGAAGAGCAAAGCCAACGCTCTTATCAGCAATACTGCGCTTTCAATGATGATATTAATAAGCACATCTATTTGCGTAATATCCAAGATACAAACGAAACTCTGTTCTACCACTTAATTGAAAATCATCTTGAAGAGATGATGCCAATTATTTACACCCCAACGGTGGGTGAGGCATGTCAACGTTTCTCTGATATCTATCGCCGTCACCGTGGTGTTTTCATTTCATATCCAGATCGCGATGTAATTGATGATATTTTGCAGAACGTAAATAAAAATAATGTCAAAGTCATCGTGATTACTGATGGCGAACGTATCTTGGGTCTTGGTGACCAAGGTATTGGTGGTATGGGTATTCCAATTGGGAAACTCTCACTTTATACCGCATGTGGCGGTATTAGCCCTGCTTACACATTGCCAATTACAATTGATGTAGGGACGAATAACCCTCAATTATTAAATGACCCGATCTACATGGGATGGCGTCAACCACGTATTAGTGGTGATGAGTATTACGATTTTGTTGATATGGTGATTGAAGCTGTAAAACGTCGTTGGCCAAAAGCACTCATCCAGTTTGAAGATTTCGCGCAAAAAAATGCGATGCCACTTTTAGAAAAATATCGCGATAAAATTTGTTGTTTTAACGATGATATTCAAGGAACGGCAGCGGTTTCTGTGGGTAGTTTAATTGCTGCAAGTCGTGCAGCAGGCAAACAGTTAAAAGATCAGAAAATTGCTTTCTTAGGTGCAGGTTCGGCTGGTTGTGGTATTGCCGAGCAAATCGTTGCACAAATGATTGCTGAAGGTCTAACTGATGCTGAAGCACGTGCTCGAGTTTATATGGTAGACCGCTTTGGTTTGATCACTGAAAATCAGCCAAATCTATTAGACTTCCAACGTAAGTTGGCACAAAAAGCGGAAGTGGTAGATCAGTGGGGCAATATTGAAAAAGTGATTTCACTCCTTGATGTTGTTAAAAATGCTAAACCTACAGTGTTAATCGGTGTTTCTGGTCAACCGGGTCTATTCACCGAAGAAATTATTAAGACTATGGCTGCCAATTGTGAACGACCAATTGTGATGCCGTTATCTAACCCGACTTCACGTGTAGAAGCAGTACCTGCTGATATTGTGGAGTGGACTGAAGGGAAAGCATTAATTGCAACGGGTAGCCCATTTGCACCTGTAAATCATCACGGCAAGCTTTACAATATTTCGCAGTGTAATAACTCGTATATTTTCCCAGGCATAGGTTTGGGTGTAGTGGCATCAGGTGCTAAACGCGTTACAGAAAACATGCTTATGGCATCAAGTAGTGCTTTAGCAGACTGTTCGCCGTTACTCAACGATCCACAAGCTGACTTATTGCCACCTTTAGGCGAAATTCAACAAGTCTCTAAAGTGATTGCATTTGAAGTGGCAAAAGCTGCAATGGCAGACGGCGTGGCTGTAACTATTAGCGATGATTTGTTACAGCAAAAAATTGATCAATCATTCTGGAAACCAGAATACCGTAAATATAAGCGTATTCCTTTCTAAAATCTTGGATGTGTAAAAAGGGAGTAAAATGCTCCCTTTTTTATTAACTTAATTTGGATATAAAGGCTTTTAAATCTTCTAAAAATAAAATAGATGATTCACTTTTATAAAATATTACTAATCTAAAATGATAAGTTATTTGTAAGTTTTGCTTCAGTTAATATTAGATATACTTGCTAGGTAATGACTTTAATTAAGATCAATTTTTAAATAACACATAATTATGAGTACTTTTTCATGAAAAATATTTATATTTTAATTTTTATAGGCGCTTTAATGGCTTGTAGTGATAAAAGTCCAGATAAAACTCAACATGATGCTCACCATAAGTCAAATGTGATGCAGGTGGATGAAAATCAATCAGGCTCTGCTGTAAGTGAAAAGAAAGAGAGTGCGGATAAGGCGGTTAAAACAGTTGATCAAGCGGGGGAAATCTCTTGTTCAAATCCAAATATTACGCAATGGTATGGTTTTAATGAAAGTGTTGCTGAGCCTAAATGTGAAGTCGTAAAGAACTTTCAACTGTCAGCTTATAAGTGTGATATTTCTAAAAACGCCTTTGGTGAAAATAAAGATGCCATTTTGCTAGAAAATCAAGATAAACGAATTTTTGTTTATTCAACTTCTAAAGACTGTAATGAAATGCTTGAAATAAGAAATGCGAATGGGCCTTAAATTTATATTTAAGAGTAATTTTTATTAATTTATAAAGGTAAAGATAATATCTTTGTAAAATGTCAAAGTACTTGTTTTTTTGTTCTTTGGGTTTAAATAAAAAAAGTAGCTACCGTGATAGCTACTTTTTAAAAAACTTAACCTTCTAAAACTTCCTCTAATAATTCTTCGCTTGGCGCAAAGTAATATGCGCCGTCTAGTGGCGTCACGAAATGCAAGAGGCGGTCATGAATGCCATCGCCACTTGTACCAAACATGCGTTTTAACATGGCATCAATAATGGTGAGATCTTTAGTGTAGGCAATAAAAAATAGACCTTGATCACCTTTACCATCGCCATAAGGTAGGCTGTGGCGTAAAATTTCCATTTCTTCGCCTTCATCATCTTCAACAACAGTACGAGCGACGTGAGCATTTTGTGGTTTAACATCATCATTTAATTCAATAGATTCAAGCTTGGTACGTCCCATCACATTTTCTTGTGCATCAACTTTAAGTTTTTTCCATTTTTCCAAGTCATGTGCATAGCGCTGCGCAAATATGAAACTACCATCTGCAAATACTCCAGCACTTTCTGGGAGAAGAGCTGTTTCCGCGCGGTCATCCGGAAATTGAGGGTTTTCAGTACCATCTATAAAGCCAGTAATATCGCGACCATCAAAATAACGGAAGCAAACACGCTCATCCAGAACTTCAACTTTATCTTGAATTCCCTCAAAAAATGCTTGGCTTAATGCAAAACAAATATCTGAACGCATACTGGCAATGTGAATAAGCACATCGGCTGGTACGACAGGCATGTTGAATGCGCCATTTTCTGGCTCAAGTTGTTTGAAGCCCATAGGAGTTTGGCTATAAAGCTGTTTCCAAAGTTCTGGACCAAAAGCGACTGCTGTTTTGATTTGCGCGTCTGAATGCTGAGTAATGAGACGGTCACGTGTTTCGAATAAAGCTTCGAGTTGTTCTTTTAATTCAGCAAGTGTTAAATCTTTTAAACGAAGAACAATAAAACGGGCATGATCAGATGGTAATGGCAAAATGACAGATTGAGCAGTCATTGGAAGGTATCTCCTCAATTATAATTTAGTATGAGCTTCAATTATTGTGCCTGATGCAAACAGCCGTTAGTAGTCTATTTATTGATTTTATTGTTTGAATTATCGCCGCGATAGTTTTATAAAGCGGTATAATTCCACTTTTATTGTTTATTTCACTATGTCTTTGCAAGTTTGGTTTGCTTATATGCTGGCCTGTTGGGTCATTAGTATTTCTCCGGGAGCGGGGGCGATTGCCTCTATGTCGAGTGGTCTAAATTATGGCTTTAGACATGGTTACTGGAATGCAATCGGTTTGCAAATTGCTTTGTTAATTCAAATCATGATTGTAGCGGCGGGTGTGGGTGTTTTATTTGCAACGACACCGTTAGCTTTTCAAGTCGTTAAATGGTTTGGTGTTGCCTATTTATTGTATTTAGCCTATTTACAGTGGACAGCACCTATAAAAGATATAGAAATTCAACATGAAAAAAAGAATAAGTCTATTTCTGCGCTGTTGTTAAATGGCTTTGTAGTTAATATTAGTAATCCTAAAGCTATCGTATTTTTATTGGCGGTTTTGCCGCAGTTTTTAGATTTGGGCAAGCCTCAATGGGTACAATATCTCATTATGGCAGTGACTATGATTACGATTGATTTAATTGTAATGGCAGGATATACGGGACTAGCTTCAAAAGTTTTAAGATTACTTCGTTCGCCTAAACAGCAAAAATATTTAAATCGTGGTTTTGCTGTCATGTTTAGTTGTGCAGCTTTATTGCTAAGCACAGTTCATCAAGCGACCTAACTTAGGCCGCTTGAGTTTGGTTTTTAATTTTTTGAAGCATAAAAATAAGAGCAAAACTTAAAGCCATGCATAAAACAATACTGAGACCAGTTGAGATATTGAGTGCTGCGCTTGACCAAAGGCCAACACTGACACCGAGTTGAGCTAAAACAAAAGCCCAAATAACCATTTGCTTTGGTGAATGAGCAAGTAGACGAGCGCTCAATGCTGGAATAACGAGTAATGCGCCCATTAATAGTGAACCTACTGCACGTAAAGCTAATACTGTAAATAAGGCTAGCAGTAACATAAAAATGAGGCGCTGCCATTTAGCATTCACGCCTTCACTAATCGCAATGTCCGGATCAATTGCAATTTGGATTTGCGGCTGCCAAAAGCGATAAAGAATGACCAGTGATACCGCAATAATTAATGTAAAAACAGGTAAGTCTGGCCAGTCAATACTCAGCAAGTCGCCAAACAAGTAACTTAAAAGTTCTGGTCTTAAGCTTGGAACATGCTGAATAAATAGAAGTCCGCTACATAATAATGTCGCTGAACATAAGGCAAGTAGGGCATCGTTTGGCAAACGATTGTCATGTAAGGCCCACAAAATAGCGACTAATAAAATAGCCGTACCTGCCACACCCAGCCAGAGAGGAAGGCTTAAAGCGCCCGCAATAGCTACCCCAAGTAAGGTTCCATGCGCCATGGTGTCTGCAAAAAAAGACATACGTCTCCAGAGCATGAGACAACCAAGCGGTGCGGTCAAAAAGACCAATAGGGTTCCCATAATCCATGCGGGCAACAATAATTGTAACCATTCCATCATGGCTTAAGCTTCCGGTTCAGGGTGAATGTGAGGTCTACTATTGTGAGGGCAGGGGTGTGCCGCATCACCATGCGCACAGTGGTCATGATGATGTTGATAAAAGACTCTTTGGGTTCCAAATATTGCCTGATATTCAGGATGCTGCTGAATATTTTCAGGTAATCCGCTGCAACATATATGTTTGTTTAAGCAAACAACTCTATGGGTGCCTTGCATAACCCATTGTAAGTCATGAGAAACAATTAAAATGGCGCATCCATAACGCTCAGGTAAACTGCGAACATACTCATAAAGCTCAGCTTCTGATTGAATATCCAGACCTTGCATAGGTTCATCAAGAACGAGAATGTCTGGTTTTCTGAGTAGGGCACGTGCCAATAGTACGCGTTGGCGTTCACCACCAGAAAGCTGTTGTACTTTTGATTGTTGTAACTTCGCAATGCCCGTATCTTGAATAATTTCTTGGCGTAGGGCAGGGCTGCATTTTTCGAGATCTAATAGATCTTGAACACGTAAAGGAAGGCTATGAGAGGGATTAAATTTTTGAGGGACATAAGCCATTTTTAGATTTTTATTACTTATGACGCGTCCGCTACTTGGCTTTAAAATTCCAAGTAGAACTTTTATTAAAGTCGACTTACCTGCACCATTGGGACCAATTAAAGTCACAATTTCATTTTGATGCAGATCAAAATCGACTTTCTTTAATATATCCCGATCATCACGGTGAACATAAACCTGTTCAAGCTGAATTAATACAGGATTTAGCGAGCTGTGCGGCACTGCTGGCATTTCCCCGAAATTTCAATAATGCTGTGTTGTGCTGTGAAGTCATCTAAAGCTGCAAGTTGGTCGAGTTGTTGAGTCAGACCTTGCGAAGATGCTTCTTTAACAGTATGACATTCCGTACAAATCAAAAATGCAGCCTGATGCCCTTCACGTGGATGACAACATGGAATATAAGCATTAATAGATGTTAAGCGATGAATTAGACCTTTTTCTAATAAGAAGTCTAAAGTTCTATAAACAGTAGGCGGAGCGGCAGGACGATCTGTTTGACTTTTAATACGTGCTAATAAATCGTAAGCACCCATTGGGCCTGAAGCATTTAAAATGAGTTCAAGAACTTCTTTGCGCAAAGGCGTAAGACGTGCACCAACCGCAGAACATAAAGTTTCTGCTTCAGCTAAACGACTTGCGACATTATGGTGATCATGTACACCATGCAAAGAATCATGATGTTCATGCGTGCAAGAACTCATAGAAATAACCTCAAATTTTTAATGGAATATTAGCATGAAGCAGTGCTTCATTCGATTAATCTTAGGTATTTTTGTAACTTTGTTATATTATAACATGCTTCGAGCTATTACTAATTGATGGTCTGTCATGTTCCGCGTTTTTGTTTTCAGTATGTTCTCACTTTTGAGTACGTTAGGTTGGAGTCAGGGTTTGGTTGTCTCTACACACCCAATCTATTTGATTGCAAAAGAAATTACCAAAGGCGTTGAAGAGCCACAGTTATTACTGCAAGGGCAAAGTGGGCATGACGTTCAACTCACCCCAGCACATCGTAAAGCAATTAATGATGCTTCTTTAGTAATCTGGTTGGGAAAAGCCCATGAAGCTCCGCTAAACAAATTGCTGAGTAACAATAAGAAAGCAATTGCCTTATTAGATAGTGGTATTCTTTCTGTTTTGCCACAGCGTAATACGCGTGGTGTTGCTTTATCAAATACTGTAGATACACATGTTTGGTTAGAGCCAAACAATGCTGTGCGTATTGGTTTTTTTATTGCAGCTTTACGTTCGCAGCAGCATCCTGAAAATAAAGCGAAGTATTGGAATAACGCCAATGCATTTGCTCGGAATATGTTACAGGCAGCTCAAGCTTACGATAGCTCAAGTAATGGTAAACCTTATTGGTCTTATCATGATGCTTATCAATATTTGGAACGTTCGCTTAATTTAAAGTTTGCCGGTGCTTTAACGGATGATCCGCATGTTGCTCCTACAGCGGCTCAAATTAAGTATCTTAATGATAATCGACCAAAACCTCAGATGTGCTTACTTGCAGAAAGTTTCACAACAAAGGGTCAATATCAGAAATTAGGTACTATTACCTTCCAACCCGTTGATGAAAGTATGAATAATGAGGACGATTTTGTAACAGCATGGAAGAAACTGGCTATAAAAACCGATAAATGTGTATTAAATACGCAAAAGTAAGATAAAAATTAAACAAAGGCTGACTGTAGCGTCAGCACCACCTGTCACGAAAAACCCCGACTAAAGTCGGGAAAAGATTGCATGTTCAGGGGTGTAACTCTATAATGCCTGCGATTAAAAGCGATCATCAGCTAAACTTGTCAAGCATTTATGCTGTGAGTGGATAAATAATGAGCCAAACTAGTCGCTTGATTGACCGACGATTAGCAAAAGCTTTGGTCTTCTTACAAGCATGCATGATCCCTGTTTCCGCACTCGTGGCGTGGAGCATAAAAGACATGACAGCAGCATTAAGTGCGGCACTTGGTGCATTGGTCTGCTGGCTTGCTACGAGTTATTTTGCGTGGCAATCCTTCAGGACGGCAGGTGCGAGAGCATCTAAACAAGTGCTGTCTAACATGTATAGGGGCATGTTAGGTAAATTTGCAATTATGATCGTTGGATTTATTTTGATTTTGAGCAATGTTAAACCTTTATCACCGTTAGCATTGCTGTTTGGTTTTATCCTCGTTCAAGCGATGTCGTGGGTTGCTCCTTTTTGGGTTTCACGTCTACAAAAACGAGTATAGAAACAAGAAGAATTGAAGATTTTTTGGAGGGTGGCGAGATATCGACAGTACGCCGATGTTCGTTTCCCTTCTTTTTAGTAATTGACATTGACCAGGTGTGATTTATGGCTGCTGAAGAACATGCCCTCACTTCGACAGAGTATATCAAGCATCACTTGACCAATATGACCTATGGCAAAATGCCAGATGGTACATGGAAATTGGCTGAGACTGCTGAAGAAGCTCATTCGATGGGGTTCACTGCAATTCACTTGGATTCAATGGGTTGGTCAATTGGCCTTGGTGTGATTTTCTGTTTGTTATTTTGGATGGTTGCGAAAACTGCGAAAGCTGGTGTTCCAACAAAATTCCAATCTGCAATTGAAATGATCATTGAGTTTGTTGACTCAAGTGTCCGTGATACTTTTCATGGCAAATCACGTTTAATTGCTCCACTTGCACTCACTATTTTCGTGTGGATTTTCCTCATGAACTTAATGGACTTGATCCCAGTTGACTGGATTCCTCAAGTTGCTGCATTTGTGGGTACACACGTATTTGGTATGAACCCTCACCACGTTTACTTCAAGATCGTTCCATCTACAGATCCAAACATTACTCTTGGTATGTCTTTATCTGTATTTGTACTTATCTTGTTCTACAGCATCCGCGAGAAGGGTGTTGGCGGTTTCGTAGGCGAGTTGGCACTTAACCCATTTAACCCAAGTAATCCAGTTGCAAAAGCGTTGCTTATTCCAGTGAACTTGATTTTGGAATTGGTAACATTCCTTGCTCGTCCTATTTCATTGGCTCTCCGACTATTCGGTAACATGTATGCCGGTGAGTTAATCTTTATCCTGATTGCATTATTGCCGTTTTGGATTCAATGGGCGTTATCTGTGCCTTGGGCGATCTTCCACATTCTTGTAATCACGTTGCAGGCATTCATCTTTATGATGCTTACCATCGTTTACTTGAGCATGGCAAGCGAAAAACATTAATGGTATTGCCTAACTATCAAATGATGGTTGGGCTGAATTTTTTTAATTTAATTTGGTAATAACCTAACCTCTGAGGAATTTTTCATGGAACTCACTTTAGGTCTAGTTGCAATTGCATCTGCTATCTTGATCGCTTTCGGTGCTTTGGGTACTGCGATTGGTTTTGGTCTTTTGGGTGGTCGCTTTTTAGAAGCTGTTGCTCGTCAACCAGAATTGGCTCCACAACTTCAAACTCGTATGTTCTTAATCGCGGGTCTTCTTGATGCTGTGCCTATGATCGGTGTTGGTATTGGCTTGTTCTTCATCTTCGCTAATCCATTTGTAGGTTAATCATCTTAATTCCTAAATCCACTATTTGAGGAATTGCAATGAATATCAACCTCACATTGATTGGTCAAGCGATTGCATTTGCGTTTTTTGTCGCATTCTGCATGAAGTTTGTTTGGCCACCACTAATCAATGCGATTAGTGAGCGTCAGCGTAAAATCGCTGATGGCTTAAATGCAGCAGAAAAAGCGAAAGCTGACCTTGCCGATGCACAAGCGCAAGTAAAGCAAGAGCTTGATGCAGCTAAAGCACAAGCGGCTCAATTGATCGAACAAGCGAACCGTCGTGCAGCGCAATTGATCGAAGAAGCTCGTACTCAAGCTGCGGCTGAAGGTGAGCGTATTCGTCAACAAGCTAAAGAAGCTGTTGATCAAGAAATCAATTCTGCTCGCGAAGAATTACGTCAACAAGTAGCTGCCTTGGCAGTAACTGGTGCAGAAAAGATCCTGAACCAACAAGTTGACGCAGAAGCTCATAACGCCATGCTGTCTCAGCTGGCTGCTAAACTTTAAGCGAGGCGAATTATGGCTGAACTCTTGACGTTGGCACGTCCGTATGCCAAAGCAGCATTTGCTTATGCTTCTGAGCAAGGTGCAACAGACAATTGGTCGAATGCGTTACAAGTGCTCAGTGCTGCGGTGCAAGACGAAGCATTTTCCGCTTATTTAAATCGCCCTGAACTTACTCCTGCGGAGCAAGTGAAGCTTTTTGCTAAAGTTTTAGGTGAAGATCAATCTCAAGCGGTGTCTAACTTTTTGACACTTCTTGCAGATAACGATCGCTTAGTGTTGTTACCTGAAATTGCAGCAGAATATGAACAGCTTAAATCACAGAATAACAATACGGTTGATGTCGTGATTGAATCGGCGTTTCCGTTAACTTCTGTTCAGGAACAATTGCTTGCACATGCGTTAGAAAAACGCTTCAACGCAGCAGTTAATGTTTCTGTAGAAGTTAATCCTGCGCTTATTGCAGGTGTTGTAATTCGTGCAGGCGATCAAGTGATAGATGATTCTGCGCTTAACAAGCTTGAAAAAATGCGTACTCGTCTTCTTGCATAATGCAAATGATGAAGACTGAACTAATAAAAGATTGAGGAATAGCGCAATGCAACAACTGAATCCATCCGAGATCAGTGCGCTCATTAAACAGCGTATCGGAGATCTGGACACCAGCGCGACCGCTAAAAACGAAGGTACCATTGTTATGGTATCCGACGGTATCGTGCGTATTCACGGTCTTGCTGATGCAATGTACGGTGAAATGATCGAATTCGACGGCGGCTTATTTGGTATGGCACTGAACCTAGAACAGGATTCAGTGGGTGCCGTTGTTTTAGGTAACTACCTAAGCCTTCAAGAAGGTCAAAAAGCTCGTTGTACAGGTCGTGTTTTAGAAGTTCCAGTTGGTCCTGAACTTCTTGGCCGTGTAGTAGATGCTTTGGGTAACCCAATTGATGGTAAAGGCCCAATTGATGCAAAATTAACTGATGCTGTTGAAAAAGTAGCACCAGGCGTAATTTGGCGTCAATCTGTAGACGAACCTGTTCAAACTGGTTATAAATCAGTTGATACCATGATTCCTGTGGGTCGTGGTCAGCGTGAGTTGATTATTGGTGACCGTCAAACTGGTAAAACAGCAATGGCGATCGATGCGATTATCGCTCAGAAAAACTCTGGCATTAAATGTGTATACGTTGCGATTGGTCAAAAACAATCAACAATTGCAAACGTTGTACGTAAGCTAGAAGAAACTGGCGCTATGGCGTATACAACTGTTGTCGCTGCTGCGGCTGCTGATCCTGCTGCAATGCAGTATTTAGCTCCGTACTCTGGCTGTACAATGGGTGAATACTTCCGTGACCGCGGTGAAGATGCTCTTATCATTTATGATGATTTGTCTAAGCAAGCTGTTGCTTACCGTCAAATTTCATTGCTTTTACGTCGTCCACCAGGTCGTGAAGCGTATCCGGGTGACGTATTCTATCTTCACTCACGTCTTCTTGAACGTGCTTCTCGTGTATCTGCTGACTACGTTGAGAAATTCACTAATGGCGCAGTAACTGGTCAAACTGGTTCTTTAACTGCATTGCCAATTATTGAAACTCAAGCAGGTGACGTATCTGCATTCGTACCAACGAACGTAATTTCGATTACTGACGGTCAGATCTTCTTAGAAACATCATTATTCAACGCAGGTATTCGTCCTGCTGTGAACGCGGGTATCTCTGTATCTCGTGTTGGTGGTTCTGCTCAAACTAAGATCATCAAAAAATTGTCTGGTGGTATCCGTACCGCTTTAGCACAATACCGTGAATTGGCTGCGTTTGCTCAGTTCGCTTCTGACCTTGATGAAGCAACTCGTAAGCAACTTGAACATGGTCAACGTGTAACTGAGTTAATGAAGCAAAAACAATATGCTCCTTACTCAATTGCTGACCAAGCTGTTTCTGTTTATGCATCTAACGAAGGCTATATGGCTGACGTAGAAGTTAAGAAAATCGTAGACTTTGATGCTGCGTTAATTGCTTACTTCCGTTCAGAATATGCTCCGTTGATGAAACAAATCGATGAAACTGGTGATTATAACAAAGACATCGAAGCAGCAATCAAAGCAGGTATTGAAAGCTTTAAAGCGACTCAAACTTACTAAGTTCAGTTTTAGTTAAGTTTGGTTCACGGATCAACCTTCGGAAGCTCGAAAGGGCTTTCGAATACTAGGTTAAGCGTATGGCAAATTTAAAAGAAATTCGCGCCAAAGTAGCTAGTATCAAGAGCACGCAAAAGATTACTCGCGCGATGCAAATGGTAGCTGCTTCTAAAATGCGTCGTGCGCAAGAGCGCATGGCTCAAGGCCGTCCGTATGCCGATAATATGCGCCGTGTAATTGCTCACTTGGTACAAGCAAACCCTGAATATAAACACCGTTATATGGTTGACCGCCCAGTTAAGCGTGTTGGCTATATCGTAGTGTCTTCAGATCGTGGTTTGGCAGGTGGCTTGAACATTAACTTGTTCAAGAAAGTTGTGCAGCATGTCAAAGCACAACAACAGCAGTCAATTGAAGTTGAATTTGCTTTAATTGGTCAAAAAGCGGTTTCGTTTTTTAAGAATTACGGCGGTAAAGTGCTTGGTGCAACTACCCAACTTGGCGACGCGCCGAGTTTGGAACAGTTAACTGGCTCAGTGCAAGTTATGCTTGATGCATTTGATAAAGGCGAATTAGATCGTATCTACCTCGTATCAAATGGTTTCGTTAATGCAATGACTCAGCAGCCTAAAGTAGAACAACTTGTTCCTTTAGCACCAGCAGAAGAAGGCGATGATCTCAACCGTACTTATGGTTGGGACTATATCTACGAACCAGAAGCAGAAGAATTGTTAAATGGTTTGTTGGTTCGCTATATCGAGTCTATGGTTTATCAAGGTGTGATTGAGAACGTTGCATGTGAGCAGTCAGCTCGTATGGTCGCAATGAAAGCAGCGACAGACAACGCAGGACAATTGATTAAAGACCTACAACTCATTTACAACAAGCTGCGTCAAGCCGCGATTACTCAGGAAATTTCCGAGATCGTTGGCGGTGCCGCTGCCGTTTAACATTATTAAGTTTGAATTGAGGAGACAGCAATGAGTAGCGGTCGTATCATTCAGATCATCGGCGCGGTTATCGACGTCGAGTTTGAGCGCACAAGCGTTCCTAAGATCTATGACGCTCTCCAAGTTGACGGTACTGAAACTACTTTAGAAGTTCAGCAACAACTTGGTGATGGTGTTGTTCGTACCATCGCAATGGGTTCTACAGAAGGCCTTAAACGTGGCCTTAATGTAACTAGCACAAACGCACCGATCTCTGTTCCAGTGGGCCCAGCTACGCTTGGCCGTATCATGGACGTTTTAGGTCGTCCTATCGATGAAGCAGGTCCTGTTGCGACTGAAGAACGTTTGCCGATTCACCGTCAAGCGCCTTCTTATGCTGAACAAGCTGCTTCTACTGACCTTTTAGAAACTGGTATTAAAGTAATTGACTTACTTTGCCCGTTTGCAAAAGGTGGTAAAGTTGGTTTATTCGGTGGTGCGGGTGTTGGTAAAACCGTTAACATGATGGAATTGATCAACAACATCGCAAAAGCACACTCAGGTTTATCTGTGTTTGCTGGTGTTGGTGAGCGTACTCGTGAAGGTAATGACTTCTATCACGAAATGAAAGATTCTAACGTTCTTGACAAAGTAGCAATGGTCTACGGTCAGATGAACGAGCCACCAGGTAACCGTTTACGCGTAGCGTTAACTGGTTTGACTATGGCTGAATACTTCCGTGATCAAAAAGACGAAAATGGTAAAGGTCGTGACGTATTATTATTCGTCGACAACATTTACCGTTATACACTTGCAGGTACTGAAGTATCAGCATTGTTAGGTCGTATGCCATCTGCGGTAGGTTACCAACCTACACTTGCAGAAGAAATGGGTGTTCTTCAAGAGCGTATTACGTCTACTAAATCTGGTTCGATCACTTCGATCCAAGCAGTATACGTACCTGCCGATGACTTAACAGATCCATCTCCTGCAACTACATTTGCTCACTTAGATGCAACAGTAGTATTGAGCCGTGACATCGCATCTTCTGGTATTTACCCAGCGATCGATCCACTTGACTCAACTTCACGTCAGTTAGACCCATTAGTTGTTGGTCAAGAGCACTATGAAATTGCGCGCGCAGTACAAAACGTATTGCAACGCTATAAAGAGCTTAAAGACATCATCGCAATCTTGGGTATGGATGAATTGGCAGAAGAAGATAAATTGGTTGTTTACCGTGCGCGTAAAATCCAACGTTTCTTCTCTCAACCATTCCACGTAGCTGAAGTATTTACTGGTGCTCCTGGTAAATTAGTACCACTTAAAGAAACGATTCGTGGCTTTAAAGGTCTATTAGCTGGTGAATACGATCACATCCCAGAACAAGCGTTCTATATGGTTGGTGGTATTGACGAAGTGATTGCTAAAGCTGAGAAACTCTAATTTAAGGAGATCATCTCATGGCGACTATGCAATGTGATATCGTAAGTGTTAAAGAGTCAATTTACTCTGGCGCAGTAACGATGTTAATCGCGAAAGGTGCAGGTGGTGAACTTGGTATTTTACCAGGACACGCTCCACTTGTTACTTTGCTTCAACCGGGCCCAATTCGTGTTCAGTTGGAAAATGGTACAGAAGAAATCGTCTATGTATCTGGCGGTGTTTTAGAAGTTCAACCTCATGTGGTAACGGTTCTTGCAGATACTGCAATCCGTGCTGACAATTTGGATGAAGCTGCAATTTTAGAAGCACGTAAACATGCTGAACAATTGCTTGCAAACCAAAAGAGTGATTTGGACTCGGCTGCTGCTTTGGCATCTCTTTCAGAGATCTCAGGCCAGCTTGAAACAATCCGTAAAATCAAAAACCGCGCTCAATAAGACGCGGTTCGAGATTGAAAAAGCCACCGTTAAGGTGGCTTTTTTTATAAGTAGATTTCTTAAGAATCAGTTTTTGAATCTGATTTTTCATCTCCTGCCATAATTAGGGCAGCGAGTTTAACCATATCCATTTGGATGGTATTAAGTTGCTTTTCAATTTGATCAAAATCAATTTGTTCTAATTTTCCATTTAATAAAGGCATGCTTAAAGCTTGTTGGTTTGCTTCTAGCAAGTTTTGACGAATACTTTCAACTTCCTCAGTTTTGATATCTAAAGAGAGTAGCGCTTGATTTAAGCCTTTGAGTTGCTGTTTTAAGGTCGCCACAGTTGTTTTTAGCTCACCCTGATCTTGATCTTGAATAGCTTGCTCAACATCAAGTTGAGTGTCTTTAAGCTTCTCGATATAGTCACCAGTTTTTAACTGTAGGTTAGCCGCGTCACGAACAATATAAAAAACATTACCGCTTTTTAACTCAGCTTTATTTTTGGTAGGTGGGGTTTCTTGTTGAGAATCATCAGTTTGCTCTGATACTTGGTCATTAGTTTGAGCAGACTCTTGTTCCTTAGCATGGTCCTGTGCCTGATCGCATCCAAGTAACAACATACCGGAAGCAAAAATCACAAATGGAAATAAGGCGCCTTGTAAAACTTTTTTCATAACTACAAACAATACCAAGTAAAGCAAGTGCGTACTATATGCATAAAATATGTAGAAATAAGGTATTGTTGCAAATGAACAACATTTTGACCAGACAATAAAAAAGAGTGCTGTAGCACTCTCTTTTATTAAATTGCTATAAAAATTATTTAGCTAACTCTGCTTCAACTGCTTTTACAATCTGTTCGTCGTCTGCTGTTAAGTTTGGTGCAAAACGAGCAACAACTTCACCATTTTTATTAATTAAGAATTTTTCAAAGTTCCATAAAACTTCTGGTGCTGGGTTAGTTGGAATACCTAAGCCTTCCAAACGCTCGCGGAAAGGACCTTCACCAACGCGTTCTGGTTGAGCTGTTGTAAGCGCTTGATAAAGTGGGTGCTTATCTTCACCAGCTACAGAAATTTTAGAGAAAAGTGGGAAATGAACATCGTAGTTTAATGAACAGAACTGCTGAATTTCTTCATCCGAACCAGGTTCTTGCTCTTTAAAGTTATTTGCAGGGAAACCTAAGATTTCAAGGCCTTGATCTTTCTTTGCTTGATAAAGCTTTTCTAAGCCTTCGTATTGTGGAGTTAAACCACACTTAGATGCTGTATTTACGATTAATAAAACCTTACCTTTATATTGGTCAAGGTCAACCGCTTCGCCTGAAATGGCTTTTACTGGGATGTGATATACAGATTGAGTCATTAGTCTTTCCTGAAGATTGTAATTGATATCAAGTAACGCATTTGTTTTAACTGCTATTCTTGAGTAGTGCAATAATATTCGTGTTCAAAAAATAAAAAGATATGAAAAAGCAGCTTTGTTCTCTAATTGTTTCTGATTTGAACAGGTGTTTGACCTGTATACCTTTTAAAAAATTCAATAAAACTCGAACTGTGTTGATAGCCGAGGTCGTATGCTAAACGCTTGATCGGCGTACCTTGGCGAATCTGATGAAGGGCATAAACAATCTTGGCTCGATTACGCCATTCGGATAAAGAGAGTTGTAACTCTTGCTGACTTAAACGCAATAAATGACGATCACTGACTGAAAAATTCTGAAGTAACTGTTGTAGAGAGTGGTTAAAGAGCAGTGGATCTGAAAGCTTTTCCAAAATTGGCAGTAAAACCGGATGGCGCGTCTGTGGTAAGTAATGAGAATATGCAGGAGCTTGTTGTAATTGGTCGAATAAAACTTGTAAAAGATGTTCTAAATATTCCGGTTTTCCATTTTGTTTTTGCTGTTCTAATATTTGTAAAACTAAGGTTCGGAAGAAAGGCTGAATACTAAAGCATTTACAGACATCCCCTAAAATAGAACATAGGCGAGGGTGTAGTCGAATACAAATATAGTGAATTTCATGGTCAATATCTGTTGATTGATGGACAGTTTGAGGTGGAATCCAAAGCCCGTAACTCGGAGGAGACAAGTATATTTGTTCCTCTACCTGCATTTCCAAAATACCATTTAAACTAAAATTAAAATCTCCCCAAAGTGAGGCATGAGGACGAACAATATCTTCTTTTTCATATAGAAATTCATGAACTTCTATATCGTTCAATAAGGAAAATTGCTGGTCCTCATTTTTCATCTATTTACTCTGAATAATATTTTAATTTTCACAAGTCGCTTTAGGATTATTTAAGCCTTTGGCAAAGGTAAATGTACTAATTAATGCTAAAGCAACGAAGCTTAATACGCCATAAATTAAAGTATTTTCATTGAAATGATCAACTACATAACCACCTAATAATGAACCTGTAGCAATCATGACTTGGAACATACCAACAAAGAGCGGCATACCTTTTTCTACTGCATTTGGCGCATGAACAAACATCCAAATATTGGCAGAAGTAGGAAAAGCACCAAATGCGAAGCCCCATAATGCAGTCAGCACGATAGCACCAAACTCATGAATAGCAAAAATTGGAAAGCCGAAAAATACGATTGCAAAACATGTTCCAACAAATGCGAGTGTGTAACGGACATTTAAATTGCCGCTATATCCTGCAAATGCGTTTCCAAAAATACCAGCAATTCCGTAGAGCAATAATAGGGAACTAATAGTTGTACCGTTGAATCCTGCAATATTTTTAAAGAAAGGTGCCAAGTAACTATAAGCACAGAAGTGAGCAAGACCAATTAATAAAACAATGAGCATACCGCTACGTGCTTTAGGTGTGCGCAATAATGCAGGCAAATCACGAATATGAATTGCCGAATCTGGTATGAGTTTAGGCAAGAAAATAAGTTGAAGAACCAATACCACCAGACCAATTACTGCTGTAATTCCAAAAGCACTACGCCATCCATAAAACTCGCTAAGCCATGTTCCAATCGGGACCCCTAGTACAGTTGCAAACGTTACACCAGCCATGACTACAGCAGTTGCCTTGGCAATAGGTAAATGTGGTGGTGCGAGCTTACCGCTTAAGGCAATCGCTGTTGCCCAGAACCCACCGATTGAGATACCTAAAATGAGGCGGCTGAGTAACAAAACATGGAAGTTTTCAGCAAAGGCAGTAATGGTATTGGCAATTACCATAATTGCAGTCAGTAAAATAAGAACATAACGACGGTCAAGTTGTTTTACTGAAACAGGTAATAGTGGGGCGGCAATCGCTGCCATAATGCCGGGCACAGTAATAATAAGACCAGCTGTACCTACAGAAATATGCAAATCAGCTGCAACGCTATTTAAAACACCAACAGGTAAAAATTCACTTGTTACTAGTGCAAATGCTGCAATGGCAACGGCCAAAATGGCAAACCAGCTCCCTTGAGTGGAGGTCGTGGGTCGCGCTTTAGAGGTAGTAGATTGGTCCATAAGAAATCCTGACTTGGCTAAATTCGAAGTGAAGAAAGGCAATTTTTTAATTAAATAACGATCGTTATGAAAATAAAATAGTTGATAAAAAATCGAACGTCAATTAATTTAATAACGATTGTTATAAAAATAGATGTGATCTTTATGACAAATAGGTATGAAACAGATCTTGCTGTTAATGAGGACACGCTGAAAAAGAAGCGTGGACGCCCTAAATGCTTTGATGAGCAACAAGTGTTAGAGAAGGCAATGTTACTCTTTTGGGAACATGGCTATGAGGCAACATCTATTAGTGACTTAACGCAGGCTCTCGAAATTACAGCGCCGAGTTTATACAGTACTTTTGGTGATAAGGCAGGTTTGTTTTATAAGAGTATTGACTATTATTTAGCTCATGAAGCATGTCCTATTGAAACGATCTTTTTAGAAGCTAAAACTGCAAAAATTGCTTTTGAGTTATATCTTTATGACAATGTGAAACGACTAGTTCAACCCAATAAACCCGCTGGTTGTATGTTGGTTGTCGCTGCTATGAATTGTTCTGACGCAACGCAAGATGTACAGCAAAATTTATTAGATAAGCGCATAAAGACCAAAGAGAAATTATTAAAGCGTCTAGAGCAAGGTGTAGAGCAGGGTGATTTATCTACTGGTGCTCCTCTACAGGAAATCACAGATTTTTATGCAACTGTCATTCAAGGTCTCACTATTCAAGCGAGAGACGGTGCGACTACCGAGCAATTACATAAAGTGGTAGAACATGCCATGAAAGCTTGGACATTATTTTAAAAAATTAATGATGTCCTAAGTTCAATATCAATGTCGGAAATACGATATTTCAATTTATTAAGACATTCTTCAAAATAAAATCTCTTTTGTAGAAGGTGTATTACTATGAGTCAGGTCATGAAATATCATAAATGGGCATTTATCTTTCCCATTTTGGCAGTACTGATTTGGTCATTAAATATTGTAGTCACCCGCTATGTCTCGGATTATATCTCTCCTGTCAGCATTAGTTTTTATCGGTGGTTAATCGCCTTTATTATTTTGACCCCATTTATGTTCTTGCAAGTTTGGAGACAAAGACAACTGGTAAAAGCCTATTTACCTAAACTTGCTGTGCTAAGTGCGTTTGGAATGGTGCTTTATCAAGGCCTTGCTTATACGGCAGCCCATTATACCAGTGCAACCAATATGGGTATTGTTAATGCATTCATTCCCGTTTTTACTATTTTTGTTTCTCTTGCCATTTTAAAAGATGTACCTAACAGATATGCAGTTTTTGGCAGTATTTTGTCTTTCGCAGGTTTGTTATATGTCATGTGTCAGGGCGACATTAACCAGTTATTAAGTGCTGGCGGCCATCTTGGTGATGCACTCATGATTGTTGCTGTGTTCTTCTATGCATTTTATGGGGTTTTCCTTAAAAAATGGCAGCTTCCACTTCCAATCATGACAAGCCTATATGTTCAGATTGGGTTTTCTGTGCTGTTCCATCTTCCTTTAATTTTCTGGTTTGGTCTTGATGGTTTAAATGCACAAAATGCGCCAAGTGCAATTTATGCAGGTGTATTTGCTTCTTTAATTGCGCCGTTAGTTTGGATGTTAGCAGTACAACAACTTGGGCCAAATAGAACCAGTATTTTTATGAACCTTGTACCTGTTTTCACAGCCATTATTGCAAGTATCTGGTTATCTGAGCAATGGACGATCTATCACACTTTAGGCGGAGTTATGATTTTGGTCGGTATTATCATGGCACAAAAGAAGGTAAATACTAAAAAAGTAGGTCTATTACCCGAGCAAAACTAAGAGTTATGAAAAAACCATGGCATATTTTGAAAAAAACTAATGAAAATATGCCAGTTTTTTCTTAGTTAAAGTTTTTCTATATGATTTATAAATAGTTTATAAAAATAGGTTGAAATATAAATATTAAAAAAGCCGAGTAAAAATATTAATATAATTTTAATTTATCTGCTAAAAATGGCAAAATCTCTACACTTTTCATGCTTTTTTTAGAGAAATAATATATTTCTCTCCTTTAGACTGTTGCCACATAATAGCGACCACTACGGAAGACGCTATTTTAAGAAATTTTTCTTTCGTTCCAGAGATATCCAAACCCTCTGGATGTGGTATATACCCATCCTTTTTTATGCTCAGTTATCCCTATATAACTGAGCTTTTTTTTGTCTAAAATTACGAACGAATGACTTCACCAGTTAAGGCATTAATGATTCGGCTTGGCTGCTGACTTTGCCCTAAATCACCATTAAGATAGTTTAATTGTGAACCAAAGTATTGGCAGGCATCTTGTAATGAATGAGCAGGCTCTTGTCCACTCGGGTTAGCACTTGTCGATACAATGAAACCATGAAAAGCATTGCATAAAGCCACACATAAAGGATGTGTTGTGACTCGTACCGCAACAAGAGGGTGTTCGCCTTTAATCCATGAAGGAATGTGTTGATCAGCCGGTAATAGCCAAGTTGTCGCTCTTTCTGATGGTTGATGGTTAGACCAGCCATCAATAATTTCTTGTTGAGTTGCTTCTGGTAAAGAAGTAAGTAAATGCTCGACTTGACTAATATGTCCTGCTAATAAAATGACGCCCTTTTCAATAGGGCGCTGTTTCAACTCAAGTATTTTTTGAAAAGCTTGCTCATTAAATGGATCGCAACCTAGTCCCCAGACTGCCTCAGTTGGGTATGCCAAAACTTGGCCTTGTTGTAAACATTCGGCTGCTTCGGTCACTGAGGTCGTAATCATGGTAATACTTTCCTTTCAATCAAACAGAATTGCTATTGTGCGCCCTAATACTAAGAACGACAACGTAAATACAGTCCTGATTGTTGCATACATAAACCAAGTAGTTCTAGTTCCATAAGTGAAGAAGTGAGTTCAGAAACAGGAACATGATGTTGAATCACGAGTTGGTCAATATCTTGTCCCACCCAATCTAAGGACTGATAAAGACCAATTAAATGCTCTGGGATTTCTGGAGTATTCACATTAACTTCAACTTCATCAGTTTGGTTTTGTTGCTGACTTTGCCATTGGGTTGGCAAGGCAAGATCTTCAATAATCTGTTCAGGATGATCGACTAAAATTGCTCCCTCGCGAATAAGTTGGTGACAACCTTGATGAAACTCACTGTAAATATGGCCGGGAATTGCAAATACGGTTTTACCTTGTTCAGCAGCTTTATTAGCAGTAATAAGTGAGCCACTTTTTAAAGTTGCTTCTACAACTAATACGCCTAAACTTAGGCCGCTGACAATTCGGTTTCTACGTGGGAAATGCTGTTGTAACGGTGGTGTCCCCGGTAAAAACTCGCTAATGATGGCGCCGTTCTGAGCCAAGATATGTTCTGCAAGGTTTTTATTTTGAGCTGGATAGGTACTGTCTAGGCCTGTTCCCGTCACTGCAATTGTGCGTTGATGTGCTGAAGCTCCTTGATGGGCAGCTTCATCAATCCCATAAGCTAAGCCGCTACTGACATAAAAACCTTTTTCACTTAAATAATATGCAAAATCATAAGCCACCTGACGTCCATGCGGACTGGGTTTTCGACTACCGACAATCGCGATTTGAGGTTGTAATAAAGCTTGTGCTTGGCCTTTTCCAAAAATAATCGGCGGGTGATCTGTATAAGGTAGTAATTGAGTAGGGTAGCCTGAGTCATCGGGTGTCAAAATAAAGTCAGTATGCTGATGAACTTGCTGCACAAGCTGTTCAAACTGAGCCTGACCTTGGGCGGTTTGAAACTCGTTTACACGTTTTAAATGATTAGCATGTAGCCCAAGAGAGGGCCACTCTGTTAATCCATGAGGTTGAGTTGCTTTTTCACAGTTTCCAAAATAATCAATAATTTTTTTAAAGCTAACTAAAGAGTGCTGCACCAAATACCACACTTTAAGGGTGTGGTAGTGGTGTGAAGAAAGTTGGGTGAGCATCGTAAAAGGTACACCCGCATTAATCATTAAAACGAGGTGGTTGAATGCTTGAACCGATTTTAATAGGTAAATCACTTTCTAGAACATAGGCATAACTCAACTGATCAAAAGTTCTAAAAACCATTAGACTACCAATTTGTTGACCCGGTAGTTGAATTGCTTCTTTTGTTTTAGGGTCACGAATGGTTTCACCTTGTTGGTTAATGTCAAAAACTTGACCTACCTGAACACCTTGTGCTGTACCACGGTCTAAAGTCACAACACTATTTTTTGCAGCTCTGCCAATTGAACCCATTACACGGATAATTTTGCCGCCATCTAGCACTTGTTTGGCATCTACTGGATAAAATAATGTAGGTAATGTTGCTTGTTCTTCAGGCATAACACGATCACCGCGACGTACTTCAGCGTTATAACTATCTGTAAGTTCTAGATTCGTGATGTCTTTTTCAGAAGAGACTGCAATACCTGAGGCAACCTGTAATAACTCAATACCTAAGCTATGCTTTTTACCTTTGCTATCTGTGAAATAGTAAGGTTCACCTTCACGATAAACTGCATAACGTTGACCATCAACCAAGCCTTTTCCTCGTGCATAGATCATCTGACCTTTTGCAGCAAGTACACGTTGATCAGCTGTACCAACAATATAAGGCGTATTAGTAATTGCGTCGGCTGGTAAAATAGTACTGTTTTCTAACCACTGTTTAATATGTTCAAGTGGAATAACTGGCACACTATTATTTAATGCTTCGACGCGAACTTGTGGTTGCAAGTTTGTGGTTTGACCCGTGTAACGACGGATAATCCCTACACAGCCATCTCCCTCATCTTTACCGACTAACGGGCGTCCATCTAAGCTACATAACAGTAATCGGTCACCTGGATAGATCCAGTGCGGATTTTTTACATGTTGATTGCTTGCCCAGATTTCAGGCCAACGCCATGGTTTATTTAGAAAATGTCCTGAAATATCCCATAGGGTATCCCCACGTTTTACAATGTACACATTCGGTGCATTGCTTTTAAGTGAAGGAGGATTATGGTTTGGGCTGGCAGCATGAACCTCTGCTACTGTACCAAATGCAACCCCTGTACAGAGTGCTAAAGCAAGTAAATGCTTCTTTATCCCCAAAGCATGAAATTGAACCATGCCGTCAAAAACCTTTTTCATTATGATAATTCCTAAAAATTATGCGTGCAGATGCGTTATAATAGGCGGCTAACACACAATTTTTCGATGAAGTATTTCCTTCATTTGGTTTTTTAATCAATGGCATAAGTGAGGACGTCAGTATGGCCTTATTACCTATTTTAAGTTTTCCTGATCCCCGTCTTCGTACCATTGCTAAGCCTGTTGAAGAAGTTACTGATGAAATTCGTCAACTTGCAGCAGATATGCTTGAAACCATGTATGCGGCACCAGGTATTGGTTTAGCAGCTTCTCAGGTCGATCGTCATATTCAGCTTATCGTCATAGATTTGTCTGAATCTAAAGATGAACCTTTGGTTTTCATTAACCCCAAAATAACTCCACTGACTGAAGAGACGCAGCCGTACGAAGAAGGCTGTCTATCAGTGCCCCAAATATACGACAAAGTTGATCGCCCGTCACGTGTGAAAATCGAGGCAATTAACCTTGAAGGTCAAGCATTTGAGATAGAAGCTGACGGACTTCTCGCTGTTTGTATCCAACATGAAATGGATCACTTAAAAGGCAAATTGTTTGTGGATTATTTGTCGCCACTTAAACGCCAGCGTGCCCGTGAAAAAGTCGAAAAGATTGTTCGCCAACGCGAGCGTGAGAAAGTTGCGGTAAAACGTTAAAAGTTTTCAAACATCAATATAGTGTGGATGTGATTTTTGGTTTTTCGTAGTGGTCTGTTACTCGCATGTGTAGCAGTGTTTTTGCAGATTGCGGTATTTCTACAACCGCTATTACCGAAGCAATATCAAATTGCTCCGGTCTGTGAAACTATTACCCGTGCTTTGCTTAAACCCAAAGCACAGACGGAAACCATGTCACATGCCATGCACCATTCACATCACGAACATCATATCGAACAGGCACAAGTACCTGAACATCATGACCACCATGATGCAAACCACCAGTGTCAATATTGTACCGTCTATGCCAATTTGGTTTTACCACCTGAATTTGGTGTAAAAGAAGTACTTGTTCGTATACAAGTTCGCTTAGTCGCCTATCAACAAGCATTTCGACATGTTTATTTTGCGCTACAGCGACTTTTCTTACTCCCGCAAGGGCGTGCGCCGCCTCTATTTGCATAAATAAAAGCAATTTTTTGTTGGGGTCTTCATTGACTTCAATATCACTTTATTTATGTTTTAGAGCGTATAAAAAATGCCACATTCTAAATTCTTATTACAACCTTTATGGGTTGCGATGCTTGCTGTCTCTCATTCGGGTTTAGCTTTTGCTGATTCGGATAAAAATGATGCCGATACAAAATCATTTCATTCATTAGCCCCTATTGTTGTTACAGCACAACAAGGCAACGATACAAATGGCTTGATTGTGCATGCAGATCCAAAGCAGCCAATTCAGCCAGTACCTGCAACTGATGGCGCAGACTACCTACAAAGTATTATGGGTTTTAACTCGATAAAAAGTGGTGGAACCAATGGTGATGTGACATTCCGAGGTATGTTTGGTTCACGCATCAAAATTTTGACAGATGGAACTGAAAATCTAGGTGCCTGTCCAAACCGAATGGATGCACCAACTTCTTATATTTCGCCAGAAAGTTATGATCGTATTTCTGTCATTAAAGGTCCGCAAACAGTTCAATATGCTAATACTGGGTCGGCAGCAACCGTACTTTTTGAACGTCAACCTGAAAAGCTCACCTCAGATAAGCCTTATCGTGGGCAAGCAAGTGTATTATTAGGGTCCTATGGGCGTATTGACCATAATGTTGAAGCAGCAATTGGTGATGAAAAGAAATATATCCGTTTAAATGCCAACCGTTCAGAATCCAACAGTTATCAAGATGGTGATGGCAATACTGTGCCTTCAGCATGGAAGAAATGGAATGCTGATGTAGCACTCGGTTTTACTCCAGATGAAGACACTTGGATCGAACTCACAGGCGGAAAATCTGATGGAGAATCGCTTTATGCTGGACGCTCTATGGATGGCTCTCAATTTGCTCGCGAAAACTTAGGTCTACGGTTCGAAAAGAAAAATATCACTGATGTGATTAAGAAAATTGAAGGGCAGGTGAACTACAGCTATAACGACCATATTATGGATAACTTTAGCTTGCGCACACCGCCATTAGTGGAAATGACACATGGTGGTATGACCATGCTGATGCCGAATGCTATGGCAATGCAAGTAACGCGCCGTACACTAAACTCGCGCTTAGCCATGACCTCTGAATGGAATAAGTGGAGTTTGATTACAGGTGTAGATTCTCAATTCAATAAACATGGCGGTAGCATGTCATCGCCAAATATGCCCTCTATGAATATTCCATATCGTCAAGATATGCGTTTTCAATCATACGGTGCTTTTGGTGAGCTTGGTTACCAGTGGAATGATCTCAATAAACTAGTTACAGGTGTACGTTTAGATCGAGTAACAGTTGAAGATGAACGTGCTGATTCCCAAGCAAAAGGTTTTAATACTAAACTTGACAAGACTTTACCGAGTGCCTTTGTACGCTGGGAAAATCAACATCCTGAGCATGATCTAAAAAGCTATATCGGTTTAGGTTATGTGGAACGTATGCCCGATTATTGGGAGCTTTTCTCGCCTAAACATGGAAATGCTGGCTCGACCAATACATTTAACGGGGTGAAGCCTGAGAAAACATTGCAGTTAGATCTGGGCTTCCAACAAAAACATGGTGCTTTAAGTACTTGGGCTTCTGCTTATGCTGGTTTAGTTGATGATTACATTTTAATGAGTTATCACCATCACCCAAGCATGGGAATGGATGGGCATGATATGAGCCATGATATTACTGCGGGAGCTAAGAATGTCGATGCAACTATCGCAGGAGCGGAAGCTGGTATTGGCTATCAATTTACTGACCATATTCAGGCAGATTTGAGTGCTATGTATGCATGGGGTAAAAACACTACAGATGACAAACCACTGCCTCAAATTTCACCTTTAGAAGGTCGCCTAAATATTCGTTATGTGGCTGATAAATATAATTTAGGTTTGCTGTGGCGAGCGGTTGCTGAGCAAAACAGTGTGAGTCTACATCAAGGTAACATCGTGGGTTACGATCTAGGTCCAAGTAAAGGTTTTTCAACCCTTTCTTTAAATGGCAGTTATAACCTGCGTAAAGATATTGATGTCTCTGTCGGTATCGATAATGTCTTAGATAAGACTTATACCGAGCATTTAAACAAAGCGGGTAGTGCAGGCTTTGGATTTGCGAGTGAAGAGCAGTTCAACAATATCGGAAGAAATTACTGGGTTCGTATGAGCATGAAGTTTTAATAAGCTGTCACGAATTAAATGAACTGAATAAATTAATTTAATGAGAGAAATGAAATGACAAATAAATTATCGCCTGAACAATCTTGGTGGGGATGGAAGTTACTTATTGTGGCTTCTATCTTGGCTTTATTGTTTATGCTTATTTTTTACTGGGCAATTAACAATGAGCCTGACTACATGCCTAGTCAAAAGAATAAACAGATGATGGAGTCACCTGAGCAAATGAATCACGCTGAAATGCATAGTTCATCAGCTCAATAAATTCCTTAATATTTGAAAATGGAAGTCTGGTTAACAGGCTTCCATTTTTAGTTTTTAAGTACCGAAAATTATTAATCCAATACTCGCCAAGGTTTTTACCTTGCCTCAACAAAGCTTTAAACCAAGTTTTTGTATATTGCGGCCTGATTTGAATAAAAACTTTTCAAGTATGCTGAAAGCTTCGTAGAACTATTTGAGGTAATGAATTACACAATCGGATAATAAGCAAAACATGAGACAGGCTACTCAGACAATCCAGATAGTTCCATTTATTCCTTATCAATAAATCCTTTATAACTATTAACGACACGCTTTTTACAATGATGCGCTATGTAAGACATAATAATTTTCTGATGTTAAAACAATAGCTTAGGTGATAAATACACAGCATAGTGCTGGTATATTTAAGTTAAAAATAAAAAATAAAAATAATTAATGATATAAAACAATGTGTTATTTATTATGTTGATTTAAAATTAAACGCTCGGTTCACTAGTTTTAAATTTTCACTTGCAAAGGGTTAGTAATCCTCTATAATGCACATCCATCGGCGGTGATGCAGATAGAAACTTGTTGAAAAACAGTTACTTGTGATTAAGTTGGTTGCGTTAAGTGATGAATTTGATGATGAGATGGTTTAGAAAATAAGTTTTAAAAAATATCGAAATTACCTGTTGACTTTTAAGAGATTAAGAGTAATATAGCCGACCTAGCTTGCTGGTGACGAACCAGGAAGAAGATCATTAAGAGAATTGAAGAACAACTTGTGTGGATTTTTACTGATTGATTAATCGAAATAATTTTCATTGATTGATTGGTTTAAATTACTCGAAGTTTATTTGAGCGAATTTAAGTCAGTAATTGATGAGCCAGAATTGGCACCTTGTCTTTAAATAAGGTGCAAAATGATTTTAACTGAAGAGTTTGATCATGGCTCAGATTGAACGCTGGCGGCAGGCTTAACACATGCAAGTCGAGCGGGGAAGGGTAGCTTGCTACCTAACCTAGCGGCGGACGGGTGAGTAATGCTTAGGAATCTGCCTATTAGTGGGGGACAACATCTCGAAAGGGATGCTAATACCGCATACGTCCTACGGGAGAAAGCAGGGGATCTTCGGACCTTGCGCTAATAGATGAGCCTAAGTCGGATTAGCTAGTTGGTGGGGTAAAGGCCTACCAAGGCGACGATCTGTAGCGGGTCTGAGAGGATGATCCGCCACACTGGGACTGAGACACGGCCCAGACTCCTACGGGAGGCAGCAGTGGGGAATATTGGACAATGGGGGAACCCTGATCCAGCCATGCCGCGTGTGTGAAGAAGGCCTTATGGTTGTAAAGCACTTTAAGCGAGGAGGAGGCTACTTTAGTTAATACCTAGAGATAGTGGACGTTACTCGCAGAATAAGCACCGGCTAACTCTGTGCCAGCAGCCGCGGTAATACAGAGGGTGCAAGCGTTAATCGGATTTACTGGGCGTAAAGCGCGCGTAGGCGGCTAATTAAGTCAAATGTGAAATCCCCGAGCTTAACTTGGGAATTGCATTCGATACTGGTTAGCTAGAGTGTGGGAGAGGATGGTAGAATTCCAGGTGTAGCGGTGAAATGCGTAGAGATCTGGAGGAATACCGATGGCGAAGGCAGCCATCTGGCCTAACACTGACGCTGAGGTGCGAAAGCATGGGGAGCAAACAGGATTAGATACCCTGGTAGTCCATGCCGTAAACGATGTCTACTAGCCGTTGGGGCCTTTGAGGCTTTAGTGGCGCAGCTAACGCGATAAGTAGACCGCCTGGGGAGTACGGTCGCAAGACTAAAACTCAAATGAATTGACGGGGGCCCGCACAAGCGGTGGAGCATGTGGTTTAATTCGATGCAACGCGAAGAACCTTACCTGGCCTTGACATAGTAAGAACTTTCCAGAGATGGATTGGTGCCTTCGGGAACTTACATACAGGTGCTGCATGGCTGTCGTCAGCTCGTGTCGTGAGATGTTGGGTTAAGTCCCGCAACGAGCGCAACCCTTTTCCTTATTTGCCAGCGAGTAATGTCGGGAACTTTAAGGATACTGCCAGTGACAAACTGGAGGAAGGCGGGGACGACGTCAAGTCATCATGGCCCTTACGGCCAGGGCTACACACGTGCTACAATGGTCGGTACAAAGGGTTGCTACACAGCGATGTGATGCTAATCTCAAAAAGCCGATCGTAGTCCGGATTGGAGTCTGCAACTCGACTCCATGAAGTCGGAATCGCTAGTAATCGCGGATCAGAATGCCGCGGTGAATACGTTCCCGGGCCTTGTACACACCGCCCGTCACACCATGGGAGTTTGTTGCACCAGAAGTAGCTAGCCTAACTGCAAAGAGGGCGGTTACCACGGTGTGGCCGATGACTGGGGTGAAGTCGTAACAAGGTAGCCGTAGGGGAACCTGCGGCTGGATCACCTCCTTAACGAAAGATTGACGATTGGTAAGAATCCACAACAAGTTGTTCTTCATAGATGTATCTGAGGGTCTGTAGCTCAGTTGGTTAGAGCACACGCTTGATAAGCGTGGGGTCACAAGTTCAAGTCTTGTCAGACCCACCATGACTTTGACTGGTTGAAGTTATAGATAAAAAGATACATGACTGATGATGTAAGCTGGGGACTTAGCTTAGTTGGTAGAGCGCCTGCTTTGCACGCAGGAGGTCAGGAGTTCGACTCTCCTAGTCTCCACCAGAACTTAAGAGAAGTTCGGATTACAGAAATTAGTAAATAGAGATTGAGATCTTGGTTTATTAACTTCTGTGATTTAAGTATCACGGTATTAAGCATGACCTGACGAAGGCATGTTTATTCATTAACAGATTGGCAAAATTGAGTCTGAAATAAATTGTTCACTCAATAACAAAGAGAGATGAAGTAATTCTGATCTTGGAGTTAATTGAGAACTAGCAAATTAACTGAATCAAGCGTTTTGGTATATGAATTTAGATTGAAGCTGTACAGTGTTTAAGTACACAGACAACAGATAGTAGCGATGAAGAATCGCACGGACAACACTCACTTGTAGGTGTTGACGACTGTTTGGGGTTGTATAGTCAAGTAATTAAGTGCATGTGGTGGATGCCTTGGCAGTCAGAGGCGATGAAAGACGTGATAGCCTGCGAAAAGCTCCGGGGAGGCGGCAAATATCCTTTGATCCGGAGATTTCTGAATGGGGGAACCCACCTACTTTAAGGTAGGTATTGCAACATGAATACATAGTGTTGCAAAGCGAACGAGGGGAAGTGAAACATCTCAGTACCCTTAGGAAAAGAAATCAATTGAGATTCCCTCAGTAGCGGCGAGCGAACGGGGATCAGCCCATTAAGTTATGTGTGTTTTAGTGGAACGCTCTGGGAAGTGCGAACGTAGAGGGTGATATTCCCGTACACGAAAGGGCACACATAATGATGACGAGTAGGGCGAGGCACGTGAAACCTTGTCTGAATATGGGGGGACCATCCTCCAAGGCTAAATACTCCTGACTGACCGATAGTGAACCAGTACCGTGAGGGAAAGGCGAAAAGAACCCCTGTGAGGGGAGTGAAATAGATCCTGAAACCGCATGCATACAAGCAGTGGGAGCCGACTTGTTCGGTGACTGCGTACCTTTTGTATAATGGGTCAGCGACTTATATTCAGTAGCGAGGTTAACCGTATAGGGGAGCCGTAGAGAAATCGAGTCTTAATAGGGCGTTTAGTTGCTGGGTATAGACCCGAAACCAGGCGATCTATCCATGAGCAGGTTGAAGGTTGGGTAACACTAACTGGAGGACCGAACCCACTGTCGTTGAAAAGCCAGGGGATGACTTGTGGATAGGGGTGAAAGGCTAATCAAGCCTGGTGATAGCTGGTTCTCCCCGAAAGCTATTTAGGTAGCGCCTCGGACGAATACCATAGGGGGTAGAGCACTGTTTCGGCTAGGGGGTCATCCCGACTTACCAAACCGATGCAAACTCCGAATACCTATGAGTACTATCCGGGAGACAGACTGCGGGTGCTAACGTCCGTAGTCAAGAGGAAAACAATCCAGACCGCCAGCTAAGGCCCCAAAATCATAGTTAAGTGGGAAACGATGTGGGAAGGCATAGACAGCTAGGAGGTTGGCTTAGAAGCAGCCACCCTTTAAAGAAAGCGTAATAGCTCACTAGTCGAGTCGGCCTGCGCGGAAGATGTAACGGGGCTAAAACTATGTGCCGAAGCTGCGGATTTGACATTAGTCAAGTGGTAGGGGAGCGTTCTGTAAGCCGATGAAGGTGTATTGAGAAGTATGCTGGAGGTATCAGAAGTGCGAATGCTGACGTGAGTAACGACAAAACGGGTGAAAAACCCGTTCGCCGAAAGACCAAGGGTTCCAGTCCAACGTTAATCGGGGCTGGGTGAGTCGACCCCTAAGGCGAGGCCGAAAGGCGTAGTCGATGGGAAATTGGTTAATATTCCAATACTTCTGTGTAATGCGATGAGAGGACGGAGAAGGTTAAGTCAGCCTGGCGTTGGTTGTCCAGGTGGAAGGATGTAGGTATGTATCTTAGGCAAATCCGGGGTACTCTATACTGAGATCCGATAGCAAGCTGTACTTGTACAGTGAAGTGGCTGATACCATGCTTCCAGGAAAAGTCTCTAAGCTTCAGTTACACAGGAATCGTACCCGAAACCGACACAGGTGGTCAGGTCGAGTAGACCAAGGCGCTTGAGAGAACTCTGCTGAAGGAACTAGGCAAAATGGTACCGTAACTTCGGGAGAAGGTACGCTGTTGTTGGTGATGGAACTTGCTTCCTGAGCTGATGACAGCCGCAGAAACCAGGCCGCTGCAACTGTTTATTAAAAACATAGCACTCTGCAAACACGAAAGTGGACGTATAGGGTGTGATGCCTGCCCGGTGCTGGAAGGTTAATTGATGGGGTTAGCGTAAGCGAAGCTCTTGATCGAAGCCCCAGTAAACGGCGGCCGTAACTATAACGGTCCTAAGGTAGCGAAATTCCTTGTCGGGTAAGTTCCGACCTGCACGAATGGCATAATGATGGCGGCGCTGTCTCCAGCAGAGGCTCAGTGAAATCGAAATCGCTGTGAAGATGCAGTGTACCCGCGGCTAGACGGAAAGACCCCGTGAACCTTTACTGCAGCTTGACACTGAACTTTGACCTTACTTGTGTAGGATAGGTGGGAGGCTTTGAAGTTGGAACGCTAGTTCCAATGGAGCCGTCCTTGAAATACCACCCTGGTAATGTTGAGGTTCTAACTCTGTCCCGTTATCCGGGACGAGGACCGTGTCTGGTGGGTAGTTTGACTGGGGCGGTCTCCTCCTAAAGAGTAACGGAGGAGTACGAAGGTGCGCTCAGCGTGGTCGGAAATCACGCGTAGAGTATAAAGGCAAAAGCGCGCTTAACTGCGAGACCCACAAGTCGAGCAGGTACGAAAGTAGGTCTTAGTGATCCGGTGGTTCTGTATGGAAGGGCCATCGCTCAACGGATAAAAGGTACTCTGGGGATAACAGGCTGATACCGCCCAAGAGTTCATATCGACGGCGGTGTTTGGCACCTCGATGTCGGCTCATCTCATCCTGGGGCTGAAGCAGGTCCCAAGGGTATGGCTGTTCGCCATTTAAAGAGGTACGCGAGCTGGGTTTAGAACGTCGTGAGACAGTTCGGTCCCTATCTACCGTGGGCGCTGGAAATTTGAGAGGATCTGCTCCTAGTACGAGAGGACCAGAGTGGACGAACCTCTGGTGTACCGGTTGTGACGCCAGTCGCATCGCCGGGTAGCTATGTTCGGAAGGGATAACCGCTGAAAGCATCTAAGCGGGAAGCCTACCTCAAGATAAGATTTCCCTAGGACTTTATGTCCTCTAAAGAGCCGTTCGAGACTAGGACGTTGATAGGTTGGATGTGGAAGCATAGCGATATGTGAAGCTGACCAATACTAATTGCTCGTGAGGCTTGACTATACAACACCCAAGCAGTTGTATATAAAGCATCAATCGATTCATTATCATACTAAGTAACTTGATTTAGTTATTCCACTAGTTAAAATGAACAAGTTCAGATTCAATCAGCCCATCTGTAAAGATTTGGAAAACGCATTGGCAGACAATAAGACCAAGGCAAGTATCCATAACAGTTGTGCTGGCGACCATAGCAAGAGTGAACCACCTGATCCCTTCCCGAACTCAGAAGTGAAACCTCTTAGCGCTGATGGTAGTGTGGGGTTACCCATGTGAGAGTAAGTCATCGCCAGCTCATTATTCAAACACCCCAATCTCAAAAGAGATTGGGGTGTTTTTTTATGCCTGAAAAACATTAAATTCAATCTAATAAATATCTCATTTCTTATGTTTTTAAAAAAACATTTCATAATATTCCAATCTTTGCTTAATCTATAAATAGCTAAAATTGAGTTTTCATCTATGCAGTTCAAAATTATTGCAGCCCAAGATCTAGATAAAAAGCAACGTCAGCAAATTGCTGAGTTAAGTTTTGCTGCTTTTGAGGAAGATCCTTGGAGCCAATATGCCTTTATGCAAAAAGCTATCCATGTCGTCGGTATATTGAATGAAAAAATTGTTTCACATGCTTTATGGACAGATAGAATTTTCACCATAAATGGCAGTGTTAGTGTAAAAACTGCTTATGTAGAATATGTGACTACCGATTATGAGATGAGAGGTAAAGGGCTTGCATCACAATTATTAAGATATTTAGCTGATGCATTAACTGACTTGGAATATGGGCTTGCGGCATTGCAACCGGAAGATGAGGCATTTTATAAAAAATTAGGCTGGACTACTTGGTGGGGGGACTTGTACATCAAACAAGATGCTTCTACTTATCTAACTGATGATTATGAAATTATGCTATATCCTTTGAGCACTAAAGTGAAAAAATTGCTATCACATAGTTCAGAGAAGGATACTATTTGTGCGGATTGGCGAGAGGGTGAACCTTGGTAGTATTAACTACATGATTTTTAATCTTGCATAAAGATAAGCTTTTTCAGCCAAAATATGAGTACTGTAAAGATATAAATATATGTTTTATATTATCTTTAATTTAGAGGCTCTTATTTTATTTTCACGCTGGTCTATATTTATCGAGTTAGTAAATTAAATCAACATGATACTAATATAAGGGTCTTTTTTATATTGCTTAATTTTTTCTACTTTCTTGTTTATTTGACAAGCCTATAATGGTTCAGAATCATTCCAAATCTAATAAGGATATAACATGTCTACTGATCAGCAATTCCCGACACCAAACAATCTAGGTATCGCAGTTTATTCCAATAATGCTGAGGCTATTGGTAATACTCCTTTAGTACGCATTAATCGTTTAATTAAAACAGGTGCTACTGTATTAGCAAAAGTGGAAAGCCGTAACCCTGCATTTTCTGTAAAATGTCGTATTGGAGCAGCACTTATTGCAGATGCAGAAAAACGTGGTGTATTAAAAGAAGGCATGCATATTGTTGAGCCAACCAGTGGTAATACTGGTATTGCATTGGCATTTGTTGCTGCGGCAAAAGGTTATCCAATTACTCTAACTATGCCTGCAAGTATGAGTCTTGAACGTAGAAAAGTATTAAAAGCTCTTGGGGCTAATTTGGTTTTAACTGAACCCGCTAAGGGAATGAAAGGAGCAGTTGATGAGGCTGTACGCTTAGCTACTGAACAGCCAGATCTTTATTTCTTGCCACAACAGTTTGAAAACCCAGCGAATCCTCAAATTCATGTAGACACAACTGGTCCTGAAATCTGGCAAGCTACAGGTGGGCAAGTCGATATTTTAGTGGCGGGCGTTGGTACTGGCGGTACGATTACGGGTATTTCTCGTTATTTTGAACAGGTTCAAAATAAACCTTTGTATTCAGTAGCAGTTGAACCTGCTGAATCTCCAATTATTACGCAAACTAAAAATGGTGAGAGCATTACGCCTGCACCCCATAAAATTCAGGGAATTGGTGCAAACTTTATTCCAAAGAATCTTGATTTGGACCTTGTGGATGAAGTTTTACCAGTGAGTAGTGAAGAAGCAATTCAATGGGCGAGAAACTGTGCAACCCAAGAAGGTATTTTAGTGGGTATTTCAAGTGGAGCTGCATTGGCAGCCGCTGCAAAGATTGCAGAGCGTCCTGAAAATGCTGGTAAAACGATTGTTGTTATTCTGCCAGATAGTGGTGAGCGCTATTTATCCTCTGTGTTATTTGAAGGTTTATTCGACGAATAAAATTAATTGTATAAAAAAGCCCATCTAGTGATGGGCTTTTATTTAATCTCATTTATAGCGCACTTTTTAAATTCTTTTGATGATGTTTAATAGATCGAGCATATTTTTTTGCTTTGTGACGTGTCCAGAAACTTCTCTCATAACCAGTTGGCCCAACATTATAATAAGCCGTGGCTTTGAACCAACTATCTGCGGTTTGATAGTAATGATTTAAAATATAAGCACCACATTGGATATTAGTAGATTCATCATATAAATTACCAGCGCAAGTTTGCTGCCAATAGCTTGGAATAATTTGAGTTAGTCCAACAGCTCCAGTTGGAGAACGGGCATTACTATTGTAGTTAGACTCTTGTCTGATGACTGCCGCGAGTAAAAGTGGAGGAACATTATATTTGTCAGCACTTTGGATAATCAGTGGAGATAATCGATTCGCTGTACTCGGTGGAACGGAATAAGCTTTTTGTAAACCAGATGAGAGCTTATTTGAACGCCAAGAAAATGAGCCGCTATTGGGACCTAAGCTTGTGCATCCCGTCATTATTGTCATTAAGGCAATAATAAAAAATTTGAGACTAAAGATGTGTAATTGTGTTGGTTCAAAACGATTTTGGGTTAAAGATGGGATAAGCAAAATACAAAACCAATAATCAAGTTTTAAATGAAATCAATGGTATTTAGGCATTACAATCAGATCAATATCAGTTCTGTTGCTCAGCACATCTAAAAAGTAAGAATTTTGTATAACTGAAATGAAAAAACCCCGACATCCTGTCGAGGTTCCTTCGTATTCAGCTTTATGTAGCTAACTCCTGTCAACTACCGCTTCCTGCGTTCTTATTCTTCTTCAATGAGACATCCTGTCTCTCTATGATTCATATATTATGAAAAAATACTAAAGCTGAATATCCGCAAATTACCGCAAGTTTTGTAGGTTTTTACTTACAGAGATACCCTTTTTAGCTTTCTTAAATACGATGTTGACTCGTTACTGAGTTATAAGAACATAAATTAAAACTCTTGGGAAAGCCAACATCCCAGCAGATGACCACAATGAAAAGAAAACCATAATTCAGCTCTAATCCTTGAAAAGTTAAAATACCTGAAATCATAAGAGACATCATTTCTGATAAAACCATGAAGATTAAAACCCATGTATTTTCATTGTGTTATGTCTAATGGTAGGCGTTTAAGGTTAACGCAAAATTCTCCCCAAATTGTTGAGCAGTTTTTATGTCTCCCTCATCAAATCCATTTGCATTACTGCCGTGTTCAGGTTGAGCCATTAAACCTGACCATGAACCGAGACGATTAGCTGCTTGAGCATAGGGAATACCTTGATGCTGCTCTGGCAAAATTGGATTGCCGATCCATAACATGCCATGTTGCATACAAAAGGTAAAAAGTGAAATTAGTGTCGATTGTTTATCTCCAGCAGGAAGAGAGGAAACGGTAAAACCGGCTGCCAATTTTCCTTTAAAGTTCTGTTTTTTCCATAATGGACCCGTTGCATCCATGAGTTGTTTTAACTTAGAAGATACTCCACCTAAATAAGTAGGAGATCCCCAAATTAAACCATCATATTTGATAAGAATTTCTGGAGTGTTGATAAGATCTTCAGCATTAAGCAAATCTACTTCAATATCTTGATGGCTCAAAATACCAGTTTGAATTTGCTGGGCAATAAATTGGGTGTGGCCTTGGCGACTATAGTAAATAATGGCAACAGTTTTCATGAGCAGTTTCCGCTTTATTTAAATTTGAAATAGTTTTGCAGTGAGATATAAACCACAGCCAAAAACACTATGGTTAAGTAAACTTTTGAAGCAATTCAAAAAAGGATGAGGTGTTTTTGATGAAGCAAAACCACTACCCATGGCAGGTTGCATAATAAAAAAAGGAATGAGAACTGTGATTAATCCAAACAGAAGTGCTAAGTAGAATTGAGGATGAATGAGCCAAGTTTCCCCTATAATTAAAAGAAAGCTGAATGCAAAAATAACCCCGACACTGTAGTGTGTTATCCAACCTAATAAATATTCACCTTTAACTTGAGGACTTTGTGCAATAGATGGATGGATGAGTTTCCCTTGAAATATCCAACCGAACCATCGTCCAAGAAAGGCAAAATTTAAGGTCGGAATCTTAAATATTTTTAGTATTAACAGCCAAATATCCATAAATACTGTTGCACCAACACCAAGATATAAAGCTTGTAAGAACAATGTGGAGATATTCATTTTTACACCTTACTTTTATACATATGAAACGTGATAAATTTATTGTGCAAGTTCAAGTTCACTTGAAGTCAAGAGGTTGTTATGGATATCGGTGAAGTCGCTAAAAAGGCAAAAGTCACAACAGCAACGCTACGTTTTTATGAAGAGAAAGGATTAATTAAGTCGATAGGACGACAAGGTTTACGTCGGCAGTATGGGAAACAAGTGCTTGATCAACTGGCACTCATTGCTTTAGGCCGTGCTGCGGGTTTTTCTTTAAATGAAATCGCAACAATGTTTGGACAAGATGGTAAACCAGATCTTGATAGGCAAAAATTAAAAGAAAAAGCTGAACAATTAGAGCAAATGGCAAAGCGGTTACATTTTATTAGTCAAGGATTAGAGCATGCTGCGGTATGTCCCGCTGAAAATCATATGAAATGTCCAACGTTCCAGAAATTTTTGAAAGCAGCAATTGCTGGAGAATATCAGCCAACAAAACTTTAATCTGCGTTTCCTGAAGGAATACAATTTTGGATATTGAACAGTTCGCTGTCATATTTTCGCCATAAAGATTTCATCTTTTTGAAGCAAAAACTTCATAGAAGCTTGATTAAATTTGCTTAATTTTTTACCAATTGGATAAAATTATGAGCAAAAAAACTTTAGTAGCATTATTGTGTTGTGCCAGTTTAGGATTGACGGCATGTAATGATAATAACGATCAAGAACAAACGCCACCAACTGAAAATGTTACTGAACCCACCTTAATTTCTTTTGCCAAATTACCTGTCGAAACCTATGCTGCTGGTCCAGACTCTGGTGCATATGTAAAAGGAGCAAATGGCATTTATCCTCCATTTAAAGGTCAACCTGTACAAGGCTTTTCTGCTGCATTAAAAAATGAAGATGGCAGTTATATGGCAATGGCTGATAACGGTTTTGGTACTCAAGATAATTCAGCAGACTTTTTACTTCGTATTTATAAGTTAAAACCTGACTTCAAAACTAAAACCAAAGGTACAGGTCAAGTGACTGTACAAAGCTTTATTCAATTGCGTGATCCAAATAAATTAGTCCCATTTAATATTGTAAATGGTAATACCCCTGAGCGGTTACTAACGGGTGCTGATTTTGACCCCGAATCGATGCAACGTACTAGTGATGGCACTTATTGGATTGGGGATGAGTTTGGACCTTATTTACTTCATTTTTCAGCGAATGGCGTGTTATTAGATGCACCCATTCCTCTACCAAATCCATTAAATCCGACGCAAGAATTACGTTCTCCACAAAATCAGTTTAATAAAGCACAAATTAATTTTGTAGAACCTCTGGTTCAGCAAAGTGGTGGCTTTGAAGGAATGGCAATTTCGCCAGATGGGCAATATCTTTACACTCTTATAGAAAAGCCGATTAAATCCATTCGAGAAACGGAAAGACAGTTGCTGATTTCGCAATTCGATATTAAGAAAAAAGCCTATACAGGAAAATATTATTGGTTCCAGTTAGACAGCAAGGCAACCAATATTGGTGATTTCCAACTCTTTAATGATAAAGAAGGCATTATTATTGAGCGTGATGCGACTCAGAATAATTTAGGTGGATATAAAAAATTAATCCGTATTAAGCTGAATGAGTCAGGACAGCTAGTAAGCCGTGAAGATCTAGTCGACTTAAACAAAATTGCTAACCCAAATATGCTGTATGGCACAGCACGTGCAGGGGATATTGGTACAGGACAGGTTTTTGCTTTCCCATTTGAAACGATTGAAGATGTGATTATTGAAAATGGCACAACGCTCACGGTACTAAATGACAATAACTTCCCAGGCTCTTCAGGGCGTAATGCAAAACTGGCTGATGATAACGAGATTATTCAAATTCGTTTACCAAAAGCTTTGTTCTAATACCTATAAATAACTTGTGTTAAAACTACGGCGGATTTTATTTCGCCGTATTTATTCTGAGAATAAAAATATTGAATAAACTTTAATCAAATTAATTTTTATATTATTGTTTTCGTATGTTTTATAAACAAGGAAAATGAATGAAATTCATGTTAAAATGATCGGCTTTCATCTTTAGATGTCTCTCCTTCATCTGCTAGCCGAGATTCGCAAGCCATGTCTACCGCTTATACCATGCAAACTGCGCCAAAAGCGCTGTTTGATTACGACAAATATTGGGCGTCGTGTTTTGAACCAGCGCCATTTTTGCCGATGTCACGAGAAGAAATGGACCAACTCGGCTGGGATGCATGTGACTTTATTTTAGTCTGTGGCGATGCTTATATTGACCACCCATCATTTGTTTCGGGTGTGATTGGCCGTGTACTTGAAGCACAAGGTTTCCGTGTCGGTATTATTGCGCAGCCAGACTGGACCAATGTTGAAAGCTTCCGCGTTTTAGGTAAGCCAACGATTGCTTGGGGTGTGACCGCAGGTAATATGGACTCGATGATTAATCGTTACACGGCAGATCGTAAAATCCGTTCGGATGATGCATATTCTCCAAACAATGAACCAAACAAACGTCCTGACCGTGCAGCAACCGTATATTGCCAACGTTGTCGTGAAGCGTTCCCTGATGTACCAGTGTTATTAGGTGGTATTGAAGGTAGTTTACGTCGTATTGCGCACTATGATTATTGGTCAGATAAAGTCCGTCGTTCGATTTTGATGGACTCAAAAGCCGATTTGCTCATGTATGGTAATGGTGAGCGTGCCATTATTGATGTGATGCATCGTTTGGCTAAAGGTGAAAAAATCTACGAGATTACTGATGTTCGTGGTACAGCATTTATTATTAATAAACATAACAAAGCATCAAAAGCGAAGTTTGTTGAAGTTGCGAGTAATGATGTAGATACAGTTGGGCGTGTTGATCCAATTATTAACCCATATGTCATGACAGAAGATATTGATGGCTGTGAGGTTGAAAAAGAAAAAGGTAACTCTTTAGCTCAGTATCAAAACTTCCAAAAAGAGATTGTTGCCAATCCAATTGTGCATGAAGGCGATAAGCTAGACGACGACACTCAAATCGTACAATTAAAGCCAGCGCCATCAAAAGCAATTAAACACAAATTACCACCACGAGAGTTGGCAGTCATTCGCTTGCCTTCTTTTGAAGAAGTGGCGAATGACCAAGTGCTTTACGCGCATGCAAACCGTATTTTGCACCTTGAAACCAACCCTGGTAATGCCCGTGCTTTGGTGCAACGTCATGGTGAGCGTGATGTTTGGATTAACCCACCTCCAATTCCTCTAACGACTGAGGAAATGGATTATGTGTTTGATTTACCTTATGCACGTTTGCCACATCCTACTTATGGAGACGCTCGTTTCCCAGCATTTGATATGATCAAATTCTCGGTCAATATTATGCGTGGATGTTTTGGTGGCTGTACATTCTGTTCTATTACAGAACATGAAGGGCGTATTATTCAAAACCGTTCGGAAGATTCGATCTTACGTGAGATTGAAAAAATTCGTGATACGGCACCAAACTTCACCGGCATTATTTCAGATTTAGGTGGTCCAACGGCAAACATGTACCGTTTGCACTGTAAAGATCCAGAAATTGAAAAGAACTGTCGTAAACCTTCTTGTGTATATCCGGGCGTTTGTCAAAACTTACATACCGATCATGCGCCGTTAGTGCAGCTTTATCGTAAAGCACGTGCGATTAAAGGTGTGAAGAAGATTCTGATTGGTTCAGGTTTACGTTATGACCTTGCTGTACTCAACCCTGAATATGTCAAAGAACTGGTACAACACCACGTTGGTGGTTATTTAAAAATTGCGCCAGAGCATACAGAACAAGGCCCGTTATCTAAGATGATGAAACCGGGTATTGGTACGTATGATCGTTTCAAACAAATGTTTGATCGTTTCAGTAAAGAAGCTGGAAAAGAGCAATATTTAATTCCTTACTTTATTGCTGCACATCCGGGTACTTCAGATTATGACATGATGCACCTTGCAATTTGGTTGAAAAAGAATGGCTTCCGTGCCGATCAGGTACAGACTTTCTATCCTTCACCTATGGCAACGGCAACGACCATGTATTATTCGGGTAAAAACCCACTTGCTAAAGTCGCTCGCTATACTGAAAAAGTTGATATTGTAAAAGGTGAAAAACGTCGTCGTCTGCATAAAGCATTCTTGCGTTACCATGATCCAAACAACTGGCCATTACTTCGTGAAGCCCTAAAAGAAATGGGCCGCGCTGATTTAATTGGTAATTCAAAGCAGCATTTAATTCCGACGTATCAACCTAAAGGTACTGAAGGGGAATATAAATCTGCGCGTAAGAAAAACTCGTCTACGGCAGGTGATTCGGTTAAACGGAATAGCCAACAAACGAATAATCATTCAAATCAGAAACGTCCACAAAAGGGACAGGTTCTAACCCAACATACAGGTTTGCCTCCTCGTGAAACTGGCGAAAAAAGGCCGTTTAGTGGGAAAAGTAAACCAAAATCAAAAGCTCGTGGATAATGATAAAAAAGGCTCTTAAACAGAGCCTTTTTTGTTTCTGAAGAGCATGCTTAAAATCGTATAGTGAGATTTTTGGAATTTTTAACCTAAAAAATGTAATGAAAAATGATAAATTCTAAAAATCTGACGAGTTGCACTTGATTGTTGTTGATTCTATGATTATAAATAATGTGAGTATGGCTAAATTTAAGCCAAGCTTGATAACTACAAGTGAAATTACTAAGTGAACCTTTTAAAAAACGGCTGTGTCGTTATCAATTAAAACAAAGCGTGCTCTAGCAAAATCATTATAAAAAACTTAAAGGATTGGACCCATGTACTATTTAATTACGATTTTATTACTCTTTTTGACTGTCGTTATGGCGGCAAAAAGTCTCTCAAGAAAGCACCAACAAGACAGTGCTTTAAAACGCCGTGCTGTGTTAAGTAGTCATGAACAGGTGACATTAACTCGTTTACAAACAGTATTGCCAAAATTTACTGTATTAGCTCATGTTTCTTTTGATGCTTTATTAACAACTAAATATGCCCATACTCGCCGTAAATATCAAAATATGACGGCTGACTTTGTTGTGCTTGATCAAAATTATCAAGTTTTTGTTGTGGTTATGCTTGAGGAAAATGGTTTACGCCGTGCACATCAACAGTATGAACGTCGTTTACTCCAGTTAGCAGGCTACCGTGTATTACGCTATAGCAGCGTGCCTGACTATCATGATTTAAGAAGAGATTTATTGACACCTGAATCAGAGATGGCAACTTTGCACGCCACGCCTCAACTAGAAAGAATCTCGAATGCTTTTGTGAAGTCTTAGACGTTATAAGTAGATATTATCGCAATTTAATTTTTAGGACTCATTAAAGAAGATTTGAAAAAAATGCTGATATCAGAAATTTTTAAAGTATGAAAAAAGAGCAATATCGCTATAAATATTGCTCTTTTTTTGATTAAACTTAATAAGAATTAAGGAAGTACCGCAACAACGGTCATTTCTACAAGCACCTCAGGTGCATAAAGTTTAGATTCGACACAAGTACGAGCAGGTGGGTTGTCTTTACTAATCCATGCATCCCATACAGCATTCATGGCTGCATAGTCCGTTTCAATATCTTTTAGAAAAATCATTACAGAAAGAATATGACTTTTATCCGTGCCCGCTTCAGCAAGTAAACGATCAATATTATCTAAAGTCTGTTGAGTCTGTGCTGTAATGTCGACACTGGTATCATCAGCGAGTTGTCCTGCTAAATGCACCAAGTTACCTGAAATCGCAACTTCACAATATCTTGAAGTCACGTGTAAGCGTTTTACCGTCATAAAAATGCTCTAAAGTTCTTTATTGAATAGGTAAGATTTTATGAAGAGTTAATAGGTAGGCGCAAGCAAGCGTCAAAGAATTTCAGTAGTTTATTGTTGTGTTGTTAAGAATGGACATAGGCCCATGTACTGTAGGTGCCCTGTAATATTCGGATTTGGTCGTCACGCCAATCACAGGACGATATGCCGAAAGTAAAGGTTGCTTTGGCATGTTGCAAATACATGGGTAATGGATATGCGCTGATTAGATTACTTCAAACTTTGATCAAAAGGGAATTGTTTTTGTTTAAAACTTGTTCTTTTGAATAAAAAAGCATCAACTACAATAGAGTCAGCTGAAAGTCATCAGCTTTAGTCTGTAATTGGTAAACGCCAATACCAATAAGACGAAATTGAAAGTTGTCGGGAATATGCATCTCATTCAAAAGTAAGAATAAAACTTGAATCAGGTCTTGTTGAGAATGAATCGGATTTTTAAAACTTTTACTGTGCTGTAGAGTTTGAAAATTCTTGAGTTTGAGCTTAATACTTACACCACGCGCATTAAGTTGTTTTTTTTCTAGGATTTGCCAGACTTTTTCAACTAAACCATGCCAGTACGGCTGACATTGTGCCAATGTAAAATCACTATCAAAGGTGGTTTCTTTAGAAATTTGTTGACGAGCGCGTTCAGCTTGTACGGGGCGGTTATCGATACCTTGTGCATATAGATAAAGCTGTTGTCCATATTTACCAAAATGATGAACTAAAACAGCTTCTTCAATTTTTTGTAAATCACCTAGCGTATGTAATTCAAGTTGTTGCAGTTTTTCTTGGGTAACTTTGCCCACACCCGGAATTTTTTTTAAGGGTAAGTCTTGAATAAAACTAGCTACCTGAGAAGGTTTTATCACAAACAAGCCATTTGGCTTGTTCCAGTCAGAAGCAACTTTAGCCAAGAATTTATTTGGAGCTACACCGGCTGATGCAGTCAGCCCTGTTAGCCTAAAAATATCTTCCCGAATATGCATGGCAACTTCAGTCGCACTTGCGATTTGCTTTAAATTTTCAGTGACATCTAAGTAGGCTTCGTCTAAAGATAAAGGTTCAATAAGCAACGTATATTGCTGAAAAATACTATGAATCTGGGCTGAAACTGTACGATATTTTTCAAAGTTAGGTTCGATAATAACAACTTGAGGGCATAGTTTTCTTGCTTGGCTCATAGACATGGCAGAGCGTAAACCGAACTCCCGAGCAGGATAAGAAGCTGCTGCGATAACGGCCCGCGGATGATGTGATGAGATAACGACAGGAAGATGTTTTAAGTCAGGCCGCTCTCGTAATTCGACCGATGCATAAAAGGCATCCATATCGATATGAATGATTTTGCGCATATTATTGTGCTTTCACGATGCCTTGCTGCTGTAAAAATTGATGCCATTCTTTGACTGAACCCTCATAAACATTTAAGTCTACCGGCTTTGTCATGCCTTCAATTTTACCTTGATTACTATGTTGCCAAAAGAGCCATTTTCTCTTGTCTTTGAGTTCAGGTTTTCCTTCGTAGTCTCTGACCCACAGAGGTGTATTTGGGAAATTACCGATTAAGACAATGTGGTAAAAAGTTTTAGAAATATAAAAGATGGGTTGTTTGCCATAATGCTGTTTTAGGCGGTCATGCATGATACCTATTTCTTTAATTAATTGTTCCTTGGTATGGGTGTTAATGCAGCTACTGTCATATTCAAGATCGATTACAGGGGGAAGGGCATCGGTTTTATTTGGAACGGTTGCAATAAAATTTTCGGCTTGTGTTTTACCATCACGACATAAACGATAAAAATGATAAGCACCCACATGAAAACCACGCTCGCGTGCTTTGAGCCAATTTTCCTGAAATTTCTGGTCTCTAAAATCCCCACCTTCCGTTGCTTTTAAATAAACAAACTGAAACTTTTCAGGAGAGATTTTTTTCCAGTTAATATCGTCTTGATGATGAGATATATCAAAACCTTGAACTGGATAATCTTGAGCAAGTGCTTTTTGTTGATAGAACAGACCAAAGTAAGAGAGAACCCCCATAACACAAGCTAAAACAAGCCCGATTAGGGTGTTGTAGCGTGGTGCAGAAAAGGTTTTTGCCAGCTTGGTCATGCAAAACTCATTGTAAATATCATGTTTACATCATAGCGTGATTCAGGAGCGAGAAACCATGCTAAAAATGCAACAGCTTATACAGGCGTATTTTTTGGAATTTGCCAAAAAATAAGCGCAGTAATGACATTGATAGAGCCTAAACAGATTAAAGTAATATGGAAGGCGGTTGTGACATGAGCTGTGCCGTAATAATTGGTAAATACATTAATAAGTGTACCTGCTAGCGCAACCCCAATACTCATTGAAAGCATCATAATCATTGATAAAAAGCTGTTGCCGCTACTCGCATCTTGCTGGGGTAAATCTTTTAAGGTGAGTGTATTCATCCCTACAAACTGTAATGAGTTTAAGATGCCAAATAAGAAAAAGTGCAATGCTCTAAGCCAGCTTGGGGTATCCGCAGTCATCATTGCAAAAGATGCAATACATAGCCCGACCAATATGGTGTTAATTAAAAGAAAACGTCGATAACCCAGTCTCTGAATAATAGGTCTAACAATCGGTTTAGAAAAAAGTGACCCTAATACCAATGGAATCATCATTAAACCCGCAATAAAGGGTTCGAAACCAAAAGCGACTTGCAACATGAGTGGTAGAACAAAAGGTAAGGCATTCCCCCCAAAGCGGGCGAAGAAATTACCTAAAATACCAATCGCAAAAATTTTATTTTTAAACAATCGGCTACGGAATAATGCATTTTGATGAGTATGTGAATGATAAGCATACCAAAGTGTCGCGATTACGCCGATGACTAACAATGAAATGCTGAACCATTTTGAATATTGAGGTGATGCTAAATGTTCAATGCCTAAAGACCAACCAATCATGGCAACGACTAAGAGTACGAAACCAATCAAGTCAAATGTTTTAACGGTAGGTTCTTTTACATTTGGCATAACCTTTAAGGTCATTAAAATACCCAATATACCCATCGGGATATTAATAAGGAAAATCCAGTGCCAAGTTGCAACCTCGACTAACCAACCACCGAGTGTTGGGCCAGCCAAAGGCCCAAGTAGACCTGCCAGACTCATTAAGCTCATGGCAGCTAAAAATTGAGTACGGGGAATAATTTTTAAAAGTGATAAACGGCCAACGGGAAGTAGTAATGCGCCGCCAACACCCTGAATCACCCTGAAAAACAAAAGCTCATTAAGGCTTTGAGAGAGGCCACAACCTAAGGATGCAAGCGTAAAAATAATAATAGCTGACAAAAACGTATTTCTAACACCAAAACGATCGGCCAACCATCCACTTAAAGGAATACAAGTAGCTACAGATAAAACATAAGCGACCACTACACTATGCATATGTAGTGGATCTTCATTTAAATGATGTGCCATTGCAGGAATAGCAGTATTTACAATCGTTGTATCTAATGCCTGCATAAAAAAGCCAATGGAAACCAAAAGAACCAGTAGGCGATATTCAGGTTGTAAGGCTTGATGAGTCGGCGTGGCATTCATAACATTTGAAAATTAACGTTTTGGCCTAGTGTAAAACAAATTGCATTTAAAAAAAGTAAGACAATGTTGAGTACCCCTTTACTAAATCTAATTACTTTTGAAGGCAATGGTGAAAATAGTTAAAACAAAAAAAGCGGAAGAACCGCTTTTTAGGAGATTAAAGAGATTACACAACAAATCTTTTTGGCATTTTTAAGTTTTTAATGACGTTATAAATCTGATCAATTTCTTCACATACAATTAATTTAGCTCGGTGCTGAAGAGGAAGGAAGCCTTCTTGCACAGCATGGTCTAACTGAGCAATTAATGCATTATAAAAACCATTTACGTTATATAAAATCATAGGTTTCTGGTGCTGGTTGAGTTGTCCCCAAGTCGCAATTTCCAAAATTTCTTCGAATGTTCCTAAACCGCCAGGTAGTGCGATAAAGGCACTCGCGCGTTCTGCCATCATGGCTTTACGTTCATGCATCGTTTCTACGACATGTAACTCGGTAAGTCCTGCATGTGCCACTTCATAATCAAGCATAAATTCAGGAATGACACCTACAGCTTCTCCACCATTGGCAAGTACGCTTTCTGCAACTTGACCCATTAAACCAATGCTAGCACCGCCATAGACGAGGCCAAAACCTTGTTCAGCAATTCCGCTTGCTAGCTCAATTGCTTTTTCGCGATAAATCGGTTTATTTCCTGCTCGTGAACCACAATATAATGCAATAAGAGGTTGTGTTGTTTTTACAGCTGTTACTGGTGAATCATTTACTGCCATTGTTAATACGCTATTCATTGTTTTATTTTCACCTTATCACGTTCATATTTCTTGTCTACACTAAGCAAAAAATATGACAACTTTATAAGCAGTTTTATATGAAAGATTCATGTTTTGTATGGGTTTGGTGAATACCGATCATGAGTAAATAAAAATGATGAATTTATGTTAAATCTTGCCTATACTGAAAATTCGTTTAACAACATATGAACAAATATGGGTAGTGGTTGTAGTCGCTCCGTTTTAATTTCTTGTCTTAAAAAAACATTATTCCCCCTTTGTCTAGGCATGCCTGTTGCGTTGCCCAATAAAGATAAAACTCACCCAGCACAGGAGCAGGATCAATGATCTTTGAATGGATGTCTGATCCCTCTGCTTGGGTAGGCTTAGCTACATTAATTGTTCTTGAAATCGTACTGGGGATCGACAACCTCGTCTTTATTGCGATTTTGGCTGAAAAGTTGCCGCCAGAACAACGTACTAAGGCACGTATAGTGGGTTTAATACTCGCTTTGGGAATGCGTCTTATCCTCTTGGCTTCAATTGCTTGGGTCGTGACACTCACCCAACCACTTTTCCATATTTTTAGCCATCCATTTTCTGGTCGTGATTTGATTTTACTGTTCGGTGGTGTGTTCCTGTTATTTAAAGGCACTATGGAATTGCATGAGCGAATGGAAGGTAAACAGCTTCATAAAGAAGATAACCCCGTCCATGCTGCTTTCTGGATGGTAATTGTCCAGATTGTTGTGCTTGATGCCGTATTCTCACTAGACAGCGTGATTACTGCTGTGGGTATGGTCAAAGAACTGTCAATCATGATGGTTGCTGTTGTGATTGCTGTGGGTATCATGTTGTGGGCTTCAAGACCCCTCATGGACTTTGTGAATAAGCATCCAACCGTTGTTATTCTGTGTCTTGGCTTCTTAATGATGATTGGTTTCTCTTTGGTTGTGGAAGGTTTTGGTTTCCATATTCCGAAGGGTTATTTATACGCTGCGATTGGTTTCTCAATTTTAGTAGAAATGATCAATCAAACCATGCGTCACAATCAAGAAAAGTTAGTGACCACCACCGATTTACGTTATCGCACAGCATCTGCAGTTTTACGTATGTTAGGGAGTAAGAACAGTAGTTCTACTTCGGACTCTCAAGCGGCTGATAAAGAAGACGTTTTGGCAACCCAAGCTTTTGCTGACGAAGTTTTCGATGAAGAAAATGGTGCTTACCATAGTGTGCTTGTACAAGGCGTACTTGGATTATCTGAGCGTCCAGTAAAGTCGGTGATGACACCAAGACCTGAACTTGAATGGATTGACTTGGATGATGAACCGGAAGTATTAAAAGAACGTTTAATGTCGATGACACATTCACGTTTAATCGTTGCTCGTGGTGAGCTTGATAATATTGAAGGTATCGCGCTTACGCATAAAGTTTTAAATAACTTTATTGAAACGGGTGTTGTCGATTTTCAAAAGCACTTACGTGAACCAGTTATTGTGCATGAAAATGCTCAAGTGCTTATGGTGATGGAGCAGTTACGTCAGGCTCCTTTACAAATGGCGATTGTTTTAAATGAATATGGTTCAATCGAAGGTATTGCAACGCCAATTGATATTTTAGAAGCAATTGCGGGCGAGTTCCCTGATGAAGATGAACTTGATGCAGCAGCTGAAAGTTTAGAAGATGGCTCTTTAATACTTGAAGGTTCAACGGACATTCGCCATGTTTCGCTTTTACTTGGTCGTGATTTAGTTGATGAAAGTGAGCAATATTCTACTTTATCGGGTTATTTGTTATTCCATTTAGGACGTTTACCTGAAAATGGTGAAGCGGTTGAAGCTGATGGTTACCGCTTTGAAGTCGTGACGATGGAAGGGCATAAAATCGAGAAAGTTCATATTGTTTCTATCGAACAAGATGAATCGAAAGATTAAATTGCGTTCTAAGTTTAGAAACACCATAAAATAGCTCAACTTTGAGCTATTTTTTTATTTGAGAAATACTGAATGACACAACAAACCTGCCCATGTGGAAAGGGAAACTATGTAGATTGCTGTGAGCCTTTACATTTAGGCACAGTGAAGGCTCTATCTGCAGAACAGCTTATGCGCTCGCGTTATAGTGCTTTCGCATTGCAGCACATTGATTATATTGTTCAAACGACTGCTTTAGGTCAGCAAGCTGCGCTTGATAAAGAGGCAATTCGTGACTGGAGCAAACAAAATCAATGGCTCGGTTTAGAAGTTATACAAGCCAAAGAAAAGTTAGATAAGACCCATGCACAAGTGGAGTTTAAGGCTCATTATCATGATGGAAAAAGTGCTCAAATCCATCATGAAGTTTCACATTTTGTATATCACCAACAACAATGGTTTTTCCTTGATCCGACGGTCGATATGCAGGTCACGATGAAACAGCCTTGTATCTGCGGTTCAGGAAAAAAATTTAAACAATGCTGTGCACAATTCCTATAACTTTATCTTAAAATACGCGCACCGTTTGGCCTGAAGGAAAGGGCAATGTTACTCACCGTTATTTATATTATTGCGATTACTGCCGAAGCTATGACAGGGGCATTGTCTGCTGGGCGACGGAGTATGGACTGGTTTGGTGTGGTATTAATTGCCTGTGTGACAGCTTTGGGTGGTGGTTCAGTACGTGATGTATTGCTTGGGCACTATCCTTTAACTTGGGTAAAACATCCTGAATATTTGGTTTTAACGTGTTGTGCTGCCTTTGTTACCATCATCATTGCTAAATGGATGCGCCATTTACATAACATTTTCTTGGTGCTAGATGCTTTAGGTCTGATTGGATTTACCATTATTGGTTGTCAGATTGCCTTACAAATGGGCCATGGTTTTGTGGTCTCGGCTGTCGCTGGGGTTTTGACTGGAGTGTCTGGAGGAATTTTGCGTGACATTTTATGTAACGATGTCCCGTTTGTGTTCCGCCGTGAGCTTTACGCGAGTATTTCTTTTGTTGCGGTCATTTGTTATTGGGTCTGTCTGGACTTAGGGTTAAGTTTAGAACTTACCGTTATTTCAACCTTGGTATTTGGTTTTACGCTTCGTTTAATCGCCATTTATTTTGGTTTGGAAATGCCTAAATTTATATATAAAGATGATGACGCTGAATCGGCTTCTTCAACCGATGAACATTAAACATGCCGAACTTCATGTGGGCATGATATAACAATTAAATATTATATTGCTCACTTATTCTTTCCAGTAGAGTTACTCCTATGGATCTGGTTTCACGTATACAAAATCTTCCAATTGGCAAATTCCACTACACACTTTTGTGGGTAGTTGGATTAGGCTGGATGTTTGATGCGATGGATACCGGCATTATTGCTTTTATTATGACGACCCTTGTTAAAGACTGGTCATTAACACCCGTTGAAAGTGGCTGGATTGTCAGTATTGGTTTTGTGGGGATGGCAATCGGGGCAGTTTGTTCGGGCGCTCTAGCAGACCGTTTTGGCCGAAAAACTGTATTTGCGATGACGATGGCCATTTATAGTATTGCAACTGCTTTGTGTGCCTTTGCTCCAGATCTGAAGTGGCTATTAATTTTTCGGTTTATTGTTGGGCTGGGACTAGGTGGTCAACTACCTGTAGCGGTCACACTGGTCAGTGAATATGTACCTGCCCATGTACGTGGTCGTTTTATTGTACTGCTAGAAAGTTTTTGGGGGTTAGGCTGGTTAGTTGCTGCGCTCATTTCTTATTTTATTATTCCTAAGTTTGGTTGGCATATTGCCTTTTTAATGGGTGGTTTACCCCTAATTTATATTTTAGTCATTTGGAAAAAAATCCCTGAGTCAGTACCGTATTTGATTAACCGTGGTCGTATTGAAGAAGCACATGCATTAGTACAAAAACTTGAAGCTGAAGCTTGTGTTCAAATTGTTCAGCACATTGAAGTCGTGCCTGTGTCGATACGACAAAAAGTTTCATTTAAACAGCTTTGGAGTGGGCAGTTTGCACGCCGAAGTTTAATGCTCTGGCTTATCTGGTTCGGAATTGTCTATTCCTATTATGGTATTTTTACTTGGTTGCCAAGTTTATTAGTCAAACAAGGCTATGATGTTGTCAAATCATTTGAATATGTATTGCTTATGATTTTGGCACAGCTACCGGGCTATTTGGCAGCAGCATGGTTTGTTGAGCGTTTAGGCCGAAAAATTACACTTGCTGCATTTATCGGTTTTTGTGCCTTGTCTGCATATTTCTTTGGACAAGCCCACAGTGTAAATAGCATTATGTTTTGGGGTTGTCTCATGTCATTCTTTAATTTGGGTGCATGGGGCGTGTTATATACTTATACGCCGGAACAATATCCAGCCAATATTCGTGCCTTTGGTTCGGGCTGGGCATCGGCAATGGGGCGTATCGGTGGAATTGTTGCCCCAATGGTTGTGACACATATGATGGTCGCCAAAAATGGGTTTAATCACGTTTTTATGATGTTTACTGTTGTTTTACTTGCCGTGGCTTTAGTAATTTTGATATTAGGTGAAGAGACTCAAGGTAAAAGACTAGAGTCGATCGGGCTATAGTTTCTGCCTAACTTTATAGCAAGTGACTAAAAATATAGAGAGATAAGACATAATTTGACGCTCAGGTGACATAGTCCCTCTTGTGTCTGTACCATAGCCCACTTAGCATAATACACTCAAAATAACGACTGATTTGGAAGATAAGCTGACTATGACCAGCCTTGCGCATCATGCGACAGAAAACCGCTCTGTAGCCGAATTTACTGAACAGGCTTACTTGAATTATGCCATGTACGTCATTATGGATCGTGCATTGCCGCATATCAGTGATGGCTTAAAGCCTGTACAGCGCCGTATTGTCTATGCCATGAGTGAGTTAGGGCTAAAAAATAGTGGTAAGCCAAAAAAATCAGCGCGTACAGTGGGTGATGTACTCGGTAAATACCATCCACATGGTGACTCGGCGTGTTATGAAGCAATGGTATTAATGGCTCAGCCATTTAGTTACCGTTATCCTTTAATTGAAGGTCAAGGTAACTGGGGTTCACCTGACGATCCTAAGTCGTTTGCGGCGATGCGTTATACCGAAGCCAAACTGTCTGCTTATAGTGAATTATTGCTGAGTGAATTGGGTCAGGGCACTAGTGAATGGCAAGATAACTTTGATGGTTCGTTAAAAGAACCGATCACTTTGCCCGCGCGTGTACCTAATATTCTACTCAACGGCACAACCGGTATTGCGGTTGGTATGGCGACCGATATTCCACCGCATAATTTGCGTGAAGTTGTGAAGGGGACAATTGCTTTAATTCGTAACCCACAAACTTCAGATGAGAAATTAGCTGAATATATTCCGGCTCCGGATTTGCCAACCAAAGCTGAAATTATTACTCCACCAGAAGAGTTGTTGAAAATCCAGACTACTGGTCGTGGTAGTTACCGCATGCGAGCGGTGTATGCCGTTGAAAAACATGAAATCGTAATTACTGAGCTGCCATATCAGGTATCTGGTTCTAAAGTGATTACTCAAATTGCTGACCAAATGCAGGCTAAAAAGCTGCCTTTGGTGGTGGATATTCGTGATGAGTCAGATCATGAAAATCCAACACGACTCGTGATTGTACTGCGCTCTAACCGTATTGATGCGGAAGCGGTGATGAGTCACTTATTTGCGACCACCGATTTAGAATCAAGCTATCGTGTCAATTTAAATATGATTGGCGAAGATGGTCGCCCTCAAGTTAAATCGATTCGACGTATTTTGCTCGAATGGATCGAGATCCGTAAAAAAACGGTAACTCGCCGTTTACAGTACCATTTAAATCGTATTGAAAAGCGCTTGCATATTTTGGCAGGTCTTTTAATTGCTTATCTTGATATTGATACTGTCATTCGTATTATTCGTGAAGAAGATCAGCCTAAACCAGTGTTGATGGAACATTTCAATATTGATGAGATTCAAGCAGAAGCAATTTTAGAGCTTAAATTACGTCACTTAGCAAAACTTGAAGAAATGGAAATCCGTCATGAACAAGATGAGCTTGCTGCGAAAGCTGCCATTATTCGTGAACAATTGGAAAATCCCGAGTCTTTGAAAAATCTGATTATTGGTGAACTAAAAGAAGATGCCAAGAAGTTTGGTGATGAACGTCGTTCTCCAATCGTCGCACGTGCTGAAGCTGTTCAAATTAGAGAACAAGATTTAATGCCAGCTGAAACGGTGACCGTTGTGTTATCGGAAGCAGGTTGGATTCGTGCAGCAAAAGGTGCGGATGTTGATGCTGAGAACCTCAACTATAGAGCAGGGGATCAATATTTAAGTCATGCCGTAGGTAAAACCAATCAGCGAGTTTATTTCCTTGATGAAACAGGGCGTAGTTATGCCTTGCCAATCAGCAGTCTACCTTCAGCAAGAGGTTTGGGCGATCCACTCAGCTCTAAACTAGCTCCGGCAAGCGGTGTAGCGTTTATTCAGGTTTATTTAGATGATGATGAATCTGAACTGATTGCTGCAAGTACATCGGGTTATGGTTTTAAAACTCAAGTCAAACAACTAGATACCAATGCTAAAGCAGGTAAAACGTTCTTAACGGTGCCTGATAAGGCAAAAGCTTTACCACTCATCTCTGCAAAAAATATGACACATTTGGCTGTACTCAGCTCAGCAGGGCGTTTGTTAATTTTAGATTTGGCAGAACTACCGAATTTAAATAAAGGTAAAGGTAATAAGTTGATACAACTTGAGGCCAAAGAGCAAATTTTATCCATGACAACCCTGAACTTAGATGAAATAATTCAGGTGGTTGCAGGTCAACAGCATCTAAAACTAAAAGGTGATGATCTACAAAAATATATGGGTAAACGCGCTTCAAAAGGTCAGCTCTTACCACGTGGATATCAAAAAGCAAATAAACTGTTGATTCAGAGATAAAGCTAGCGTCTGGCAACATAAATACGCTATATATGGCAACATGTTCAAGCAATGAACGGAACTTGTTGGTATTGAATAATGATTAAAAGGGCAGCAATTTGGAGTACGTAATTTGTACTCCATACAAAAAATTTGGCAGGGTCAAATTGTCAAAACTTCTGTCTCATAATCTTGTTCGAAAGTGTCATGAATGTGCCAATAAGTTTTAAATATGTTCTGGCACCAAGAAGCTAAAGAATAGCTGGGGCATTGAATAACAGTTATTACTAAGGATTACGAATCGGAGATAATGGCATTATGGAAAAGATTTGGTTTGCAGAATACCAAAAGACAGGGATTCCAGAAACAGTAGCATTGCCTGCAGAAAATACCTCACTTGTTGATATTTTTGAGCGTAATTTCCAGAAATTTGGTTCTCGTGATGCCTTTATCTTTATGGATAAAGCCATGTCTTTTAACGAGTTAGAACTTGCAAGCCGTAAGTTCGCGACCTATTTGCAAAATTTGGGGTTAGCAAAAGGTACTCGCGTTGCAGTAATGATGCCAAACGTATTGCAATATCCTGTCGTGGCATTGGCAGTTTTCCGTGCAGGCTTGGTTTTAGTGAATGTTAACCCGCTATACACTGCGCGTGAGCTTGAGCATCAGTTAAATGACTCAGGTGCCGAAGTCCTCGTGATTATCGAGAACTTTGCGAGTGTTTATCAAAGCATTTTAGGTAAAACTCCAGTGAAACATGTGGTGGTTGCCTCTGTCGGAGATATGCTCGGTACACTTAAAGGTACTCTAGTAAACTTTGTTTTACGTAAAGTGCGTAAACAAATTCCGGCTTGGAATATTCCTGGGCACGTTAAATTTAACAGTGCTTTAAATAAAGAAAATCCAAGTAACTACAAACGTCCGTCTTTAACGTTAAGTGATACTGCTGTACTTCAATATACCGGCGGTACAACGGGTGTTTCAAAAGGTGCTGAGCTAACGCATCGTAATTTGGTAGCCAACCTTTTACAGTGTGATGGTATTTTCCAAAGCAAATTCGGTGCAAACGATGGTGCAAAAGGCGATCGTATCGTTTGTGCATTACCGCTTTACCATATTTTTGCGTTCATGGTTTGTGCGATGTACGGTATGTACAAAGGGCAAGCAAATATCTTGATTCCTAACCCACGTGATTTACCGGCCGTGATTAAGGAATTACGTAAATATCAACCTTCGTTCTTCCCGGCAGTAAATACATTATTTAATGCTTTAGTGAATAACGAAGAGTTTAGACAACTCGACCATAGCAATTTAAAAATGGCGATGGGCGGTGGTATGGCAGTTCTGCCTTCTACAGCAGAAGCTTGGAAGAAAATTACGGGCACAACCATTATTGAAGGTTATGGTCTATCGGAAACTTCTCCGGTAGCGACTGCTAACCCTCCAGCTTCTACTGAATTTAGTGGCACGATTGGTATTCCGTTACCTTTAACAGAAGTTGCTATTTTAGATGATGACGGTAAAGAAGTACCTTTAGGTGAGCAAGGTGAAATCTCAATTCGTGGTCCTCAGGTCATGAAAGGTTATTGGAACCGTCCAGATGAGACCGCTAAAGTGATGACAGCCGATGGCTTCTTCCGTACAGGTGACATTGGTGTAATGGATAGCCGTGGATATACAAAAATTGTAGACCGTAAAAAAGATATGATTTTGGTTTCTGGCTTTAATGTTTACCCAAGTGAAATCGAAGAAGTTATTGCTAAACATCCAAAAGTATTGGAAGTTGCTGCAATTGGTGTTCCAGATGAAAAATCAGGTGAAGTGCCAAAACTCTTTATTGTGAAAAAAGACCCAAGTCTAACGACTGAAGAAGTTTTGAGCTATGCTAAAGAGAACTTAACAGGCTATAAACGTCCTCGTTATGTTGAGTTTATGGATGAGTTACCAAAATCAAATGTAGGTAAAATTTTACGTAAAGACTTACGTAAACCTGCTTAATCATTGATGATAAAAAAGCGCCGTAGGGCGCTTTTTTATTTTACTGCTTTTTTAATAACCAGCGATCTACATAAGGGCGGCCAATACCGACCATACCAACGAACACTAACATTGTGCTGAGTTGAAGACGTAAGTGAGTTAAATCAAGCTGACCGTAACTGAGATAATTATCTGCAAGGCAATATAGGGTAATCACAATTAACCAGTGCCATAACGGCAATCTTTTGACACCAACAGCAATAAAGGCAATTGTTAAAATGATAAAGGTGCCAAGTGTAGATTGCCAATTTAAATTGGCACAAATTACACTCAGTAAAAAAGCGACGATGGGTAATACAATTTTAAATATAAGGTCTACCTGAAGCTGGTTCTTCTTTTGCTTTTCTAAGACCTCGAACAATTCTTTTTGATCAGGTTGTTGCATACATAGCCCTATAAATCAGTGGTGATTGCGATTGCATAAAATTTCAGGTAAAAACGATCAGTTATGATAGCATGATCAACAGTATTTTCAGTGATGGATGGCACTATGCACGGCATCAGCAGCATTATCTATATTATTTTAGTGGCATGTTTGCTGCCATACGCATTTACCGTAATTGCAAAATTTAAAGGTGGATTTCAGCCTGCCGATAATCAAAACCCTAGAGCTTTTTTTGCCGGACTCACTGGCATAGCTGCTCGCGCTAATGCTGTACAACAAAATAGCTTTGAAAGCCTACCTTTATTTTTAACAGCTATTTTAATGGCTGAATATATGGTGGTTCCTGAATACTTTATTTTAAGATTGGGCTGGGCCTATATTATTTTGCGCGTGATTTATGGCATTTGTTATTTAAGTAACTGGGCAACTTTACGCTCGATTGTCTGGTTTTTATCATTGTTATGCCCAATATTCTTATTGATCGTGACAATTAAGCTGACTTGAGTGTCATTCTGTCATCATTCATATCAACTTTCGCGTGTGCGCATTGTATAATCGGCATCATTTTGATGATATCCACGTTATAATCGAGTGGATTTTACATCTGACTTCATAACGAAAGAGTACTGATATGAGTTACAGCAATATCCCAGCAGGTAAAGATGCACCAAATGACATCTATGTCATCATTGAAATTCCTGCAAACGCAGCGCCAATTAAATATGAAATTGACAAAGATTCTGATGCATTGTTTGTAGACCGTTTCATGGGTACAGCAATGTTCTATCCAGCAAACTATGGTTATGTACCAAATACTTTGTCTGAAGATGGCGACCCATTAGACGTACTTGTTGTAACTCCATATCCTGTTGCTGCTGGTTCTGTAATTCGTTGCCGTCCAGTTGGTAAATTAAATATGGAAGATGACGGTGGTATCGACGCGAAATTAATCGCAGTTCCACACGAAAAATTATCTCCACTTTACAAAGACGTTAAGGAATATACAGATCTTCCTCAATTGTTAATTAGCCAAGTTGAGCATTTCTTTAAACACTATAAAGATTTAGAACCAGGAAAATGGGTAAAAATCAGCGGTTGGGAAGGTGCGGATGTTGCTAAAGCTGAAGTAGTAAAAGCAATCGAAGCTGCTAAAAAATAAGTTTTGATTTATAGGCCTAGAGTGTCTCAACTAGATATTCTAGGCTCAATAAAAAACCTACCTGTGTTACCAGAGGTAGGTTTTTTTATGCTTGATAGATTTGTGAATTAGAATAATTTCACAGGGATATCAAGGAAGATACGCCATTCGTTTGTGTCACCGATGTACGCATTAGATTGATACGCATCGCTTGCACGGTAGTAAGAGTTACGAATACGAAGGCTTGCATCTTTAGCAAAACCACTTTGAACCGTGTATTTTACTTGGTTGAAGAATTCGCGCTCTTGAGCATTGTCAGTTACATCACGAACTTTGATGTCCCAACCGTATACAAATGCAGTTGTCCAGTTCAAACCAGGTAATACACCTAACTTACCGAAATCAACGTTGTATTGAATTTGTGCAGATTTCTCGTGGTTACCGATGAAATCAGACATATAAGAGTTCGGTAAATAAATACTTTGGAAACCGTCAGCATTTTGACCATAGTCATAACCAACATTACCAGTGTTTTGTTGGTAAGCAACCATAACACTATGTGGGCCAGTGTTATAAGTTGTAGAAATTGCCCAAATATTATTGGTCTTTTCTTCGCCAGCGACACCAGTCTTACCATAGTTTGGTGCTACTGCTCCAGTTGCTGAGTAAGTAATAGCATCTTTATCAAACTTAGTGTGGTAGCCACTGAAGTCATAAGTTAATGAACTGTCATTTGTTAAAGGCTGTTTAAAGTTCACATTAGCATAATGACGTTCAAGTGTATTTTTGCTGTCTAAGCCATAGTAAGAGGCATTTAAGTTATCATCAAACTTATATTTACCGCCCCAAACGATTGCACGATCAAGACCTCTGCCGTTTACATCAGCATCGGTATTAATTTGGTTAGACATTTGGTCTTTCGTGAATTTACCAGCAACTAATTCAAGATTCTTGATTTCATGGCTTGTTAATAAAGTACCTGTAAAGTATTCAGGAACCATACGGCCAGTGTTACTTGCTAAAACTGGTAAATCGAGTACTTGAGTACCATAGCGTACAGTGGTATTTGAGAAACGAGCCTTAACGCTACCGCCACCACGACCCCAATGGTCATAAGCAGAACCATCATTGTGCTGAGGAATCATTTGGTTTCCGGCATTTTTATTTTCACCGATTTTAAATGAACCATCACCAACAACGCCTACACCGAAACCAATAATACCAGGGGTAAAGCCAGATTCAAGATTTACAATTGCCGATTGAGCAACTGAGCTAGTATCTTTCGCGCCTTGTTTTTTGTCGCGAGTTAGATAACCTGTACGGAAGAGAATAGAACCGTTCGCATCTTCAACAAATCCCTTTGCCTCACTTTGCTCGCTTGCCTGAGCTGAGGAAATTATTGCCGCAGAAATGAGAACTGCTAATGTAAGTTTTTGTGCATTTAGCATATTTAAAGAACCTCATAAAAACGATAAATCCTGTGCCTTGTTATAGTTCAGGGCCTAGAATTTCCATCAATTGTATAAGTAATCTATAAAAAAGATATATTTTTGTTCATTTTATTTTATATATGCTATGCAGGATTTGATTAATGTGCTAGGGATGTTTAGTCAAATTTATTTATAATAATTTATAGTTAATTTATTGTTTAAAATAAAAAAAGTAATTTATTTTTTAGTTGAATTTTCTCATTTTTTTTAGTGCTAAAAGCAAAAAATTAGTTGATTCTTGTGTTCATTTTTTACTCTTTTTTGTTTGATATGTTTACTTTTTAATCTCATTTTAAGCTGCTTTATTGAACGGTTTTGAATAAATTCATTATATATTGTTATCTTATAACATTTGTGCAACCAATGAATATTCAAAGAAAACCAACATGGTTTGATAAAAAGCACTAAATCTTACCGATCTATCTTAGTGCGACAAACTGCATGAATTTTGTGCAAATTAATTTTAAGTTCTATACAAGTCGGAAAAAGACCCAAAATAGTTCATAAATCAGAAACCAGGATAAATAATAAAAACTTATTAAAAGAAACGTTTTCTAATCTGCTCTTAAGACGCCTTGAGCGAACAAATTTACGAATTTTTTATCTCTTTACATAATCATGAAATAGAAACTTTATGTCCTGTTAACCAATACTACCGACCTCGGCTAACTTATTTCCGATAAGGTGTTGTTCATGTTTTTTATACGCTTGGTGTTGAAAATTTTATTTTTATTTGATTGTTTTTTATAAAAATTTATTTGTAAGAGATATTAATTTTTTTCATTGTAAAAATCTTTTTATTTCAAAATAAATGCACAGCCACGTTATGAGAGTGTGAATTGGCACAGCAATTGCTAAAGCTTAAATGACAAGATTTGTTTAATTCATATAAATCGTGCGTTCATTGTGGGGGAGATCAAAATGATGAAATTTGCACTTAAAGCAGCAACATTCGGTGTACTCGCGGCAGGTTCAACCATGGTTATGGCTGAAAATGCTCCATCTTTTTATGGAATCACGACAACGGGTAGTGTCGCTGCAACCACAGACTATCGCTTCCGCGGGGTTACACAATCTTCAAATAACCCCGCTATTCAAGGGGGTTTTACTTTTTCTCATAAGTCGGGTGCTTATTTATCACTTTGGGGTTCAAGTGTTGATTTTGGCGTAACAGGCAATTCAACAGAAACTGATGTCGCTTTGGGTTATACCAATACCCTAAAGTTATCCGATAAGCTTGCACCCACTTATGATGTAGGTGTAATTCATTATGGTTACATTGGTTCAGGCCATAGTTTTGACCGTAATGGTATTGGTTATGAGGGCAAAAACGGATTAGATTTTAATGAGGTTTACGGTAAGTTAACATTTGCTGATTCTTTATTTAAAGGCGACGCACTGAGTGTAGGTGTCAACTATTCAAATGACTACTGGGCTCACTCTAAACAGTTTTGGTATTTTAATGTCGGTTATTCGGCACCAATTGCAAATACCGGATTTACTGGTCTTGCATCAGTTGGCTATAACAAATTCAAAAACAAAGAGGCTTTAGCAGTAGTTGCTGGTGGCCCGGGTACAGATGACAGTTATATCGATTATAAAGTTGGTGTAAACCGTAGCATTTTGGGGGTTGTGGCTGAGCTAGATGTGGTCGGTACGGATGTGAGTACTTCTGGTATGACTGACGCTCAGAAAAAACCTTATGATGCTGGCTTAGTGTTTAGTTTAACTAAAACATTCTAAGTTTATGCTGTAAAAAAGCGGGCTATTTACCCGCTTTTTTAATTAGTTTTCTATTTTACAAAGCAGCTGTTTTAACTGATTAAGCTCAATATCCGTGGCTTTAGACAAAGGCTTACGCGGTAAACCAGCAGAAATACCTTGTAGCTGTAAACCTGCTTTAATGGTTTTTGGTAAACCACCATTTACGATAAAGCGTAGTAAAGGAAGTTGTTTATAAAATGACTTTTGTGCTTGGCTTAAATCAGCATTTTTCACATATTGAAATAGTTGTTGAGGTTGTAGGCCTAACAAGTTTGGTGCTGCTGTACACCAACCGCTAGCTCCTGCACATAAAGCTTCTAAAGCGAGTGGATTACAACCGTTATAAAACGGAAGTTCACCTTTTGATAGCTCATAAATTTTATGCATGCGTTGAATATCGCCGCTACTTTCTTTCACCATCGTGATATTTGCAATGTTGTTAAACATACGCACAATCAACTCTGGAGACATATCAACACCGCTGGTTGCAGGGTTGTTATACACCATAATTGGTAAAGTCGTCTCTTGAGCAATTGCTTGATAATATTCAAAAACCTCTTGGTCTGTGAGCTTCCAGTAAGATACAGGAATCACCATAAGTGCATCTGCACCATAGTTTTGCGCGATTTTCGCCTTTTTAATGGCTTGATCAGTGGTGAGTTCTGAAATTCCAATAATAACGGGCAAACGTTTATTAATACTTTCAATTGAAGTTTTAGCGACTAAACACCATTCATCCCACTCAAGATAAGCACTTTCGCCGGTACTGCCTAAAGGTGCAATCGCATCGCAGCCATTTTCAATAAGCAAATCGAGCATTTGTTTTAGAACAGGAAGGTTAATAGTGTTGTCATCAGAAAATGGCGTAACAGGGTAGCCAATAATGCCGTTTAGTTTCATGGTTGAAGTCTCTTTTTAAATACAGTCAGTGTGTTTTTTCAAAGCTTTACGCGCGTAATAAGCAAAATTCACTTTGTTGCGTTTATCGGTAGATACCCAATCATGAGCTTCAGTTGCTAAATCGTGGGGGATTGGTTGAATCTGTCCGGCAGACATGGCCAGTAGTTGCAGTTGAGCGGCACGTTCAATTAAAAGAGCTAAGTTGCACGCTTCTTCAATCGTTTTTCCTGTGACCAGTTGACCATGGTGAGACAACAAAACAGCGCGGTTTTTACCCAGAGCAGAGGAAATCAAAATACCTTCTTCATTACCTACCGGAACACCCGGCCAATGACCTACAAAAGAGCAGTCTTCATAGAGTGCACAGATATCCATTTGAGAAATCATGAGTGGAATTTGAAGCATGGAGAGAGCCGCTACATGGGTTGGATGCGTATGGATAATGCAGTTTACTTCCGGGTGTTCTTTATAAATCCACGTGTGAAAACGGTTGGCTGGGTTTGCCATTCCTTCTTGATGGATGGGTTCTAAATCTTGGTTCACTTCAAGTAAGTTTGAGGCCGTAATTTCATCGAACCCTAAACCGAAACGTTGGGTAATGAATGAATCTTTATTTGGGCTGCGGCAAGTAATTTGACCTGCTAAACCAGCATCATGGCCATGATCAAATAAAATACGGCAAGTCAGTGCAAGCTTTTGGCGGTCAGTTAAATCTGAGTCGCTAATCCACTTTTGCATGTCGTGCTGTGCGTGTTGCATGAGGTCTTGTTTGTTTACAGAAGCAGTCTTCATCTCTTCTCCAGTCCAGTTGACCAAATTAAGTAGGTGAAGGCAGAATAGAAAATAACTGGATGAATCAATATACCCAGTTTTTACAAGTTATATGGTCCAGATGGGGCGAATATGCTAAGACCTTGGCAAGTACATTTTCGTATCGATGAAAGAGAAGAAAAAACGGTTTTTTTAAAACTGACAAACTTGATTAGTCAGGAAATTTTAAGTGGACGTTTGGCACAAGGGACGATGTTGCCGGGGTCTCGTAGTCTGTCAAAAGAACTAGGCATTAATAGAAAAACAGTACAAGCAGTCTATGAAGAATTAGAAGCACAAGGATGGCTGGTAACTCATCCTAGAAAAGGAACATTTGTCGCTGATATTTTGCCTGAAAGTCCAATTGAGATAGAGCCAGCCTTTGAGCAAATAGAACAAGAGAAATCTCTTATTCAAAACACTGCTGTCTATCCACATAACGATGGTGTACCAGATCCAAGACTGATTCCCTATGAATTATTTTCAAGGGCTTATCGGCATGCATTGATTAAAATTACTCAAAACCAATATATGGGATATGGTGACCCGCGAGGTATGGTTGAGCTAAGACAAGCTTTACAACAAATGCTGTCGATGGAAAGGTTTATGAACGTTGCCGAAGATGAAATTTGTATTGTCCGAGGGAGCCAGATGGGAATTTTTCTAGCCTCTCGTGCATTACCAAATCGGCAAGGCGTGATTGTTGTTGAAGAGCTTTATTATCCATCTGCTTTTAAAGCATTTCAGTCAAATGGCTTTCAGGTGGTTTCTGTCAAATTAGATGAGCAAGGTATTGTTATTGAGGATCTTGAGCGAATTTTACAAGAACACTCGGTTGCTGCAATCTATACAACCCCACACCATCAATATCCTACAACTGTCACCATGACCATGTCTCGTCGTCTTCAACTTTTAGAACTTTCGAAGCAATGGGGTTTTTATATTATTGAAGATGACTATGACCATGAGTTTCACTATGACAGCCGACCTATGCCGCCCTTAGCAAGTTTGCCTCATTCTGAGTTGGTTATTCATGTTGGCTCATTATCAAAGGTCTTTGCACCCGGTATTCGCTTGGGGTACATCGTGGCATCTTCACCAATCATTCAGTCTATTACGGAAGATATTTTATTGATTGATCGGCAAGGCAATACTATTACTGAACTTGCTTTAGCAGATTTAATGCAACGTGGGGAAATTAAACGGCATATCCGTAAAATGAAAAAAATATATCAGCTACGCCGTGACCATGCCTTAGCTGAGTTTCACCGAATTTTTGCAGAGAGTGTTCAGATAAAACCGCCTGCGGGTGGAATGGCTTTATGGGTAAAATTCCAGAAATCATTTACTCCAGATCAGCTTATACAGTTAAAAGAATTGAACATTGATACAGAGCATAAGTTTAAACAGGGAGAGGGTACTAATCTTGGTATTCGTTTTGGTTTTGCAGCTTTATCAGAGAAAGAAATTACGGCTTTAATCGAGAAGCTAAATGAGATTCTTAATAAAGGAACAGTGGACGCATAATCCACTGTTTTATTTTAAGAAAGTTCACTCTAATTGATCGTGATACTTTTGAATTTCTGAGACAAAGCTAAGCAGAAAAGGTGTAACTTGTGACTTATATTCTTCAGTGTGTAGCATTTCAAAAATTTGTTCTGGAGATTTGCTAAGAAGAGAGAAGCGTAAGAATAAATCTTCAAAAAAATTGCTGCTCACTGTCGAAAGTACTCTTCTTAACGAAATTAGCATATCGTCACCACGGCTGGATGCATGAACTAGCACAATAGGCTTGTCTATGATTTCAGTGCGCGAAACCATCCAGTCAATTGCATTTTTAAGACCGCCGGGAATACAACGGACATATTCGGGACTTGAGATAATAATGCCATCTGAGACAGAAACAGATTTGATGAATGCTTCTACTACAGCAGGCGTTTTTTCTCCCTCATTATCTGGAGAAAAGATAGGCAGGCTATTAACTTGATCGAAAACTGAAAATTCAATGCTGGACGGTGCTATATCTTTCATCGCGTGTAATAGCGCTGTATTTGTAGATGCTTTTCTTGCACTACCTGAGATAGCCAAAATTTTCATAGCGTCCTCTTTGCCTTTTTATATAGGCAGTATCAATTTTTTAATTAACAACTTACATCAATATTAAAAAACAGCGGACTCACGATCCGCTGTTTTACCTTAAGAATGATTACCTCGATAGGAGAGAGCTTCTGTAAGGTGAGGACTTTGAATGACCTCACTTTGAGCTAAATCGGCAATAGTCCGTGCTACTCGTAAAACACGGTGATAAGCACGAGCAGATAGATTTAAACGTTGCTGAGCCATTTCGATCATTCGCTGTGACGTCTCATCTAGAACCGCAAATTGTTCTAATTGTTTCGGTGAAAGGGCTTGATTTAAACAATCTTGTCTTTGCATTTGCTGTTCATAAGCAGAAATCACGCGCTTTCGTACAGCCGTAGAATCTTCTGCTGGGGTTGGGTCTTGTAGTTCCTGAGCTTTTAAAGGAGGTACTTCAATATGTAAATCGATACGGTCAAGTAATGGCCCCGATATACGGTTTTGGTAGCGCTTAATACTCTCTGGTGAACACTGACAACGGCTGTCTTGATTAAACGCATAACCACATGGACAGGGGTTCATTGCAGCAATAAGTTGGAAGTTGGCAGGATAGGTAATTTGCCGTGCTGCACGAGAAATAATGATTTCTTTTGACTCAAGCGGCTGGCGTAAAACTTCTAATACTTTGCGATCAAACTCTGGCAGTTCATCTAAAAACAGTACACCTAAGTGAGATAAGGTAATTTCACCCGGTTTAGGATGAGAACCGCCCCCAACGAGTGCAATTGCTGATGCTGTATGATGAGGCGCACGAAATGGACGCTGTCCGAAAGTATGTGGCGTATTTGAAATAGAATAAATACTAGCAACTTCAAGAGTTTCTTGATTAGAAAGAGGTGGTAAAATTGAAGGAAGACGTGAAGCGAGTAAAGTCTTACCTGTACCCGGTGGTCCTTTAAAGAGCAGGGAATGCCCTCCAGCGGCAGCTATTTCTAGTGCGCGACGCGGGCGTAGCTGACCTTTAACATCTGCAAGGTCAAATTTATAAGGTATTTCATTTAAACGGGAATCTGGTTGTACATGAGCGAGCTTATGTGTACCTAAAAAGTGCTCGCAAACTTCCTTTAAATGACTCACCGGATAACACTCAAGATGTGGTAACTGGCTAATATCCTGACTATTATCACGTGGTAAAACGATTTTATGCTGAGCTTGCTGACAGGCCATTGCTAAAGTTAATGCACCTGAAATAGGCCTTACGTGTCCATCAAGTGCTAACTCCCCAATAAATTCAAAACCTTCTGTACAGTTTTCTGGAAGTTGACCTGAGGCAATTAATATTCCCAGAGCAATGGGTAAATCAAGACGTGAACCATCTTTGGGCAAATCTGCGGGTGCAAGATTGATGGTCAGCCGCTTCGTCGGAAACTGAAATCCACTATTAATAATGGCAGAGCGAACCCTGTCTTTACTTTCTTTTACAGCTGTTTCAGCTAGCCCTACAATGGTCAGAGAGGGTAAGCCTTGACTCACATGCACCTCTACTTCTATGAGAGGCGCATGTAAACCTAAAAGTCCCCGAGTATAAATTTTAGAAAAAGACATCTTATTGTTCCATTATGGTGCTTCATTTTTAATCGTTGTAAAGTATAAGTGCGCTACGTTGGTGCTTATTTTTTATTCTTTAAAGTTTCTTCTAATAGACTTACTTGTTTTTGTAGCTCTTCTAAACGTTGGTTGGCTAACTGAAGAGCTGTTTTTTGTCTTTCAATTTCTTGTTTAGAAACGAGATCTAATTTCTCGACAGTTTCATTTAATAATGCACGTAAATTTTTTTCTAAATCTTTTTTAGGCTCGTCAATTTGTTCCAAAATTGCCTGTAACAGAGTTTCTAGCATGAGATATCCAAAGTGTTGTATTAGCTTTACTTGTCATTTTAACACCGCTTGAACTTGGGATATAGGCTTGTTGGCTTTTACATATTGCATAACGATAAATTGAAATAAAAACAGGACTGCAAATTCATTTTATTTTTAGTAGCTCATCTACATCTTGATAACTAAATAGGTTATAAAGAAAGCTCATGCAAAAGATTCATCTCCTCCAACCTTTGAAATATTGGCATGAAAATTGAACATAAAACCTTACTGGTGAAAAGAAGCCGAAGGAAACAAACATGAAGCTTGTAACTGCAATTGTAAAACCGTTTAAATTGGATGATGTGCGTGAAGCACTCTCTGACATTGGTGTACAAGGGATTACCGTAACTGAAGTTAAAGGTTTTGGTCGTCAAAAAGGACACACAGAACTTTACCGCGGCGCGGAGTATGTAGTTGATTTCTTACCTAAAGTAAAAATCGAAATTGCGATTAGCGACGAAATGGTTGACGCAGTAATTGAGTCAATTACACGTGTGGCAAGCACAGGAAAAATCGGCGACGGTAAGATTTTTGTGACTAATCTGGAACAAGTCATCCGTATCCGTACGGGTGAAACAGGACCAGATGCTGTCTAAATTGGCACAAAGCTTGCTGAGCAATAAATAGCTCGCAAATGAGGTTGGGGGACACGAATGAAAAAAATGCTTATGGCGCTGAGTCTAACAGGCGCACTTTTGGGTGGTACTGCCGCTTGGGCAGAAGAGACTGTAACAACACCTGCATCTGCGGTTACAGCAACATCAACGACTGCAGCTCCTGCAACTGCAGCAGCACCAGCCGCCGCAGTAACTCCGGCAGCTCCGACACCAACACCAAAACTCGATACCGGCGATACGTCTTGGATTTTAGTTTCAACAGCTTTGGTTCTGTTGATGACGATTCCTGGCTTGGCATTGTTCTACGGCGGTATGGTCCGTAAGAAAAACGTCTTAAGTACCATGATGTTCAGCCTTTCTGCTGCAATTTTGGTAAGTTTAATTTGGGTGATTGCTGGTTATTCACTCGCGTTCTCTGGCACAGGTGCATACTTTGGTGACTTGTCTAAAGCAATGCTCAATGGCGTAGGCTTTAATGCACTAAGTGGAACAATCCCTGAAAGCTTATTTGTTATTTTCCAAATGACTTTTGCCATCATTACTGTCGCAATTTTGAGTGGTTCAATTGCTGACCGTATGAAATATTCAGCTTTTATGGCATTTATCACGATTTGGGTACTTGTCGTTTACGCACCAATTACTCACTGGGTGTGGGCAACAGATGGCTGGTTATTTAAAGCAGGTGCATTAGATTTTGCTGGTGGTACTGTTGTACATATCAACTCTGGTGTTGCAGGTTTAGTCGCAGCTTACATGCTTGGTAAACGTATTGGCCTTGGCCGTGAATCGATGGCACCGCATAACTTAACTTTAACTGTAATCGGTGCAAGCTTACTCTGGGTGGGTTGGTTCGGCTTTAACGGTGGTAGTGCTTTAGGCGCTGGTGCTCGTGCAAGTATGGCTATTTTAGTGACACAAGTTGCTGCCGCTGCTGCTGCGTTCTCTTGGTTAGTGGTAGAACGTATGATTCGTGGTAAAGCTTCGGTATTGGGCGGTGCATCTGGTGCTGTTGCCGGTTTGGTTGTGATTACTCCAGCTGCTGGTTTCGTCGGTGTAGGCGGAGCTTTAGTGATGGGCCTCATCGGTGGTGTAGTGTGTTTTTGGGGTATTACAGCACTTAAACGTTTACTTAAAGCAGATGATGCATTGGATGCGTTTGGTTTACATGCGGTAGGCGGTATTGTCGGCGCAATTTTAACTGGCGTGTTTTACAGCGATGAAATCATTAAGGCAGCCAGCGTAACTTTAGCACCAACATTTGCAGGCCAATTGTGGGTACAAGTTGAAGGTGTACTTGCAACTATGGTTTACAGTGGTATTGCAACCTTCATTATTCTTAAAGTGATTGATGTTGTGATTGGTCTGCGTGTTAATGCAGATGATGAACGCATGGGTCTGGATTTAAGCCAACATGGCGAACGTATTGAATAATTCGTAATATATCTACTGTATTAAAAACAGTCTTGCGCTGTGATCAAAGTGATGCTTTGATCTGGCTCAGGACTGTTTTTTTGTCTCATAGAATGCTGGTTCAGTAAGTGTAGAAATTTTGCTACACTAGGTCAAAGTAATTGATCCTATTAAGTCCGCTATGCATTGTCCATTTTGCAACGCCGCAGATAGTAAAGTCATCGATTCGCGCTTAGCTGCAGAAGGCTGTCAGATTCGTCGACGTCGTGAGTGTGTAAGTTGCGGTGAACGTTTTACCACTTTTGAAAGCTATGAAGTGGTGATGCCCCGTGTGATCAAATCGAATGGAAAGAATGAACCATTTGATGAGGCAAAACTGCGTCGTTCGCTCATGCATGCCTTACAAAAGCGTCCAGTCACCCAAGAGCAGATCGAGACGGTACTAAGCGATATCCAATTACAGATTCGCCGTTTAGGTGAGCGTGATGTCAAATCCAGAACAATTGGCGAAATTGTTATGCAATCTTTATTTGCACTTGACCATGTCGCTTATGTTCGTTTTGCTTCGGTTTATCAAGACTTTCAGGATGTTGAAGCATTTCGTCGTCAAATTGAGCAAATGCAACAACGTGAGCACTAAATATTTGAGATTTATATGTCTGAGTTGAAACAAGATCAGTATTGGATGCAGCAAGCCATTGAACTTGCCAAACGAGGACTCTATTCGACAAAACCAAATCCGAATGTCGGTTGTGTCATTGTCAAAGATAATCAAATTATTGGTAAAGGTTTTCACCCTAAAGCTGGTCAACCTCATGCTGAGGTTTTTGCCTTACGCGAGGCAGGTGAACAAGCACAAGGTGCAACAGCTTATGTCACGCTTGAACCATGTGCCCATTATGGCCGAACCCCTCCTTGTGCTGAGGCACTTGTAGCGGCACAGGTTAAAAAAGTTGTGGTGGCGTGTCCCGACCCAAATCCGCTCGTTGCTGGTAAAGGCGTTCAGATTTTAAAAAATGCGGGTATTGAAGTAGACATTGGTATTTGTGAAGATTTAGCAGCCAAACTTAATCAAGGCTTTTTAAAAGCAATGTCTACAGGCATGCCTTATGTACGGTTAAAAGTCGCTTCAAGTTTAGATGGGCGTACTGCCATGGCATCGGGTGAGTCTAAATGGATTACAGGTGCTGCTGCCCGTCAAGATGTACAACATTGGCGTGCGATTTCAGGCGCTGTGATTACAGGCATTGATACTGTGATTGCGGATGATTGCCAGCTTAATGTACGTTCACTCCATAATATTGATATTGAGACAGTCGCGCAGCCAAAACGAGTGATTCTCGATCGTCAGGGGCGTTTGCCACTTAACGCTAAAATTTTAGAAAATCCTGAAACGGTGATGGTCATGGGACCGTATCGTCAAGAACTTGCTGACTTAGGCGTGGTACAATTAGAAATTCAGCCTTTAAAAACGTTATTACAGTCCTTATCTAAGCAATACCAAATTTATGATGTGCTGATTGAGGCTGGTGCAACATTATCGAGCGCTTTTTTACAAGAAGGCTTGGTCGATGAAATGATCAGTTATGTCGCTCCGACTTTATTGGGGCAAAGTGCAAGAGCCATGTTCAACGCAGATTTTGAATATATGGCTCAGCAACTCCGTTTTAAACTTCTTGATGTAACGCAACTTGATCAAGATATACGCTTAAGGTTAATCCCTACGCAAGAGAAAGTATGAATTCAGAGCCATCGGTTTACCACAAACGTCGTCATGCAGCCCGTACGACAGACGAATATCTTTTCCACCAGCTTGTGCCGTATTTGGGTAACAAGCGCCGATTGCTCCATCTAATTTTAGAAGCCCTTGAAATTACAGGGACACTTAATAGCAAGAAAAAGAATCCACCAATTTTTGCCGATTTCTTTGCAGGCAGTGGCGTCGTATCTCGCTTAGCACGTCAAAATGGTTATCGTGTCATTGCGAATGACTGGGAACCTTATAGCCATGCTCTAAATCATGCGATTTTAGCTTGTGTGGATGCACCTGCTTTTAAAGAACTGGGTGGTTATCAAAAAGCCATTGATTATTTAAACAGGTTGCCTGAGGTTAAAGGTTGGGTAACACATAATCTTTGCCCACGTAATGATGATATCTACGACCCAACCCGTGACCGGTTGTTCTTTAAACGCCGTAATGGTATGCGTATCGATGCGATTCGCCAGCAAATCGCAACATGGCAGGCACAAGGTGCAATTAATGATGTAGAGATGAGTGCTTTACTTGCACCATTGCTCTATTCAGCTAGCTTTGTGAGCAATACAAGTGGCGTATTTAAAAGCTTTCACCAAGGGTGGGGCGGACGTACACAAACGGCTTTAGAGCGTATTGAATCATTACTTTGGTTAACACCGAGCCGTTTCTGTGAGATTGGTGATCGTAAACGTCCAGCCGCTGAAATGTGGTGTGTAGATTCACAGCATTTAGCAAATCAGATGAGTGGTTTTGAAGTAGATGTTGCCTATCTTGACCCACCATATAACCAGCATGCTTACAGTAGTAACTATCACGTTTTAAATGCATTAACTTTATGGGATCAGGTTGATTTACCTTCACCAGATACCAAAGGTTATAAGAGCGGTATTGATCGTGCGTGGCGTAAAGAGCGTCCAAGTCCATATAACTCTTCTAAACATGCAAAAGATGCGTATGAAAAATTACTTTCAACCATCAATGCGCGTTATATTCTGACCAGTTATTCGACCGACGGTAACATTGAGCCAAAAGACTTGCTCATGGCCAATCTGGAGCGAGGTAAGGTCACTTTACTCACTCAGGATGTTCCGCGTTATCGCGTAAGCAAACAACGTCAGTCAGAGCGCGCACGAGTGCTTGAGTTTATTGTGATTACAGATACTCATGCCAAACCGGGGCCGCCGTTACGTCAATTGTTAGGCCAGCTTTACCACTTTGCCGAGCTAGGTGGTGTAGATACTTCAGGTAATAGTACGCAGCTCGCACTTTGGTAAGCGCTGCAATTTTAGCAGTGTAAAAGATTTGGAGATTGAGCCATGTTTACAGGCATTATTGAAAGTTTAGGTAAAGTAGAAAGCCTGCAAAGTGTAGGCGGCGATGTACGTTTGCGTATTCAAACCGATTTGGATATGTCGGATGTACATTTGGGTGACTCAATTGCAACGAACGGGATTTGTCTCACTGTCATTGAGTGGGGGGATAACTGGTATGCAGCTGATGTTTCTCGTGAAAGTTTAAACCGCACGACTTTGGGCAACTGGAAAGTTGGTCAACGTGTTAATGTGGAAAAAGCCATGCTGCCGACAACGCGCTTTGGTGGGCACATTGTAAGTGGACACGTTGATGGCGTCGGCGAAATTACCGTAGTGCGTGAAGATGCTCGCTCAATCTATTACGAAGTTACAGCACCTGTAGAACTTGCTAAATATTTAGCTGAAAAAGGCTCTGTGACTGTAGATGGTATTAGTTTAACGCTTAACCATTTGCGCGGTAATATTTTAAGTTTGAACTTAATTCCTCACACAGCGGAACGTACCAATATTGGGACATGGCAAGTAGGCAGTAAGGTCAACCTTGAAGTTGATGTATTGGCGCGTTATATCGAACGTTTATTGCTAGGCGATAAAGCTGCCGAACAAAAAACCGAGTCAAATATCAGTATGGCTTTTTTAGCTGAAAATGGCTTTTTAAAATAAAATTTTGAAGTATTAAAATAAAAAAACCGGACAGATGTTCCGGTTTTTTTATTTTTTGAAAAATTAATGTTTGGTGAGCGTAACCGAATGTGTGCCGACCCAAGCTTTATGATGTTGGGTACGAGTAATCGTAAAGTCACCTTGTTCTGATGCTCGTGTAAGCAAGATCGAGAGTGAATTAAAGTCGTTATGACTCATATAAAGTTCTTGTGCTGAAAATGTCCATTGCTCGCCTTGATTAAGCTGCTTAATTTGCGTTGAAATCTGATGCGGAATGTCCATTTTTTAACCTCATTAATTTTCATAAATAATTATGCGCTATTCTAATAATTGTTTGAACTACAAGAATATTATGCATGACCATTTTGTGACAATTAAATGTCAATTTTATGACAGAGGAGGTTTTGAAAACTTTACTTTTCTATTTTTTCATCAGAAAACTTAGAATTCTTTAAAATGTATTCAATTTCTTCTTGAGCTGCCGAATTGAGCTTAGCTCGGAAAGCCGTTACAGACTGTTCAATTAAACTCTCAGCTTCAAGTTCTAAGCGAATACGTAAACTTTCAAGCTCAGATAAGATTTGATCATCGCTAATACTAAGTTTTACGCCAGAAGAGTAATTGACTGCTGGTGTCTCAGGATTTTTCTGATAACGCGCAGTTTGTTCAGCAACTTCTTGTTCTAATTGACTGCGGAAAGATTGTAGAGCTTCGGTCTGTTCACCAAACTTACGAACCTCGTCTGCTTGTAATTCAGCAGCATAGGCTGCTTCAACTGCGCGCTTATCGGCAAGAGATTTTTCTAAAGCAAGCTGACGGCGAATACGTGCTTGTTCGATTAGCTCTGCTTTTAAGTCAGCATAAGCCTGCTCAATGTTTTGTTGTGATTCTAACTGTGCTTTTTCGTCATTGAGCACCCAAAGTTGTATGGGTGTCTGAGGCTGTAATAAATCACAAATGCGTGCCAAATCCTGTTGATAGGCATGACGGACAGCTTCAGGCGCATTTAACCATCTTTTTTTAAAATCTTGCCCGACATTTAATGCCACCACAGTTCTCCTTTGCTCAACAGTGTCTACATTTTAGCGCGTTATAATTTAAAGGTTCGAGGTTCTATACCTAAACGACGATACATTTTAAATTTTTCTCGTCCAATTTGCTTGGCTGCTTCATTATTTTCAACAATTTCTATAATGTGGCTAAAATGATCGATTTGTTCAAGTGCATGATTGTTAAAATTAAATACTAACCAGCCTTGTTCAGAGGGTTGTCTAGCCGAAATACATACGGCTGCATCTGCCTGATCAATGCCATGCGTAATGAAACTGATTGGATCAAAGCTCCACAATTTTTCATCAAGTGTTTGTTGTAGCTGCACATCTGGGCAATACCACCAGATTTGTGGATGCTTTAACAAAATTTTTCGACATAAACGGCAAGCACTATCGACTTGCCGTTCTTCGCTGGTTTCAAACAGATAAAAGCTAACTTTAGCCATTCGCATTTACACGATTTGCCAAGAATTGCATAAGTAGCGGTACTGGACGACCAGTTGCGCCTTTTGCTGTGCCTGATAACCAAGCTGTGCCCGCAACGTCTAAGTGGGCCCAACGATAGTCACGTGTAAAACGCTCAAGGAAGCAAGCTGCTGTAATTGCGCCACCGTGCGGACCACCAATGTTTGCAATATCTGCAAATGGTGAATCAAGTAATTCTTGATAGTCATCAATGACTGGCATGCGCCATACACGGTCAAATGACTGCTCGCCTGCTTGTTGAAGTTCAGTTGCCAAAGCATCGTCAGGAGAGAATAAGCCACTAAGTACTTTACCCAATGCCACTACGCAAGCACCGGTGAGCGTTGCAATATCAATAACAACAGCCGGATTGAAGCGCTTGATATAAGTTAAAGTATCGCAAAGAACCAAACGGCCTTCGGCATCTGTATTTAAAATTTCAACAGTTTGTCCGCTCATGGTTGTAACAATATCACCCGGGCGTGTTGCTTTACCTGAAGGCATATTTTCTGCTGCTGCAATTGCACCCACTACATGGATTGGAAGTCGTGCTTCACATAGTGCGCGGATTGTTCCGAGTACAGATGCTGCACCGCACATATCGAACTTCATTTCATCCATACCAAGACCCGGTTTTAAAGAAATGCCGCCGGTATCAAACGTTACACCTTTACCTACAAGTACAACAGGTGCCTGTTCAAGCTTTGCTTGGTATTCGAGCGTAACAATACGACCCGGACGCTCAGATCCTTTGCTCACTGCAAGGAACGCATACATGCCTAAATCAGCCATTTGCTGTTCATCTAGGACTGTGACTTTAAGTAAGTCCGGGAATTCTGCAGCGAGAGCTAAGGCCTGTTCTGCCAAATATTCAGGGAAACAGATGTTACCTGGACGGTTGCCTAAGTCACGAGCAAAAGACTGGCCAGATTGTACAGCATGTATTAAAGCGAGTTGATTTTCATCAAGGCTGGTTTGTGAGCTAATTAAATCAACTTGTTGTAACACAAATTCATTTTTTTTCGATTTAAACTCATCATAACCATAAGCAGCTTGAGTTAAGCTTAGTGCAAATAAATAATGGTATTCGACAGGTAATGCAGCAATATCAATTGAGATATGCTTAAATTTATTTTGTGTCGATTTGATAATGGTTTGTGCCAATTTTGCTAACTTAACTGCTTGAAGTTCAGCTGCTTTTCCTAAACCAAGGACTTGGCTATGAGGTTGGATGTTAAGCTGACCAAATAATGGCAGTGTTTCATTGAAGTTCGCTTTAAATTGAGTTGCTGTAAGAATGTTTTCTAGGTTATTGATTTGATATGTATTGAGGTTGCTTTGAAGCTGTTCTGAATCAACTAAAATCCACAAAGATTCATTAGATGTTTGTTCAGGAAAAGTTGTATAAGTTTTAAATTTCATGGCTGCCGTGATTGCCTATAGAAAGTTATGATGGATTAAAACATTGAAACACTTTCAAGCATAGCGTTGCAATGTGCGGTTTTATATTTTTAACATTCGGGTAAACTAGCATTCGTCCCGATTAGCCTTTTGGAAGTATTAATTTGATTATTCGGCGTTATCTCGTCAAGCAAGTGGTCTCTACCTCAATGGTGGTCATTGCATTATTGACCTTAATCATGATGGGTGGTCGTCTGATCAAATACTTTGGTGTGGCGGCGCAGGGGCGCTTAGATGTCAGTATTTTATTTAGCATCGTTGGATACCGCTTACCTGAATTTTTAACTCTCATTTTACCACTAGGTCTTTTCATTGGTTTAATGTTGGTGTTCGGTCGTTTATATGTTGATCATGAAATGGCTGTATTAAATGGTAGTGGTGTAAGCCGTCATCAATTAGCACGCTTACTCATTCCCATGACGCTGGTTTATATGGTTTGTCAGTCTGTGCTTATGCTCTGGATGACACCATGGGGTCTTCGTGAATTTGAAAAATTAACGACCACCCAAGCAGTACGTACAGGTTTTGACTTGGTTCGACCACGAGAGTTTATTTCATCAGGGCCTTATACAATTTACGCAGGCTCACTTTCAGAAGACCGAAAAAACCTCAAAGATATTTTCTTTTATCAGCGGTCTACTAAAGAAGGTAAGCCGGATGTGATGATTTTGGCAAAAGAAGCGACACGTGTTGAAGTTGCAAATGATACCGCCAATGTGGTCGATCTGGTTCAAGGTCGTCGTTATGAAATTTATCCGGGGCAACCTAAATATACACAAGCAGAATTTCAGTCTTACCGTTTAAGACTTGAGAATGATAAAGACGTTAAGTTTGAAAGTAGTGAGGTAGAAGCACTTCCAACTTCAAAACTGTTGTCTAAAACAGATGATCCGATCATAAGAAGTGAACTAGGTTGGCGTTTATTTGGTCCGTTTACCATTATTGTTGCGCTAATGATGTCGGTTGCATTGTCTGAGGTGAGCCCACGACAAGGTCGTTATTATCGTCTTATTCCATCTATTTTTATTTTCGCGAGCCTGATTGTACTTATGATTGCGATTAAGACTCGTATTAGTAAAGGTGAACTGGATATTTGGGCTTATCCAGTGGCTTTATTGGTTTATGCAATTGCAGCTGCCTTATTTTCACGTAAACAGAAATTAGGGCCGAAAATCAAGAAACAGATCAAGCGAGTGAAATTATAATGTTAGCACGTCGAATAGTCGCCAAATATGTGACGAAAACCACTGCGCTCGCAATGTTTGGTACCACCATTGTTTTATCTGTTTTACAAATACTGTTTACCTATCTGGGTGAGTTAGGCCAGCTGAAACCTGACTATAGTGCATGGCAAGCTTTTATCTATGTGCTATGGGGTGCCCCTCGCTATCTGTATGAAATTTTACCTATCTCTGCCCTTATTGGCGCCGTGATTGGGTTAGGGGCTTTAGCCTCTAATAGTGAACTGATCGTGATGCGTTCAGTTGGTATTAGTTTGTGGCGTATTGTCGGCTGGGTTATGCGTTCAGCTTTGCTACTTATTGTTTTATCTTTTGCTTTAAGTGAGTGGGTTGTTCCTTATACAAATGAGCAAGCGCAAAGTATTAAAAGCCATCGCTCGGTTGCAGCTTTAGGTGAAGTTAAAGGCTATTGGTCACGAGAAGGCCAACGCTTTATCTATATTGACTACGCGAACTCGCAAGGGAGTTTAAAAGATATTCAGGTGGTAGATTTTGATAAAGACTACCATTTGCAGTCTTTAATTAATGCAGAGCAAGGGAAGTTTATCCAAAATGGTCAGTGGTCTTTACAAAAAGCCAGCCAGATGGACATTCTCACAGATGGTAACTCGATACAAAACAATCATGATCAACAATCTTTAGGATTGGCTTTACAACCTAAATATGTGCACATGGTGACTTTAGACCCTGAAGACTTGTCTCCAAGTCAGCTGATTAGTTTTATGCGTTATATGGATGAATATAGCCAAGTTCCTAAAACTTACCAGTTAGCTTTCTGGCAAAAAGTTGCTTCTCCATTTTCACTGATTACGCTTGTGTTGGTGGCATGTTCTTTTATTTTTGGTCCACTACGTCAACAGTCAATGGGTTTCAGATTGGTGATCGCACTCTTTATTGGTCTCGGGTTTTATTACTTGCAGGACTTCTTGGGTTACGCAAGTTTGGTATATGCACCTTCACCTGCTTGGTTTGTACTTGTACCTATTGGTTTAATGTTTGTTGCCGGAAGTTATTTACTTTACCGCGCTCGCTAGTTCAAAAGAATGAATGGCTTTCTCAATAATGGGTATTGGTGAAAGCCATAGGAAAAATTAGAGTCTTCACCGAAAATTCGGTAAGATATTGCGATGAAATTGTAGACAAAAGAGAAATTGATTATGACGGATGCAACTGCTGGCAAGATCCCTCACGTTCTGGTCATTATGGATGGTGTTGGACACCGTGAAGCAATTGAAGATAATGCTTTTCTTGCAGCAAAAACCCCGAATTTAACTGCAATGAAAGCAAAGCATCCAAATAGTCTCATTTCTGGTTCTGGTGAAGATGTAGGATTACCTGATGGACAAATGGGTAACTCTGAAGTTGGTCATATGAACCTCGGCGCTGGCCGTGTGTTATATCAAGATTTTACCCGTATTACTAAAGACATTCGTACTGGCGACTTTTTCAAACATGAAGTATTAATTGATGCTGTAGAAAAAGCCAAAGCTGCTGGTGGTGCAGTTCATATTATGGGCTTGCTCTCAGAAGGTGGTGTTCACTCACACGAAGACCACATTGTGGCGATGTGTGAGCTTGCATTAAAACGTGGTGCAAAAGTTTACCTTCATGCATTCCTTGATGGTCGTGATACTCCTCCACGTAGTGCTCAACGTTCATTAGAAAAATTAGATACTTTATTTGCCAAATATGAAGGCAAAGGCCGTATCGCAACGATGATTGGTCGCTATTTTGCAATGGACCGTGATAATCGTTGGGATCGTGTTGAGCAAGCTTACCGTTTATTAACTGAAGGTGAGGCTGCTCGCACTGCAAATACTGCTGTTGAAGGCTTAGAGCTTGCTTATGCAGCCAATGAAAATGATGAGTTTGTAAAAGCAACTCGTATTGGTGATATCGCTAAAGTTCAAGATGGCGATAGTGTTGTTTTCATGAACTTCCGTGCTGACCGTGCTCGTGAAATTACTCGTGCATTCGTTGAAAAAGACTTTGCTGGTTTTGAGCGTAAAGTTGTACCGAACCTGTCTAAATTTGTCATGTTAACGCGTTATCAGGCAAGTATTGATGCACCTGTGGCATATATGCCTGAAGAGCTTAAAAACTCGCTTGGGGAATATTTATCTTCTCTTGGTAAAACGCAATTACGTATTGCTGAAACTGAAAAGTATGCCCATGTGACTTTCTTCTTTAGTGGCGGCCGTGAAGATGAATACCCAGGTGAGAAGCGAATTCTAATTCCATCTCCAAATGTTGCGACATATGACTTAAAACCTGAAATGAGTGCTTATGAAGTAACTGATGAGTTAGTCAATGCAATTAACTCAGGCGAGTATGATTTACTTGTTGTGAACTATGCCAATGGTGATATGGTAGGCCATACAGGCGTGTTTGATGCTGCGGTTAAAGCAGTTGAAGCAGTAGATACGTGTTTAGGTCGTGTATACGAAGCAGTGATGGCGAAAAAAGGTCATATGCTCATTACTGCCGACCATGGTAACGTTGAGCAAATGCAGGACTACGAAAGTGGTCAAGTACATACTCAGCACACAACAGAGCTTGTGCCATTTATTTATATTGGCCCAACACAAGCGACAATTGCAGAAGGGGGCGTGCTTGCTGATGTTGCACCGACCATCCTTAACTTAATGCAGATTCCTGTACCTGCTGAAATGCAAGGTCGTAATCTGATTACATTATCTGCATAAGCGATAGGTGACTAAATGCTGCAACACAATATATATAAGGCTTTTTTTGTTAGCATATTGATGTGTTGCAGCCAGTTTGCTCTTGCTGCTCCTGTTGTAAAAGAAAAATTATCGCCTCTGCATCCTGATTCGCCAGAATCTGAGGAAAGTTATGCAGAAGTCCCGATTGAGTCTATTCAACAGTTTGTACAAATCTATGGAATCGTTCGCGATAACTATGTTGATGAAAAGCCAGACGATGCTTTATTTTTGCAGGCAATCAAAGGCTTGGTGAGTGGCCTTGATCGTTATTCACGTTATTTGTCAGCTGAAGAATACCGTCAACTCATTCAATATACCGAAGGTGATCTTGCTTCGGTTGATTTTGCCTTAAGTCCTGAAGCACATATTCATAAATGGATGATTCGTGATCTTAAAACAGGTTCAGACTCATATAAGTTAGGCTTAAGAAATGGGCAGACTGTTTTAAAGATTGATAATCAGGAACTTAAAAACCTAACCCAAGATCAAATATTTGGTTTGCTTTATGGGTCGATAGGATCAACGCTTCAAGTACAGACAGAAGAATCAAATAGTCCAATCAGTTTAGTGCGTAATAAAAAGATTGAAACCGATATCGAACCTGTCATGTTACATAATCAGGTGTTGGTATTAAAAATTCGAGTATTTCAGCAAGATACTGCCAATGAGATTAAACGTTTAATTGAAGAAAATAGTTCTTCACGTTTAAAAGCAGTATTAATTGATTTACGAAATAATCCCGGTGGATTGTTATCTGCTGCTGTTGAGTCAGCCGATTTATTTTTAAATCATGGCATTATTGTTTCTACAAAAAGTCGTTCAGAAGGCAACCAACAATTTCAGGCTTTACCCGGTAATGATTTTCAAAATATAAAAGTCGGTATTTTAATTAATCACAGATCTGCATCGGCAGCAGAAGTTTTTACTGCAGCAATGAAAGAGCATCAACGTGCATGGGTCATTGGTGAAAAAAGTTATGGAAAGGGTGTGGTACAGAAGCTTTTCCCTTTACCAAGTGGCGCGGCTCTACAAATGACGGTTTCACATTACTACACACCAAACGGCAATATGATTGAAGGGCAGGGTATTCAGCCTAACCAGACCTATCCCTTACCCCCAGAAATGAAAGAAGAAGTTTATTTAGATCGGGTTGCCGATCTACTTCTAAAAAAGAAATAAATTTTATACTTCCTGTTCGGTTTCAGTATCTAACCCAAATTTCTTCAAACGGTAGCGTAAAGAACGGAAAGTCATTCCTAGTTTTTTAGCTGCTAAGGTTCGATTCCAGTGGGTCATGTTGAGTGCATTGAGCAAAATATCTTTTTCAATATTCTCTAAATAGCGTTCTAGCCCTTCAGTTGGTAATTTTTTTACAGCCTGAGGCGCAGTTACAGCGTTTGGTATAGTTTCACATACCGATGATATGGAGTTAGAGATATTGGCTCTTAGCGGAGCTGGATGTAAATGAGGTATATCAATCTTGGCATCATCACTTAAGGTAATTGCCCGCTCAATCATATTTCTTAATTCGCGAACATTGCCCGGAAAGTGTTGCTGTAGCAGGTACGTTTCAGCTGCATCGGTTAATTGTTTGGGCGGCGTTGCCCATTCCATACAAATTTTTTGGATGAAGTGGTTTGCAAGTAAAAGAACATCTTCACCACGTTCGCGTAAAGGTGGCAATATCAGATCCATTACATGGATACGGAAGAATAGATCCTGACGGAATTTGCCTTGCCGAACCAGTAAATCCAAGTCTTGATGACTGGCACTGATCACACGAAAATCAACATCTATCTCTTGGTCAGAACCGACAGGACGAATCTTTTTTTCCTGTACTGCACGGAGCAGTTTGACTTGCATGCTCAAAGGTAATTCGGCAATTTCATCTAAAAATAAACTACCGCCGTGTGCGGATAAAATTAGGCCTTGTTTATCTTGAGTCGCGCCAGTAAAGCTTCCTTTTTTATGCCCAAACAATTCGCTTTCCATCAGTTCAGTTGGAATAGCACCACAGTTAATCGCGATAAAAGGTCCTTCACTACGATTACTAAGGCGATGAACCAGATTGGCAACGACTTCTTTACCAGTTCCGGATTCACCAGTAACAAATACCGGTGCTTGAGAGCGGGCAATTTTTTTAATCGCGATACGTAACTGTTGGATAGGCAGAGAACGACCAATTAATAATTTATTTTCTAATGCAGTTTCTACAAAATCATGATCGGTTTTTTGCCGATTGAGTGCCTTTTGCAGTAATTGATCTAAATGAACTTGATTGACGGGTTTATTTACAAAATCAAAAGCACCTGCTTTTAATGCTGCAATTGCAATATCCATATTGCCGTATGCAGTTAAAACTGCAATTGGGGTATTAGTGTAATTTTGAGAGACATGTTTGACTAAGTCTAATCCACTCCCATCGGGAAGGTTTAAATCGGTTAAGCATGCATCGTAATGAAACTGAGTAAAGAGTTGTTTGGCCTGTTCAACCCGATAAGCAAGATGTGTTTTAATCCCCATTCGTGCAAGTGTCATTTGCATTAAAAGGCACAAATCCTCTTCATCGTCTACAAGCAAAACCAGTGGTTGCTGTTCTGCCATTTCCCCAAAAACCTAATAAAAAAATCAATATATTATTGGGCATTCTATTCTGAAGCATGCCCCTTGTTTTTGCTCTACATAAGTGAGCTTTGCATGGTTTGCCTCACAGAAACTATGAGACAAATATAATCCTAAACCAGTTCCATTAATTTCGGTACTAAAAAATGGTTTAAATAATTGAGATATATCACGTTTTGAAACACCTTCACCGTAATCGATCACATCAATATAAATTTTATTTGTTTGTGAATGAATATTGATCATGACATCGGGTGAATCAGGTGCATTATGTCTTAAAGCATTTCGAACCAGATTGATCATGACTTGTCGTAATTGTTTTTCGTCAAATAAAAGTTTTAAAGAGTCATTAGAAATTTTGAGTTCGATACAATGTTTAACGTCAGATAAATCTTCTTCGAATAAGCTATTTATGAATTCACTTAATTCAATTTGGATGGGATGAGTTCTTTCGCTGCGGGCAAGTCCTAGAGTATCTTGAACAATACTATCGATACGCTTGGTTTGTTTACCAATCATATGGCGTAAAGTGTTTTGTTGCTCTTGATCGCTATCTTTAAGTAACTCATTTGCTTGTACAATTGCAGCAAGAGGATTACGAATTTCGTGAGCAATGCTTGCTGAGAGTTGTCCTAAGGCGGCAAGTTTGAGCTGCTGTGCTTGCTGATTAATTTGCTGGGCATCTTGTAAAATGAGCAGTGTTAATGCGTGTTGGGGCACCAATAGGTGTTGTACTTTAATATTGATAGAGTAGGCTGAAAGCTGAGATTCAAAAATAAATCGGTCACCTTCTTGTAAGTCACCCAACTTAAGAATTTCAAATAAATCTGCATGCCATTTAGCTAAAGGATATTTTTCATTGGCAAATTGCGGAGGAATACCAAGCAATGAACAGGCTGCCGGATTGCTTACCACAATGTCATAATTTTCATCTAAAACTAAATAGCCTTCTTCGATTTGTTCTAAAATATAACGATTGATATTTTGAAGTTGATAAAGTTCGATCGACTGATGGAAAGTGAGTGCTTCGAGTAGTTTAAAGCGCTGAACTGCAATTTGACCAATACCATGCACTACAAAAAATAAGAAGGCCAATAGGGCACTATTACCAATCGTATTGAGGTTGTTGTAGTCAAAAAAGCTACCAACAAATCGTTGGTAAATCACAGCAATCACAGCAAGTAATGTAATGAGCAAAGACATTCTTGCACTGAGCAAAATTGCCGAAGTAAAGATTGCAATTACATAAAGCAGGCTGATTTGTAAATTTGGTTCACCGACAGAAAAAGTTAGTAAACTCAAACAAATAATGTCGACAATAAAAAATAAAATAAGCTGCCGTGTCGCTTGAGTCGCAATAAATTTAAAGCATAGCAACTGAAGAAGGCTTAAGATTGAATAGCCGAGTAGAGTATAAAAATATAAAGAAGGTTGCTGCAAACTGTTATCGGTTTGAGCATTGGTTAAAACCAAAATAATATTCAGGCTAACCGCAATAATCAGACGATATAAACCATACCAGTTGCCCAAACGAAAAATCGTATGGGACAAGGATGAGTTTAAGGGAAATTGCATGTAAGTCTGATTACGGCTTGATCAGACCATAACGAATCGCAAGATGTGTTAGTTTTACATCACTATCAATACCTAACTTTTCAAAAATACGATAACGGTAAGTATTTACAGTTTTCACACTTACAAAAAGTTTATCGGCAATTTCTTGTGCGCTAATACAATTTACGACCATCATCGCAACTTGCATTTCCCGTTCCGATAAAGAATCAAAAGGGGACTGTTGAGTGTCAGATAAATAAGAGCTTGCCAGTTGCTCTGCAATATCAGCACTAAAATATTTACCACCTTGCATGACTTTATTAATTGCACGAACCATCTCGGCAATTGGTGCACCCTTGGTGATATAGCCTTTTGCTCCAGCTTTTAACAATAAAGACGGATAAGGCTCTTCTGCAAGGCCGCTCACAGCAATCACTTTAGTCTCTGGAGCTGTTTGTAGTAAACGACGAGTTGTTTCTACTCCACCGATGCCCGGCATATTGACATCAAGTAGTACGACTTGCGGATGTTGCTGGCGAACGATAGCAATTGCTTCCTCCCCAGATTCGGCTTGTCCAATTACCTCAACATCTGCATGATCTTCTAACATACGGCATATACCCGTACGTACCAGTTCATGGTCATCGACAACTAAAACTGTAATCAAGAAGACCTCCTTTCTTTCAAAAAACAAGTTTTTTGTTACATAAAGCAAAATAAGCTTGCAATGGAATGACAAAATTAGCAATCCTATTCTTCTATAGTGAGCGAATAGTTGTGCACAATTGTGCTGGTAAAGCTTTATACCTTATATCTCAAATGTAAGGCATAATGATAGTAAGCGCAAATGTGTGTCACCCTGAGTCGAGTATTGTGCCGTGAAAAATTCTAAAAAGTCTTTAATGCATGTGCTAAGCATGTCTATTTTGCTTAGTTTGAGTTCAACAAGCTTTGCAGAACTCGTCAATAACCCGTCTTCAGGGAGTACTGGTACTGCAAGTTTAAATTGGTCCGCAGCGGACGCTAGTCAGCTTTTAAATGATGAAGATGATGAGCCAACGCCGCAAGGTTCAACTTCTGTAACTACAACTTTGCGTGGCGGTAATGCGCCGAAAGTGATTACCTCTACACCTAGAGTTGCTCCAATCCGTGACACCGTGGGTTATAACGCCCAGCCAAATGTCAGTGCACGTGCTGCACTTGTGATGGATGCACAAACAGGTGAGGTTCTTTATAGTAAAAATACCAACGCATCGGTACCGATTGCGTCTATTACCAAATTGATGACAGCAGTTGTAACGGCAGATGCACGTTTAAACATGTCAGAAGAAATTACACTTGAGCAAATTGATTTTGCTGGTGCAAATGGTAAAAATTCAAGCTCAACCTTACGTGTTGGCGACAAGATGAACCGTGCAGAAGTTCTTCTGTTTGCTCTCATGAAGTCAGAAAATCCAGCAGCAGCAGCTTTGGCGCGTACCTATCCGGGTGGTCGTCCTGCATTCGTAGCAGCGATGAATGCTAAAGCACGCTCTTTGGGTATGAGTGCTACTCATTATTACGAATCAACTGGTTTAGACCCGCGTAATGTCTCTTCTGCGCGTGATTTAGGGATTTTGGCAAGTACTGCATCTCAATATGGTCTGATTCGTCAATTCTCAACTACACCGACTTATGACTTTAATTTAGGTTACCGTGTACTCAAGTCAAACAATACGAATGCTTTAGTGCGTAATGGTGGTTGGAATATCAACTTGTCTAAGACGGGTTATATTAATGAAGCGGGTCGCTGTGTTGTGATGCATACCACTGTAAATTCACGTCCAGCAGTCATTGTGTTGCTTGGGGAGCCAAGTACGCAGGCACGTAATAACGATGCGACGAATTTACTGGGTTGGTTAAGTAATTTACCAAAACGTATTTAATTTAAATATTCTAAAAAAGCGCTTCTATATAGGAAGCGTTTTTTATGGTCTTAAAAAAATACATAAAAAAACGGCTGTGTTACCACAGCCGTTTTTAGAAATTTAGATTTTACATATTAGATAAAATCGAATCTTTTACTTGGCTCATTGTTGCATCAATCGACAACATCACTGCATCAGCACATTGTTTGATTGCAGTATCAGGATCTTTCAAGCCATTACCAGTTACTGTACATACAATGACAGAACCTTCGGCAATCTTACCTGCTTTAATGTCACGGATTGCACCGCCAATAGAAGCAGCAGATGCTGGCTCAACAAATACACCTTCATACATAGAAAGTAAGCGTTGAGCTTCTAAAATTTCACTGTCTTGAAGTTCATCAAACCAGCCTTTAGAGTCACGTACTACTGCTTTTGCATGGTTCCAACTTTGTGGGTTACCAATACGGATTGCAGTTGCAACTGTTTCAGGGCTTTCAACTGGAGCACCACGTAAGAATGGAGCTGCGCCAGATGCTTGGTAACCTACCATTGTTGGTAAGCCTTCTGGTTTAGGGCCAGTGAATTGATCAGTAGAAGCATCGTATACAACTTGTTCAAACTGGTCAGCAGGTTGGTTTGCTACAGCTTCTGTATAACCCATCCAGTGAGCTGTGATGTTACCTGCGTTACCTACTGGCAAGCAGTGGTAGTCAGGTGCACGGCCTAAAGCTTCAACGATTTCATAAGCAATTGTCTTTTGACCTTGCAAACGGTAAGGGTTGATTGAGTTTACAATCGTTACAGGTGCTTGATCAGCTACTTCTTTTACAAGACGCATACCATCATCGAAGTTACCGCGGATTTGCATAGTGATCGCACCATACATCATGGCCTGAGCCATTTTACCCATCGCAATTTTGCCTTCTGGAATCAAAACAAATGCTTTGATACCAGCGCGAGCAGCGTATGCGGCAGCAGCAGCAGACGTGTTACCCGTAGATGCACAGATAATCGCTTTAGAGCCTTCTTCAACCGCTTTGGTTACAGCCATGGTCATACCACGGTCTTTAAATGAACCAGTCGGGTTTAAGCCCTCATATTTCACATAAATTTCTACATCTTTGCCAATAATACGTGGAATATTCTCAAGTTTAATGAGAGGGGTGTTGCCTTCACCCAAAGAGATAGCACGAGTAGTTGCCGAAACTGGCAAACGGTCACGATAACGATCTACAAGACCAGTATAACGATTGGCATTAGACATGATGGTGTTCCAATTATGAGGTGAAGCGGGAGAGGGAATCTTTCCCTCAACCTGATTAACTATCGAGCGATTCTAAACGAATTCTTACGATTTCGCCACGAATAGCAGGTAATGCTTGAATTTGCGCAAGAGCATCATCCATCTTTGATTCAACGATTGGATCGGTCAAAATCACGATTGGAATGAGATCTTTTAAGCGTGATTGTTGCATGATGGCATCAATACTGATTCCGGCACGGCTTAAGATGGTCGTCACATCTGCAAGTACACCAGTTTGATCTTCAGCATTTAAGCGGATGTAATAACCTGTGGTCATTTCTTCACGGCTTAAAATAGGTACATTTGTTAATGCTTCAAAAGCCAGTTGAGGAATAGTACCTGCGCCATCTTCTGTATAAGAGATGTCACGAACAATATCAATCACATCGGCAACAACTGCAGAAGCTGTTGGACCAGCACCAGCACCAGCACCATAATACAGCGTTGGACCTACTGCATTTGCCTGAACTAAGACAGCATTTTTAACGCCGTTTACATTGGCAATAAGCTGCTCATCTGGAATAAGGGTTGGATGAACACGTAGCTCAATACCTTTCTCAGCGCGACGGGCAATGCCTAAATGTTTAATACGGAAACCAAGTTCCTCAGCATATTTCACATCTTGTGCAGTAATTTTGCTGATACCTTCGGTATAGACTTTATCGAATTGCAAAGGAATACCAAAAGCACAAGACGCTAAAATTGTAAGCTTGTGTGCAGCATCAATACCTTCAACGTCAAACGTTGGATCTGCTTCTGCGTAACCGAGTTCTTGAGCTTCTTTTAATACATCATCAAATGCACGACCTTTCTCACGCATTTCAGTCAGAATAAAGTTACCTGTACCGTTAATAATACCTGCAAGCCATTCAATGTGGTTTGCTGCAAGGCCTTCACGAATCACTTTAATAATAGGAATACCGCCAGCTACTGCTGCTTCATAGGCAATTTGTACAGCATTATCTTCTGCTGCCTTAAATAACTCATTACCATGTTCAGCAAGTAAAGCTTTGTTTGCAGTAACGACTTGTTTACCGTGTTTGATCGCTTCCATAATGACTTCGTAAGCAGGGTGAATACCACCCATCACTTCAACAACCACATCAACATCGGGTTGGCAAACGATATCAAGTAAATCTGCGCTTTGTTTAATCCCTTCTAATTCGAGATCTGGACGAGGGCGACGTGTTCCAACGTGGGTAATTTGAATTTCTCGACCGGTGCGACGTTTAATTTCAGCGGCATTTTCTTGTAGTAGTTTAAGGGCTCCTCCACCTACGGTACCTAGACCGAGTATTGCCAGGCGAACTGGTTTCACGTCACACTCCATATCATCATTGAATCATTTAATTGAAGCTAGATCATAGCTAAAAAAAACGCCAGACTCTAGCGCTTTTAGTGCCTGTTCAATCAATTAGAGTGCGATGTTTGGAAAAGCAGAGTAGATCAGTCTTTAAACACTGGTGTGTAAATAACAATTTATTGAAAAAACAAAGCGCTGCAATAAGAGCAGCGCTTTGTTTATTAGATAACTGATGAACTATTCGTCAAAATTGAGAATATTATTTATCCAGACGTTTAACCAATTCATCCGGTGTTAAGTAACCACCAAGATATTCACCATCTACATTATAAATGGCAGGTGTACCATTCACACCCATGTTTAAACCAAGTTGGTATTGTTCACGCACTGGGTTTTTACATTGTGCAGGCGCAATAGCAATGCCTTGTACAGCTTGGTTAAATGCAGCTTTACGGTCCGCACTACACCAAACGGCTTCCATTGTTGGCATAAATTGCTCGCCACGTGGCCAAGCAATGTAACGAACCTCAATGCCTTTTTCATTAATCTCGGCTAAATGCTCATGTAATTTATGGCAATAAGGACAGCTTGCATCGGTAAACACATAAATCACATGTTTAGCTTTACCGCCTTTAGCTGGGTAAACAATCAGATCTTCATTTTTTAACGCAGCAAGGTGCTTTTTATTCTCAGAGGCTTGAAGATTATCACCGATATTGTGAAGCTCTTTGCCGCCTAAACGGATGACATCGCCTTGAATGAGATATTTACCATCACTGGTCGTATAAACCGAGGTCATACCTTCAAGGTTTACCCAATAAAGATTAGGAACTTCAGTTGGCTTAATATCTAAAATTTTGACATTGATGTTTGCATTCTTAAATTGTTTCTGCAAAGTTTCAATTAAACGCTGTTTAGCATTGCGTTCAATAATGGTTGAAGCTTCCCCTGTAGCAGGTGCGGTCGCCGTGAGCGCATCTTCTTTTTGTGGTTTGTTTTCTTTAGAACAAGCACTGAACAGCAGGCTGGAAGCCAAAGCACAGGCAAGAAAAATTTGAGATCGGGTAAAGGACATAGATAACCCTTATTTCATCAGTATTTATAGTCAGAAGCTGCTAAGCATAACAAAAAATCTAGCATGTATTGTTAAAACTTTCTTAACCTTTGTGAACGAAATCAAGTGATTGTTCGGTGTGTTTTAAATAATTCGTTTAAAAATTTTTAACCTCTAGGGTGATGTTTTTCATGTAATTGTTGCATTCTGACTTGTGCCACATGTGTATAGATTTGGGTCGTTGATAAGTCGCTATGTCCCAGTAACATTTGTACTACGCGTAAGTCTGCACCGTGATTGAGTAGATGAGTTGCAAAAGCATGGCGTAAGGTATGCGGTGAAAGTTCAGCCTGAATATTGGCCTGTAGAGCGTAACGTTTAATCGCATACCAAAAGTTTTGACGGCTCATAATTCCACCCTGTTGGGTTAAAAATAGATAATCAGTTGAACTTTTATAAAGCTGAGGACGTGCCTCATTTAAGTAACGCTCTACCCAGTCACAGGCATATTGACCTAAGGGAACTAAACGTTCTTTATTGCCTTTACCTGTAATACGTAAATAGCCTTGTTTTAAATTGATCAGTTCCAGGCGTAAGTTAATTAATTCAGAAACACGTAAACCGCAGGCATAAAGCACCTCAAACATTGCTCGGTCACGTAAGCCCAAGGCTGTTGTAATGTCCGGTGCTTGAATGAGTGCTTCTACATCTTCTTCGGATAAATCTTTGGGTAAGGCTCTACCAATTTTCGGTGAATGATGGGTCGCTACCGGGTTGTCGCTTCGTAATTTTTGTTCACGTAAAAATTTATAAAACTGGCGTAGGGCTGATAAACAGCGTGCGATTGAACGAGGACTTTTTCCTATTTTGGTGAGTTCAATTAGAACATCTGAAATGTCATCACTCGTCCAGTTTGGCAAACTATTTTTTTTATGCAGTTCACTACATTGAATCAGGTCAGATAAATAGGCATTGCGAGTATGTGGACTCACTGTTTGTGCAACTAAATAGTCGCGAAAACCTTGTAAAAAGCTCAAATGTTCAGGAATTTGAACAGGGCTTGGAATCCGCGGTTTTTTATTTATCATAAACAATGTCCTCTAAACCACTGTACTTTAAAAGAAACTTTAAGATTTGTCGATTAAAGTATAAGAGAATTGAAATTTAACCTTATTTGGTAATTATTCTCATTTATATGTATACTAGAAAAAAAGGTTTTAGGATCGGATGCGGTGCGTTTATCAGCGTTGAAAGTGAAGCAAGCGGCTACCATCACCAAAGTGGATCGGATAATACAAACGTCCGAGCAACAAGATTTGGTCGCAATTCGTTTGGAAAGTCTGGGTTTTGTACCAGGCACTCGAGTAGAAGTGATTACCAAAGGTATTTTTGGTGGCGATCCGATCTTAATCCAAATTGGCTTTACTCGTTTCGCTTTACGTAAGGAAGAAGCGGAAAAAATCGAGATTCAGTTAGAAGGAGTACCCGCATGAGTGATGCGCTACGTATTGCCCTTGTGGGAAACCCAAACTGCGGTAAAACTTCACTGTTTAACCATTTAACCGGAACAAGACAAAAAGTTGCTAACTATGCGGGTGTAACTGTAGAGCGTAAAGTTGGGCATTTTCAACTGCCTTCTGGACGTGCAGTTCGAGTACTCGATTTGCCAGGCACTTATAGTTTAAAGGCAACCAGCCCAGATGAAGAAATTACCCGCGATGTCTGCCAAGGCAAAATTGCCGAAGAAGGGCAGCAAGATGCATTTTTATGTATTGTCGATGCGACGAACTTAAAACTGCACTTAGGGTTGGTACTTGAAATCATTGAGTTAGGGCGCCCGATTCTGGTTGTGTTGAACATGATGGATGAAGCGCGTCGCCGCGGTATTCAGATCAATACACAAAAACTATCTGAGCGTTTAGGGGTGCCGGTTGTTGAAACGGTTGCCGTACGTAACTCAGGTATTGAAAACTTATTGCATGCGCTCGACCAAGAAAAATATACCGTGCCGCATACTGAACTCAGTGGTTTAAGTGGCGGGCATCATCAGAAAATCGAAATGATTTTTAAAGATGTCGTGAACTTTGTCGACCACGATGATAAGCGTACTGATTTTCTAGATCGAATTTTTTTACATCCTGTGCTGGGCTTACTTAGCTTAGCTGTCTTGATGTTTATTGTGTTTCAGGCGGTCTTTGCTTGGGCAGAACCTTTTAAAGCTGCAATTGAAGATGGTGTAATTCCATGGCTAGGTGAATGGTTAAATGGAGCTATTCATCAACCTGTACTACGAAGTTTAGTCGTAGATGGGGTTCTAGCAGGTGCAGGTACAGTACTGGCATTCTTGCCACAAATTTTGATTCTTTTCTTCTTTATTTTGGTCTTGGAAGAGTCAGGTTATTTACCACGTGCAGCATTCTTGCTTGATAAATTAATGTTTAAGGCAGGCTTGAGTGGTCGTTCTTTTATTCCATTATTGTCAAGTTTTGCTTGTGCGATTCCTGGGATTATGGCGACCCGAAGTATTAGTGACCCTCGTGACCGTTTTACCACGATCATGGTTGCGCCGCTAATGACATGTTCGGCTCGTTTACCAGTCTATGCTTTATTAATCGGTGCATTTATTCCAAGTCAAAGTGTTTTTGGAATATTTAACTTACAGGGTTTGGTGTTATTTGGCCTTTATATGGCAGGCATCTTAAGTGCCCTTTGTGTCGCTTTTGTGATGAAGTTTTTACGTAAAGACAAGTCACAGCATGCATTGTTAATGGAGTTACCAAGTTATCGTTTGCCGGACCCAAAAAGTATTGCTATTGGCTTAATGGAACGTGCAAAGATTTTCTTACGCCGTGTCGGTGGGATTATTGTTGCATTGACCATTATTCTTTGGTTCTTGTGTACGTTCCCACAAGCACCTGATGGTGCAACGCAACCAGCTATTGATTATAGCTTTGCGGGTATGGCAGGGCACTTCATTCAGCCTTTGTTTGCACCACTTGGCTTTAACTGGCAAATCGTGGTGGCATTGATTCCTGCGATGGCTGCTCGTGAAGTTGTGGTAGCTGCATTAGGTACCGTATATGCGTTATCTGGTGCAGATGATCATGCGGTTGCACAAGGGCTTGCTCATTTGATTAGTGCAGATGGTACAGGCTGGTCATTTGCTACAGGTCTGTCTTTATTGGTCTGGTTTATTTATGCACCACATTGTTTAGCAACCTTGGCAACGGTACGCCGTGAGACAGGTTCATGGAAGCATGTGGCAGTCATGACGGCTTATTTATTTGGTTTGGCTTATCTCATGTCATTTTTAACCTACCAGATTGCATCACGCATTTGGGGTTAATAGGAGGCGCTTATGTTTGATTACCTTATTGTTGCTGTATTGGTGTTGTGGAGTGCCATTGTTGTCTTTAAAAAGGTATTCCCTCAAACATCGACGTCAGTATTTTTTGCTTTATCAACTCAATGTCAACGGTTGGGCTGGCAGCGTTTGGCAACATGGCTGAAGCCTAAACAAGTTGCAGGTTGTGGCGGCAATTGTGGCTGTTCGACTGACGATGCGCCTGAGCAAAAGTCCGCTCCGATACAAACAGTGAAGTGGCGTTAATTTTTCTGTATAAAAAGCCATCGAATGATGGCTTTTTTACGCACTGACACAAAAAAAGTAGAATAAAAGTCAAACTGAAAAAGTATTCAAAACAGCAAAGTGCTAACATTTTTGCCATTCTGTCGATTGATAAATTGTGGGGCAAAAATGTTAATACAACGTGGTGGGTTAAAAGTTGTAGCAGGCTTGGGAATATCAGGTGTTTCTGCTGTAAATTTCCTGCATGAACAAGGCTACCAAGTTGCAGTAACAGACTCTCGTCCCACACCACCCGGTCACAATCAGATTCCTGCTGGCGTTAAAACCAGTTTTGGTCAGCTTGATCAAGAATTATTACTACAAGCAGAAGAAATTATTTTAAGCCCAGGCCTTGCACCACAATTACCAGAAATTCAGACTGCTATAGCAAAAGGTATTTCTGTGGTGGGTGATATTCAATTACTCCGCCGTGCAACCGATGTGCCGATTGTCGCGATTACGGGTTCAAATGCAAAAAGTACCGTAACCACTTTAATGGGCTTAATGGCGAAAGATGCCGGTAAGAAAGTCGCAGTTGGTGGCAACCTTGGACGACCAGCTCTAGATTTATTAAAAGATCAGCCAGAGTTATTGGTACTTGAGTTATCAAGCTTTCAGTTAGAAACGACATCGCACTTAAATGCTGAGGTTGCTGTCGTTCTTAACATGAGTGAAGATCACTTAGACCGTCATGGCAATATGTTGGGTTACCACCAAGCAAAGCATCGTATTTTCCAAGGTGCAAAAAAAGTTGTATTTAACCGTGATGATGCTTTAAGCCGTCCTCTTGTGCCTGATACAACCCCAATGCAAAGCTTTGGTTTAAATGCACCCGACTTAAATCAATATGGCGTTTTAAGAGAAGCTGACGGTACGCTTTGGCTTGCACGTGGTTTGCAACGCTTAATTAAAAGCTCAGATTTATATATTCAAGGTATGCACAACGTAGCCAATGCTTTAGCTTGTTTGGCATTAGGTGAAGCGATTGGTTTGCCAATCGAGTCAATGCTTGAAACATTAAAGCAGTTTAAAGGCTTAGAGCATCGCTGCGAGTATGTCAAAACCGTACATGACGTGCGTTATTATAATGACTCTAAAGGAACCAATGTGGGTGCCACACTTGCAGCAATTGATGGTTTAGGTGCTGCCATTGAAGTTAAAAAAGGTAAGGTTGCCCTAATTTTAGGTGGGCAGGGTAAAGGTCAAGACTTTGCTCCTTTACGTTCTTCTATCGAAAAATATGCCAAAGTTGTGGTATTGATTGGTGAAGATGCGCCTGTCATCGAACAAGCTATTCAAGGTGCAACTAAAATTTTACATGCAGCAACGCTTAAAGAAGCTGTAGAGTTGTGTCAACGTGAAACACAAGCTGAAGACGTGGTATTGCTATCACCGGCATGTGCAAGTTTTGATATGTTTAAAAGTTATAATGACCGTGGTCAGCAGTTTGTTGCCTGCGTCAATTCGTTGGTTTAAAGAAAATATGATTAGGAATGTAGTATGGCAGGCTTAGCTCAGACCACAATCCAGAAAATCAATCATTGGTATGAACGGATATTGCCTAAATGGCCAGCGGAAGTGACGCCACGTAATGTCTTGATTTTCTGTGTCGTTGCATTGTTATGTATCGGTTCGGTGATGGTGGCATCTGCTTCGATGCCTTATGCAGAGTATATGCATGAGAACCCGTTTCACTATGTCATCCGCCATGCGATTTCTATTGTCGCTGCGGCGGTGGTGGCATATTTAACATATCGGATATCACTCAATACATGGTTTAAAAATACGTTTCCGCTGTGGCTATTAACCATGATTCTGCTACTTGCTGCTTTGGCAGTAGGTTCAGAAGTCAATGGTTCTACACGCTGGATTAAAATCGGTGGCTTTACCTTGCAGCCAACAGAGGTTGCTAAGGTCATGATGGCAATTTTTACAGCAGATTATGTGGTACGCCGTGCAAAAGAAGTTCGTACTCACTGGAAAGGCTTGCTGCGTTTAAGTGGTGTGATGGCAATTACAGTCGGCTTGATTATTGCTGAGCCGGACTTGGGCGCTACCATCGTTATTGTCATGATGATGGTTGGGGTGTTCTTTTTAGCTGGTGCACCGCCAACACAGTTCTTGATCATGCTTGGTGCGATTGTCACGGGTATTGTGTTTTTAGTTCTATTTGAGCCTTATCGTTTCCAACGTCTAATTTCGTTTACTGACCCATGGGCAGATCCATTGGGCGTAGGTTATCAGTTATCAAATGCACTTATGGCATTTGGTCGTGGCGAATGGTTTGGAACTGGCTTAGGGCATAGTGTTCAAAAGTTATCTTATTTGCCAGAAGCGCATACTGACTTTATGTTGGCTGTGTTAGGTGAAGAGTTTGGTTTCTTCGGTATTTCAATCGTTATTGGTTTGTCTTTCTTAATGTTGGCATGTTGTATCAAGATTGGTCACCGTGCATTGAAACATCACTACCTTCGTGCGGGCTATTTGGCCTACGGTATTAGTATTATTTTCTTGCTTCAGATTTTGGTAAATGCGGGTATGAACATGGGCTTAATGCCAACCAAAGGTTTAACTCTGCCATTTATTAGTTATGGTGGTACGTCTTTAATGATGTGTGCTGCCATGATTAGCTTGATTTTAAAGATTGATGCGTCAACTCAAGAAGTGAACCCTGAAAGAGAAGAATCAAACTTCTAAATCATTTCAGTTGTTATAAAAAAGCCTGATTTAATATCGGGCTTTTTTTATAAATATGTTCCGCTGAGCTGTTGCTTATGAGGAATTAAATCTACATTCCACTGCGCTACAGCTTGCTTGAGCATGACTTCGGGGCGATCTAAATCAACGTTTGGTTGGCCTAAGGCTTGTATGGCTTGTTGTAATAATTGAGGAGCCTTAGTTAAATCGAGTGCTTGAGCAAGGTTTTGTTTAGAGAGCTTTTGCCCTTGGTCGTTCATGGCCAGAGGCAGATGCATATAGCTGAGTTTAGGGTAACCTAGGAGTTTCCCCAGCCAAATTTGACGTTCCGTGTTATCTAATAAGTCCGCGCCGCGAACAACGTGAGTAATGCCTTGTAGGTAGTCATCTACGACAACAGCAAGTTGGTAATTAATAATGCCGTCACGGCGTTTAAGAACAAAATCGCCAAGGTCGTGTTGTAGATTTGAACAATGGTGTCCTTGCAGACGGTCATCGAAACAAACTTGCTGATCTTGAACTTTTACTCGAATCGCTTGTCCTTGAAAATCGAGATGTAAATCACGGCAAATACCTGCATAGATTGCATTTGAACCCAGCATTTTACGAGTACACTGACACGCATAAACCAGATCCTCTTTTTTAAGCTGATCTAATACGCTTTCATAAATATCTAGGCGGTCTTTTTGAAAGATGATCTGGGCATCTGAGTCGAATTGAAAAGCTTCAAGTGATGCGAGTATATGGTCTTCACTACCCGGGTAAATGCGGGGAATGTCAGTGTCTTCAACACGAACGATCCATCTGCCTTGATGGGCTCGAGCATCACAATAACTGGCAACAGCAGTGATGAGTGAACCGAAATGTAAAGGGCCGGTTGGCGAGGGCGCAAACCGGCCTGAGTATGAAAAGCTAGGCTTTTCTTGAGTAGCTACCGCGGTCATATTAACCGTTATTTTGCTTCTCTTTAATTTCTGCCAAAGTTTTGCAGTCAATACATAACGTTGCAGTTGGACGCGCTTCTAAACGACGTAAACCGATTTCGATACCACATGTTTCACAGAAACCGTAGTCTTCGTTTTTAATCGCTTCCATAGATTGTTCGATTTTACGAATTAATTTACGTTCACGGTCACGTGTACGTAATTCAATTGCAAATTCTTCTTCTTGGGTAGCACGGTCGTTTACATCTGGCAATGCAGTTGATTCGTCTTGCATCGTATTTAAAGTACGATCAACTTCAGACATTAATTCAGCTTTCCATGCTTGCAGAATTTGTCGGAAATGCTCGAGCTGTCCTTCAGACATGTACTCTTCATTTTTCTTAGGTTGATAAGGTGCAATACCAAATAAACTTGCAGTTGTGCCTATGTCAGAAGTTTTAGGTTTCACTTTACGTGCACGTTTTGCAGAAGCTTTGTCACCTTCCACTACAACTTCTGTATGTTCATCCAAAACTTGGTTGTGGTTGTCATTCGCCATAATAGGGCATTCCTCATCATACACGTATTATCTATACGCAAAAAATATGGTGATATGCAAGTGTTTTTATAGAAAACCATCGATGGGATTTTCCCATCGGGTCGTCATCATATAGATTTTTCCTGCAAGATGATAGTCATTCTGTCCCGTAAATATTTTCAAAACGTGTTTACCCTAGTCACAATTATATATAAGCATATAAGAAATAGGGCTAATAGCCTGAAATATCAGTATTTATACGGTTTTTAAAATTTTCAAGTCGAAACACTTTTGTTTCAAAACTACCATCGTTATTCAGACGAATGTAACGATAACCCGGTGCATTTTGATCAAGGGCGAAATCATTACTAAACGGCTTAAATTGCACGCTTGTCGAGGGTGTAGAGAAAAACTCGATCCCTTGCCAAATATTAAGTGAGTCTTGATGCACATGTCCGCAGACTAAAGCCTTTACATTTTTAAATGGGCTTAACGTATCAAGAAGGACATTCGAGTTTTGAAGCTTATGATGATCAATCCATTTTGATTTCATGGCAAAAGGATGATGATGACAAGCCAGCAAAACTGGATGATCTGCAAACTGCTCAAGTAAATTCGCCAAATTTTCTAATTGTTCAGAAGAGAGATGGCCATCTATTTTTCCTTTTACAGCGCTATTGAGCATAATCACACGCCAGTTGCCTAAGCCTACCACCACAGGTTGTTGATGATTCTCGTTATGCAATGGAAAGTGGTCAACATTGTCATGATTGCCTAAGGTCTGGAAAAAAGGCAGACCTAGGTTTTGCATAAAGCTTATGTAACGCTTGTAAGTAATAGGCGTAGGTGCTTGTGCGAGGTCGCCAGTATGGATAATCGCATCGGCTTCCGGATGTTGCTTCAATATTTGCTGAATAATGGCATGGAAACTTTCTTCAGGATTCATCCCCACAAATTCTAATTGTGGATACTCCAATAAATGTGTATCGGTAATTTGTATGATGACATGATTTTTTTGTGAAAGTGTTGAGACTTGAAAAGTCACCGTCCTACCTCTTCGGATTTATTATCGTTTTGCTGTGTTGAGCCAGCCATTGTAATGCCATAATAACAGGGGCATTTCTTAAACGTCCGCTGTCGAGTAGTGTTTGAAGTTCACTATAACTAAACAAGTGTAGCTGAATATTTTCACCTTCATCATCTACCCCAAAAATACCACCTTTAGCTGGTAAATTAGTTTCGGCAACATACAGATGAAATAGTTCTGAACATGCACCTGCCGACGGGTAAAAACTAAATAGATGGTGTAAGTCCCGAACTTCACAACCTGATTCTTCAAGGCTTTCGCGTCTGATACAACTTTCGGGCGTTTCATTGCCATCTAATACACCAGCAATAATCTCGAGTTGCCATGGCGAATCAGAATCATCTAACGCACCTACACGGAACTGCTCAATCAGTGCGAATTGTTGTTTTTGATCGTTATAGAGTAGAACGCCGGCGGCTTCAGGCCGATGAACAAGTTCGCGCTGCAATATAGGAGTATATTCAGGTTGATTAAATAGACGATGTCGAAGGCTGACTTTTTCAACTTGAATAAAACCACGGAATAGAGATTCGCGTGATGTTACTTCGACATCTTTAGATGTATAACTTGGACGTTCAACAATACTCATGATTCGGTCAGGACGAAATCTATTTATTTCATCCTAACCGAGAATCATGGCTAGGCAAGTGTTTTTTTTGAATATTTACACTTTATGATACAGTTTTTGTCCTTGCTCTTGATAAACCTCTTTCATGGCTTTGAGGCCTTCTTCAACCTCTGAATCGCTATTGGTGAGATTGTTGGCATAGTCACGAACATTTTGGGTGATTTTCATTGAACAGAATTTTGGACCACACATTGAACAGAAGTGTGCAGATTTATGCGCTTCTTTTGGCAAAGTCTCATCATGCATGCTGCGTGCTGTATCTGGGTCTAAACTTAGGTTGAACTGGTCATCCCAGCGGAATTCAAAACGTGCTTTAGACAAGGCATTATCACGAACCTGTGCGCCCGGATGACCTTTAGCAAGATCAGCCGCATGAGCTGCAATCTTGTAAGTAATAATACCGTCTTTCACATCTTTCTTGTTTGGTAGACCCAAATGCTCTTTTGGTGTCACATAGCAAAGCATTGCTGTGCCGTACCAGCCAATCATGGCTGCACCAATCGCAGAAGTAATGTGGTCATAACCCGGAGCGATGTCTGTTGTTAATGGTCCAAGCGTATAGAAAGGTGCTTCTTTACACACTTCTAGCTGAAGGTCCATGTTTTCTTTAATCATGTGCATTGGTACGTGACCCGGACCTTCAATCATGACTTGAACATCATGTTCCCATGCACGGTGAGTAAGTTCGCCTAATGTTTTAAGTTCGCTGAACTGAGCTTCGTCATTTGCATCTTGCACACAACCCGGACGTAAGCCATCGCCTAAGCTAAATGAAACGTCGTAGGCTTTCATGATTTCACAGATTTCATCGAAATGAGTGTATAAGAAGTTTTCTTCATGATGTGCTAAACACCACTGCGCCATGATTGAACCACCACGAGACACAATACCTGTTAAACGGTTTGCTGTAAGTGGTACATAACGAAGTAATACACCTGCGTGGATCGTGAAGTAGTCAACACCTTGTTCAGCTTGTTCAATCAGTGTGTCTTTAAAGATTTCCCAAGTCAGGTCTTCTGCAACACCATCAACTTTTTCAAGTGCTTGATAGATCGGTACTGTGCCGATTGGAACAGGCGAGTTACGAATAATCCATTCACGTGTTTCATGAATGTTTTTACCTGTCGACAAGTCCATAATGGTGTCGGCACCCCAGCGGGTTGCCCAAGTCATTTTCGCAACTTCTTCATCAATTGAAGAACCAAGTGCTGAGTTACCAATATTGGCATTAATCTTAACCAAGAAATTACGACCAATAATCATTGGTTCAAGTTCTGGATGGTTAATGTTGGCAGGAATGATCGCACGACCTTCAGCCACTTCCTGGCGAACAAATTCAGGTGTAATTTCTTTTAAATTTTTCGCGCCAAAATTTTGACCTGGGTGCTGGCGCATATCCACGCCTTCGCGTTGGCGCTGATTTTCACGAATTGCAATATATTCCATCTCAGGTGTGATAATACCTTGCTTGGCATAATGCATTTGAGTGACATTTTTACCTGCTTTAGCACGGCGCGGGTTTTGAATATGCGCAAAACGAATGTCAGCGGTACGAATGTCTTTTAAACGTTCTTGACCAAACTTTGAGGTCAAACCTGACAGTACGTCAGTATCGTTACGTTCTTCAATCCATTTTTGGCGAACTGAAGGTAAGCCTTTGTTTAAATCGATTTGAACATTTGGGTCGGTATAAACACCTGAAGTGTCATATATCATAACAGGAGGGTTATGTTCGCCGCCAAGACCAGTTGGGGTGTCTGTTAAAGAAATTTCTCGCATTGGAACCTGAATATCAGGGCGAGAGCCTTCAATATAAACTTTTTTTGAAGCGGGTAAGATGCGGGTTAAATCTTTTGCATCTTGTTCATGTTGTGCTGAAATTTCAGCAGAAGAAAGATTCGTTAACTGGTTCATCACATGATCCTTATGAATAACATCAACGAATCAAGCACGACCAAAAACGATGGCGGATTTATCTTTAACTAGATAAATTGAGGGCTTTAAGTTTTCAGATGGCTTGATTCCTACGCAGGTCTTAACCTGATCAGGTTCAACGGTACTTGTGATCAAACTTGTGTTGTACAACACGGAATTTACACAATCTCAGCGAGCTATTACTCGCGCTCCGTCAAGCGATTTAGAGACTAACATGTTTTAGGTTGGCTGGCATTGTCAATTTGTATCTATACAAACTGCATCTATATGGCAGTCACGATAGACTTCAGTGTTCCATAGGGAGTCTAATTTTAATAGCTGCTCAAGTTGTTCATGAGTCATCTGATAATTTGATTTTTTATCGCCATTCTTATCAGTTAAAACTATTTTAAATTGCTTATTACATCCAGCTAAAAGTAGGGCGCTATACATACTCATCATTAGAACTTTTTTCATCATTGTATTTTTATCAAAGTGAATATTGCTCAAATTATAAAGTTTAAAAAGATTGCATCATTGTTAGAAATCTTTATTATTAGGTAGGTCGGTCTACTTAAATTAAAACTATGAATGATAAAACAGCAAGACAGAAAATTCTCGATGCCGCTTCAACTTTGTTTTATAACGATGGCATTACTGCAACTGGAATTAACTCTGTTACCGCTAAAGCAGATGTCGCTAAGATGTCGCTTTACAATAACTTTTCTTCAAAAGGCGAGCTTGTTGATGCTTACATTGCTGCGCGGCATCAAGAATGGCTTGATCTTTATCAAAAACGTTTAGAACAAACGAAATCAGCTACAGAAGCTATTTTGGCAGTATTTGATGCCTATCAAGACCATGCAGAGTTTGCTTATGAAAAGGGCTTTCGAGGATGTGGGCTATTAAATGCTGCAGCAGAGTTTCCGGCGAATAGTGCAGGACGAAGTGCTGTAAGACAGCATAAAGAAGAAGTCGAGGCTATTGTTGCTGAACATTTAAGAAAATTAATACCAGACTCCCAGCGCGTTAATTATGTGGCTACGCAGCTTTCCTTTCTTTTAGAAGGCTCTATGGCAAGAGCTGGTTTGGAGGGTAATAGTCGTCAACTCTTATTAGCAAAACAAATGGCAGAAGATCTTCTAAAGAGAGAATGCCCGCATGATTAGCCTCATTAAAAATAGTAGTTATGGCGGTACCATTGCGATTTTAGTTGCCTCGGTTTTATGGGGAACAACGGGTACTGCGGCGGCATTTGCACCAACACTTGGGCCATTGGCAATTGGTGCGGTGGCTATGGGGGGCGGTGGTCTTTTACAAGCCTTGGTTGCATCGCGGGCGATACGGGAAAACCGACAATTTATAAGGAAAAATCTTTCAATACTGCTTCTGGGTATTGTGGCAGTTGGTATTTATCCTTTGGCTTTTTATTCCTCGATGCATTATGCAGGGATTACGATTGGCACTGTGGTTTCAATTGGTTCAGCGCCACTGATTGCAGCTATTTTAGAGCGGTTCTTTGATCGCAAAACTTTGTCCACCATCTGGTTTCTAAGTTTTATTTGCGGGGTTATTGGCGTAAGCATGTTATCCATGGGTGAAAGTCATGCGATACAAGAAAGCACAAATGAATGGAATAAAATATTTGGTATCTTTTTAGGCCTTATCGCTGCTACAACCTACTCACTTTACTCCTGGGCGGCGAAAAGATTAATAGACAGAGGTGTCGCGGCTAAAGCTTCAATGGGCATGATTATGGGCGGCGGGGCAGTTATCTTGCTTCCAACCTTATTGGTTACAGGTGGAGGATTGTTGCAAAGTTCAACAAACTTACTTGTTGCTGGTTATATGATGCTGATTCCTATGTTCCTCGGTTATTTACTTTTTGGTTTTGGTCTAAAAACAGTAAATGCCAGCAAAGCGACGACCTTAACTTTATTTGAACCTTTAGTCGCTGCAATTTTTGCCATTGTGTTAGTAGGGGAGCATGTTTCATGGTTGGGTTGGATAGGCATGTTTTTGATTTTTATTTGTATTTTAATATTGTCAAAAACTAAGAACGCTTAAAAAACTAAAACTTTTAATGCCTTGAGTTTGATTCGAATTTTTCTTAGTCTTAAAGCCAAGTTTTATCGTTGATTTAAACAATGAAAATAAAATTAATGCTTGTGGCGGGTTTATGGAGTTTTTCCTCGTCGAGTTTTGCTCTAGATTTGGTTGAAACTTATGAGCGCGCGAAACAAAATGATCCGACATGGCAAGCGAATCAACAACAATTTGAAGCAGATCAGCTCAATTTAGGCTTGGCAACGGGTGCTTTACTACCCACTGTTACCTTGTCTGGAAAAATTAACCGTAATAGTCAAACAGTAAAACGTTCAAATTTTCCAGGCGTTGATCAAGAAGGGCTTTCTGATGCTTTGGTGAGTAATACATCGACCACCAAACAAGCAACTTTATCTGCTCGTCAGCCTCTTTTTCGTATGGATGCTTGGGAAGGTTATAAGCAAGTTAAAACTTCTATTGCTTTAAGTGAAATCACTTTAAAACTGCAAAAACAAGATCATGTTCTAAATGTCGCAGAAGCCTATTTTAATGTATTGCGCCAGCAAGCACTTACTGCTGCAAATTTACAAGAAGAAAAGGCTTTGCTCGAACAGCTCAATATGATGAATGCCAAACTCAAAGAAGGTTTAGTGGCACGTAGTGATGTAAGTGAAGCAAATGCTCAATATCAAAATGCCAGAGCAAATCGTATTGCGACCAATGTTCAGCTCCTTTTAGCACAAGAGCAATTATCTGAATATATTGGCCCTTATCAAGATAAGCTTGCTGTATTGAGAAGCGATTTTACCTTTCAAAAACCTTATCCAGCCCAGCTTGATGATTGGTTAAGCTTAGCCCAACAACAAAATTTAAAGATCTTGCAGGCACGCACACAAAAGCAATATGCCGAAGACCAACGCCGTGTGGAAAAGGCTGCACTTTATCCACAGGTAGATGCAGTTGCGAGTTATGGCTATACCAAACAAACCCCAGAAACGCTCATTTCGACTGATGGAAAGTTTGATCAGGTTGGGGTAGAGATGAACTGGAACTTATTTAATGGCGGGCAGACTCGAACTTCTATTAAAAAAGCCACTGTAGAGTTAAATAAAGCACAAGCTCAACTCGATGCGGCCATTCGCCGTGCCAATGTAGACGTAAAAAGTGCTTTTATGCAGGTAGATACAGACCGAGCCAAGCTTGAAGCAAGAAAAGCGGCAATGGATTCATCGGCACTTGTTTCACAAGCATCAAAAGCGAGTTATAACGAAGGGCTAAAAAGTATGGTCGATGTTTTATTAGCACAGCGTAATGCTTTTTCGGCAAAACAGGATTATCTTAATGCTCAATATGACTACTTATTAAATGTACTGCGTTTGAAAGCTGCCATAGGCCAATTAGGTGAAAAAGATCTGGTCGAATTAAACAGTTGGTTAACGTATCAGTAATAAAAACATGCTTTTATCTGAAATTTAATTTTGTCATAAAAATTTAATGATTGATGTGTTTTAATGCTCAATCATTTTATTCCTGCGCCATCATGTTGGAGGCTTCCCTTGAGTCCGAGTAATCCGGTGTTAAGCCATCATATTTCTTCTCAATTTAATGAAGATTTGCAAGATGTAAACACAAAGTTTATGACCATGGGTGGCTTGGTCGAACAGCAGGTTGCAAATGCAATTCATTCTTTACTTGATACAGATGCAAATTTAGCAATTGATGTTCAATTTAAAGATAACGCAGTGAATCAATACGAGCGTGATATTGATGAAGGCTTGACGCTCATTTTGGCGCGTCGTCATCCAGCGGCGATTGACTTGCGTATGGTTATTGCGATGAGTAAAGCCAATACTGACCTTGAGCGTATTGGTGATGAAGCTGCAAAAATTGCCCGTATTGCACAAAATCTCTGTGAAGAGGGCGGTTCACCTCGTGGTTACATGGAAACTCGCCATATTGGCAACCAAGTACGTGTCATGATTCATGATGCACTCGATGCTTTTGCGCGTTTAGATGCAGATCAAGCTTTACGTGTGCTTTTAGCTGATGCTGACATTGACCGCGAATATCAATCTGCAACGCGTACATTAATGACTTATATGATCGAAGATCCGCGTCATATTGCTCGTGTAATTAACGTCATGTGGGTTCTACGTTCTTTAGAGCGTATTGGTGACCACGCACGTAACATTGCAGAGCAAGTGATTTATATGGCGAAAGGCTTTGATGCTCGCCATACGAAAATTGAAGAAATTGAAGCCAAAGTCCACGAAAAGTGATATTAAGCTGAAATATTTAAAAGCCTTGTTTGAAACAAGGCTTTTTTATTTTTAAAAATAATAGATAAAAAAATGTCCCGAACTTTGGGGGGAAGTTCAGGACAGAAAATCAAGTGCATTAAGATAAAACACGACAGGGATCGTGTCTCACTTGCTATGACTTGATATTACGATTTCAACTCATTTATGTCATGTAGAGTCCTGTGCGCACTATGTAAGGCTTTATATGTTTGTGTAAGTTTCACGTAAAAAAAGGCAGGTCTATGTATATAAACCTGCCTTTTTACTGATAATCAGCTTAGAAAAAACGGTTATTCAGGCTTCCAACCCTCTGCTTTTTCAACGCTTTCATCATTATTGAAGAACTTCTCACGTTGCTCTTCAAGAAACTTTTTTGCTTCTGGCTCAAACACGTTTAAACGCTTTTCATTAATCAGCGTAGTTTGGTGCTGTAACCATTCTTGCCATGCTTGCTTAGAAACATTTTCAAAAAAATCTTGGCCTTTAGCACCAGGAAAAGGAGCAAAGTCTAGACCTTCCATTTCCTTTTGATATTTACGGCAAAATACTTGTCGACTCATGATTTATCCTTAAGCGTATAACTGTTCTAAACGTGTATGGGCACGAGCAATTGCAGCTTCAACCTGTTTTGGTGAAGTTCCGCCAATGTGATCACGTGCATTTACAGAAGCTTCGAGTGTTAAGGCTTTATCAAATACATCTGCTGTAATTAAGTCAGAGAATTGTTGTAATTGCTCAAGTGTTAACTCAGATAAATCTTTTTCTTCCGCAACACCTAATGCAACTGCTTTACCTACAATTTCATGAGCATCACGGAAAGCAACGCCTTTTTTCACTAAATAGTCAGCAAGGTCAGTTGCAGTTGAAAAACCACGAAGAGCAGCTTCACGCATAATCTCAATATTTGGAACCAATGCAGGAATCATGTCTGCAAATGCCATGAGTGAACCGCGAACCGTATCGATTGCATCAAATAAAGGTTCTTTATCTTCTTGGTTATCTTTGTTGTACGCCAACGGTTGACCTTTCATGAGCGTAAGTAAGCTAATTAAGTCACCAAATACACGGCCAGATTTACCACGAATCAGTTCTGGAACATCCGGGTTTTTCTTCTGTGGCATGATTGAAGAACCAGTACAGAAACGGTCAGGAATATTCACAAATTTGAACTGCGCAGATGTCCAAAGAATAAGTTCTTCTGACATACGTGATAAGTGCATCATGATCAGTGCAGCAGCGGCATTAAATTCGATAGCAAAGTCGCGGTCAGATACAGCATCAAGAGAGTTTTCAGATACAGCTTCAAAACCGAGTAACTCTGCTGTGTAAGCACGGTCAATCGGGTAAGTTGTACCAGCAAGAGCAGCTGAACCAAGTGGCATACGGTTAACACGCTTACGGCAGTCTTGAAGACGCTCAGTGTCACGTACTAGCATTTCAAACCATGCTAACAAATGATGACCGAAAGTTACCGGCTGAGCTGTTTGTAGGTGAGTAAAGCCCGGCATAATTGTATTTACATTTTTGGCAGCCAAGCCTAACAAGCCGTTTTGTAAACGTTTTAATAAACCTAAAATGTCATCAATTTCGTCACGTAGATATAGACGAATATCGGTTGCCACCTGATCATTACGGCTACGGCCAGTGTGAAGTTTTTTACCAGTAATGCCGATACGTTGAGTCAAACGTGATTCAATGTTCATGTGAACATCTTCAAGATCGATACGCCATTCAAAGTTTCCAGTTTCAATTTCTGCACGAATGGTGCTTAAACCTTCAATAATGTCGTCTCGTTCTGCTTCTGTCAGTACGCCAACTTTCGCAAGCATGGTAGCATGCGCAATTGAACCTGCGATGTCTTGCTTATAAAAACGTTGGTCAAACTGAACAGAGGCAGTAAATTCTGCTACAAAAGCGTCTGTCGCTTCAGAAAAACGACCACCCCACATACCTGAGGTTTGGTCTGGGGCTGCTGAATTAGGGGGATTTGAAGATGTGGTCATGGTGGCTCAGTAAAATAAAAAAGAGTATATCACTTGCCGAAGCTCAACAAACAAAGTTGTTTTCTACAGCATACCGAAATCAAAATTCCTCCTATTTTTTTACGAAAATTGATCGTTGGCAACACTTATTAGAATTAATTATCGCAAGTAATGTTTTGGCTCTAGTTTTAGCTTTGGCTGAAGCGCAGTCATGGCATGCATTAAGTGGGTCACGCCTTTTACAATATATGGTTTTTATTAACTGGGTGATTTTGTCTTTTTTTGCCTTAGTTGAGTATTTTCAGAATTTTTTTAGCCAGCTTCAGCAAAAATATGCATTGGCAATTGGCTTCATCATGCTACAAGCCATTGTTGTGGTGACCACCCTAATAACTAATTTTTTTCAATTTGGGGTTTTGAAAAGAACGACGGTTATAACAGGGGACTGGAGCATTTATTTTACCAATGTACCTTTATATTTAAGTTATGGGATATTGTTGGGGGCTTTCTGCTTGCGTTATTTATATGTCAGGGAGCAGTGGCTGCATCAACAATATGCGGAGTTAAATGCCCGTATTCAGGCAATGCAGGCACGAATTCACCCTCATTTTTTATTTAATAGCCTAAATAATGTCGTGAGTTTAATTGCTATCGATCCAGATAAAGCGGAAAGTATGTTAATTAGCTTGTCACGACTATTTAGGGCAAGTTTTCAAGAATTAAAGTTGGTGAGCTTGCACGAAGAAATTGAGCTCAGTAAACAATATTTAATGATTGAACAGATACGTTTAGGCGAGCGTTTAAAAGTTGACTGGAAAGTGGAACTGGAGCCTTTGCAATTAAAGCAGGTCACTATTCCTTTATTAACATTACAACCTTTGTTAGAAAATAGTATTTTTCATGGGGTAGAACCAATGATGGGTAAAGCAACCATTGGGGTATTGGTTGAAATATTGCAAAATCAGGTCAGTATAGTCATTACCAACCCTTATACAGACGATACAATAAAATCACGCAAAGGGCATGGAATCGCTCTTGAAAATGTTAAACAGCGCCTGAAGGCGTATTATGGGAACTCAGTTAGGTTCCAGGTGTATAAAGGTGAAGCTTTATATACCACTATTATGAGCTATCAATACCAATCAAAATAATAAGTCAGTCAGCGTTAACTATAAAAACATGGACCAAGTTAACAGTGACAAGGAGGATGAATGAAGGTGCTAATTTGTGATGACGAGCCGCTAGCAGTGGAGCGATTGTCACGTTTAGTTTCAAAGATGGGACATGAAGTTGTAGCAACAGCTCATCATGGACAAGACGCCTTGGAACAGGCACGGCTTCATCAACCGGATGTAATTTTACTTGATATCCAAATGCCGGGTATGAACGGTCTTGTCTGCGCTGAACAATTAAGTCAACTTAACCCTCGACCAGCTATTATCTTTTGCACGGCTTATGATCAGCACGCATTAGAGGCGTTTAAGTCACAGGCGCAAGCTTATCTTCTTAAACCAATTGATGCTCAAGAGCTTGAACAGGTTTTTAGTCAACTGACGCAGCTTACGCAAGCACAGCTAAATGCCTTGTCAAACCATGAGTTTTTACAGGACTTAAAAACCCAAAGACATCAGATTGCTGCCAAAACCTATCGTGGCGTTGAGCTGATCCCTGTTGAAAATATCTATTATTTTTTGGCAGATCAGAAATATGTGACGGTACGTCATAAAAATGGCAGTGTCTTAATTGATGAAACACTCAAAGAACTTGAAACTGAATTTGCAGATCAATTTATTCGTATACATCGTAATGCATTGGTCTCAATTGCTTATTTAGATGGTTTAGAGCTTGTGAGTTCAGGCCAGTATCAGGTTCGATTACGTGGTTTAGATGAAAGACTTTCCGTCAGTCGTCGTCATTTATCCAGTCTTAGAGAGCGGATACACCAGCTTTAACTTATTTCTGCGGGTGAGATTTTACTTGCAATTTTAAAGGATCAAGTTAAGTTTAGGGTGTATTGTTTGACCAGCCTATGCCTGAATTTATGAAAACCTTGAAAATTGCTACACGACAAAGCCCACTTGCTCTTTGGCAGGCAGAACACATTCGTGCCCGTTTACAGGAGCTTCACCCAGATTTAACCGTGGAGTTGGTCAAGTTTATCACGCAAGGCGATAAAATATTAGATACGCCTTTAGCAAAAATTGGGGGAAAAGGGCTGTTCGTTAAAGAATTAGAAGCAGCACTTTTAGATGGGCGTGCAGATCTTGCCGTACATTCAATGAAAGATGTTCCTATGGCTCTGCCAGAAGGCTTAACGTTAGCTGTAATTTGCGAGCGTGAAGATCCATTAGATGCTTTCGTTTCAAATCATTTTGAAAAATTTGCCGACTTACCGCAAGGTGCTAAAGTTGGTACATCAAGTTTACGTCGTAAATCACAAATTTTAAAACAACGTCCAGATCTACAAATTATTGATTTGCGCGGTAACGTTGGGACACGCTTATCTAAGCTAGATGATGGTCAATACGATGCGATTATTTTGGCAAGCGCGGGTTTGAAACGTTTAGGTTTGGCAGAGCGTATTCGTCATTGTATCGAGCCAAATGTAAGTTTGCCTGCTGTTGGACAGGGCGCTCTTGGTTTGGAATGTCGTGCAGATGACCAAGAAGTACTAGCTTTAATACAGCCTCTTTTACACCCAGAGACTGATGTGTGTGTACGTGCTGAACGAGCTTTTAATGCTTATCTTGAAGGGGGCTGTCAGGTTCCGATTGCGGGTTATGCAACATTACAAAACGGCAAAATTCATATTGAAGGTCGTGTAGGTAGTGTCGATGGCCAAACTTTATTGCATGCTGAACTGAGCGATGAAACTCACAATGCCCAGCAGTTAGGTGAAAACCTTGCTCGAAATTTACTTGATCAAGGCGCTGGCGAGCTATTAAAGGCTCTTTACTAAAGCCATGTTGTTTATTAATACCCGACCTGACTCACGTGCAGCTGAACTAACTCAAGCTTTGCAAAATAAGGGATATCAGGTCGAGTCTTTACCGCTTTTAGAACTGGTTGCTAAGCCTTTTTCAGATTCACTTCTTCAGCTCTACCAGCAGTTAAGAGGGGCACAAGCGATAGTTGTTGTGAGTCCCACTGCGGTTGATGTGGGCATGCAGTACTTAAAACAAAGTAGTTTAAAGTTAAGTGATTTGAAACATATTCAGTGGATTGCGGTTGGGAAAGCTACGGCGAATCGTCTTCATGAGTATGGAATTGACGCGCATGTTCCAGATGTAGAAACTTCCGAGGGTATGCTCAGTCTACCTATTCTCTATAATATGCAGCAGACGGGTAGCGTGGCTTTTTGGAGAGGGGAAGGGGGCCGTCAATTTATGATGGATACTTTGCAGCAGCAAGGAATTCAGATTTTAAATTTTGTCTTATATCATCGGCAGTGCCCAGAAGCTTCGTATTTAACATTCAAACATCTGACACAAAATTCAAATTATAATTTAGAAAAATGGCTGGTCCTAATTACCAGTGAGGCAAGCTGGAAATATTGGTTAGAGCTTTGTTTAAAAAATAATGTACAACCTGATTGTGTATATTTGGTTTTAGGACCACGTCTTTTTCAACTAGTTAAAAAATATTGCGATCAGCAACAGGCTCATTTTCACATTATTCAACTTGAAAATTTATCACCTTCGGGGATGATTCATCACATTCAGGCATTATAAGGATTCGTATGAGAAAACTTGTTTCTATCATCATTTTGCTGAGCATCGCTTGGTTGGCTAAGCTCAGTTACGATATGTGGCAAATTTCTCGTACTGTTCCAGAGCTTCAGCAAAGCTTACTCCAATCGGAACAACAATATGCCAATTTGAACGATCAATTGGTTGCCTTAAAAAGACAAATTCAGAACCAACCAAATAATGATACCGCAACAACTCATGTAATGAGTCCTGATGTCATTCATACCGGCATAGCGCCAACAGTATTAATCAAACAAAAATTAGATTTAATTCAGTTCGCAATTGATCAACAACAATTGATTTATGCAGTAGATCATTTAACTCAGTTACAACAGTCCTTATCACAATACGAAATTGCTCCAGCATTGCAACACAGCTTAAATCAGGCACTTGAACAAGACAAACAGGCAGTTCAACAATTTACTTTGGCTCAAAATCAGCGCCATCAACTGATTGACGAGTTACTGCAAAATATTGATAAAAATATTCAGCAAGAACTAGCTCGACCTAAACTTGAGATGGATCAATCTGAGGCCGTGTCATGGTGGAAAAAATGGTTCCGTATTGAAAAAGTGGAAACACCGTCTATTAATTTAATGAATCGCAGTGTGGTGCTTAAGGAAGCGCAATTAAGACTATTAATTGCTGAGCAGGCACTTAATCAAGGCAATATGTCTGAATATCAAAACGAACTGCAATCTGTCATACAGAAATTAAATGAAATGCCAGATGCGGACAGCCAACAGATGAAAAATCGTATTGCTAAAGTAGCTCACTTATCAATAGTACCTGTTCCTAAATTATCGACACTTGGGCTAATTGGCTCATAAGGAGGACATATGAAACATCTCCTATGGGTTTATTTGTTAATTAGCCTCATACTTTTTGCAGCCTTGGCTTTATTTAGTTATGGCTATGGAATGGGTTATGTCTATATCTACTGGCGTCAACTGCAATTGCAAACAAATGTATGGGGTTTAGTCCTTACATTTGTTGTGATGAGTTTTATTGCCCAAGTAATCTGGCTTTGGATTAAACGCTATTCTTCACGTGAGCAAAGAAAAAGAGAAAACATTTTTGAGTTTAAAAACCTTCATCCCTATGAACAGTTAGGGATTGTTTGGTTGTTAGAAGCTGCCGAAGATCAACGGGTATTTATCGAACGTGTTTTTACACAGTCGGGCCTCTTAAAAAATATTATTGATGCCAAGTTTCTGGTTTTAAGTGGAGACTATCAAAAAGCGTTAGATGCTTTAGATCATTCACCTCCAATGGCTTTTGAGTTGGCAGAATTACAGCGTATAGAAATATTTTTAGCTCAAAATGAAGCTGAGCGTGCATTAACCCATCTTGAGTTTTTATATCAGCATCAATTATCGCCGTGGCTTGAAGAAATCGAGACAGCATATCAACAACGATTAACTTCGCTCTGGGGACAGCTTGCTTTACAGCAACCTTGGGTCTACTTACGTTCAATGAAATATGGCTTATTGGACGCTGAGCACCGTGACCTATGGTTACAGCAATTACTGCAACAGTTTGATCAAGCCTCAGTTGATGATTTACACGCATTACAGCAGCGTTATCTGCATTTAGAGTCTGAAATTCAAACTAGGCCCTATAGTAGTAAATTACTATGGTTAAAACTTTTGGCTGGTATGCCAGAAATGAGCATTCAGCATGAAACATTAAGCTTGCATTTACTGAAAGAGCAGTTTGACCCAGAAGTGTTTTACTTATGGTTCCAGCAACAATTACTTAAGCAAGTACCAGACTACGCCGATGTTGAGGACAAGATTAATCAACTTGAAACTCAATATATGAATTTGCCGGTTTTAACATTTGCAAAATGGCATGTTTACATGGCAACTGATCGTCAAGCTGAAGCAGAAATATTATTAAGTTTATACCCTGATAATATTTTAATGAGTTATTTACGTATTAAATCAACCTTAAAAGAAGATGATGAGTTAATCAAACAGTTAAATCTAATCTTTGAAAATGATGCGAATTTTTTAAAATTTAAATTCTGAGGTAAAAATGAAAGAACTGTCTGTCTACCCTGTAATATACGAACAGAAAGTAGCATGGGGAGATATGGATGCTTTTGGCCATGTCAATAATGTACAGTATTATAGATATATTGAAAGCTCACGTATTTTATATATGGAAAATGTAAATATATTAACGCCAGATATATATACTGTTGTTGCTTCAAGTCAGTGCAAATATTTAAAACCCGTGTTTTATCCAGATGTACTGAAAGTAGGGGTTCGTGTGGAAGAGATACGCAATAGTGCATTCCGTATGGCTTATATATTGTGGAGTGAAAGCCAGCAGCAAACCGTTGCTACAGGTGAAGCGGTAATGGTTTGTGTAGATAAAATGACAGGGTTAAAATGTGAAATACCGAGTGAAGTAAAAAGTAAAATTATTGAATTAGAAAAATCAATTGGGCATGACTTAATACATTTAGCTTAAATAAATATTAAGAAAATATATTGCAATTATAATTGATAATGTAATTAAAAAGTAAATTTATAGGTTTATTCTGACGAACTTGGCTTTCAAACTATTGCTTATTGAATAGATTATAAATACTATTGGTTATGATTTAATGTTTTTAAATTTAGTCTGTATTATTTGAATTGTCAGTAAGACTGGAGTATTTATTAATGAAACCAGATATTAGTGAATTATCTGTTGAAGAGTTAAAACGCTTACAAGAAGAAGCGGAAGCTTTAATTGCAAGTAAAAAAGATCAAGCAATCGAAGATGCTTATAATCAAATTATCGAGATTGCTGAAAATGTAGGTTTTAGCGTTGAACAACTTCTTGAGTTTGGTGCTCAAAAACGCAAGAAAACTACACGTAAATCTGTAGAGCCTCGCTACCGTAACAAAAACAATTCTGAAGAGACTTGGACTGGTCGCGGTAAACAACCACGTTGGTTAGTTGCTGAAATTGAAAAAGGCGCAAAACTTGAAGATTTCTTAATCTAATTGTATTGCTACTTAAAAAGCCAAGCGATTTCGCTTGGCTTTTTTATTTTTAAAATAACTAGAAACTCATATTTGAAAAATGAAGTCTTCAATAAAGTGTTTAAATTCTTAAATAAATACATTGTTGAGACTAAATTTGCATTTAGTAAGATCAATCGTCAATTTTCATGATTTTGTCATACGTACAACTTATAGTCTTTAAGAAGACGCCAAGCCTGATTGCTTGGTTTTTTTATATGAAGTGAATTGGCGATGTTGAAAAAGTATGCATAATGTCAGACTAGAGAGGAACTCTCATATAAGGACGATAATTTGCATGTTGGTAAGGCTGAATGAAGAAAAAGTCTAAGCAATGGAAGTGGTGGTTTTTTGCCCTCATTGCATTTTTAATTTTTATTATTTTACAGATTCCGGCGACTTGGCTTATTTCTAAATTTTCAAAGAATAATCAAACTGTCCATAATGTAAGTGGCAATATCTGGCAAGGGCAAGCAGACTGGCATCGTGGTGCTTTGCGGGGAACTGTTCACTGGAAAACTAGACCTCTAGATTTATTTTTGTTACGACTGGCCGCAGATGTCGATATTCATAGTGGCAATACGCAATTATCGGGAGTCATGGCGTACGGTGTTGGACAAAAAGTAATTGTAAGAAATATGAATGGGCAAGTTGCTCCAGAAACATTGAAGCAGATTGTGAATTGGCAATGGCCTGTAAATAGCATTCAGCTTAAAGACATTCAATTTAATTATAAAAAAGAACAAGGTTTTTCAGCAGTTGATGGACAGTTGCATTGGGGCGGTGGGGCACTTGTTTATAGTATTGGCGATCGTCAAGATCGTATGAATATGCCATCTTTAAGTGGAAAGCTAGCCGACCAAAATGGACAGTTGCAAGTTGATATACGAGATCAGCGTAATCAGAAAATGGCGAATCTTTTACTTGATGCCAATATGATGCTCGATGTTCAGCTTACACAGCGCTTACTATTGAATGTGCCATCTTATGATGGAAAAGCTGGTTTAGACACTTTTGTCATTAGTTCTCGCCAACCGTTACTACAAGGTGGTCACTAATGAAAACGTGGATTGATAAATTACAGCAACTCCAATGGCAAAAATTAGATCGGCTCAGTGTAGTACTACTTGCCGTTTTAATTTTATGGTTGTGCTGGAAATTAGCTTCACTGTTTTGGTGGATTGTTGCACCTCCACAAATGATGCAGTTTGAGCGGGTAGAACTTGGCTCTCAGCAACCACAAATACCAAACATTAGTACTTTTTCACTTTTTAATGAACCTTCTGCCAATGCAGCTCAACAAACAGTGAATCTAGAATTACAGGGTGTCATGGTTGGTTATCCGAACCGATTTTCTTCTGCTGTCATTAAACTGGATAATACTGCTGATCGTTATCGAGTGGGTGAAACCATTGGTTCTACTTCTTACCAACTGGCAGAGGTTTATTGGGACCACGTAGTATTGCGTCAAGGAAATGGTAGTACCCGTGAACTTCAGTTTAAAGGTTTGCCAAATGGTTTGTATCAGCCTATGACGCCTACAACGGCACCTCAAGCTGCTGCTACACCATCTCAACCTTCGGCTCCTGTAAATACGACCCAAGAGGCGTTAGGACAAGCAATCCAGCAGATGCAAGGTAACCGAGAGCAATACCTCAAAGATATGGGGGTAAGTGGGAGTTCGAGTGAAGGTTATGAAGTTACAGAACGTACACCAACCGCGCTTAGAAATAAGCTAGGTTTAAGGCCTGGCGATCGAATTGTCTCTTTAAATGGTCAAACGGTTGGGCAAGGACAAACGGATGTGCAATTACTTGAACAAGCTCGCCGAGCAGGACAAGTAAAAATAGAAATAAAACGTGGTGATCAAGTGATGACCATACAACAAAATTTTTAGTGATAACACGTCACCATAAGAGTTAGGAAATATCGCGAGTTATGGCTTTATTGAATCATCAACGTCCACTTTGGGCACTACTTGCAGCAGCCCCATTGATTGCGACTGTGAGTAGCAGTGTCTATGCTCAAACATGGAAGATCAATTTACGTGATGCTGACTTAACTGCCTTTATTAATGAGGTTGCAGACATTACAGGTAAAAACTTCGCTGTAGATCCAAGAGTACGTGGTAATGTCACGGTTATTTCAAATAAACCATTAAATAAAGATGAAGTTTATGACCTGTTCCTTGGGGTCTTGAATGTAAATGGAGTTGTTGCGATTCCTTCTGGTAATACTATTAAGCTTGTGCCAGATAGCAATGTTAAAAATTCGGGAATTCCTTATGACTCTCGAAATAAAGTACGCGGTGATCAAATCGTTACTCGAGTTATTTGGCTTGAAAATACCAATCCAAATGATTTAATTCCGGCACTTCGTCCTTTAATGCCGCAATTTGCGCATATGGCTGCGATCGCAGGAACTAATGCGCTTATTGTTTCTGATCGAGCTACGAATATTTATCAACTTGAAAATATTATTCGTAACTTAGATGGAACCGGGCAAAATGATATTGAAGCCATTAACTTGCAATCGAGTCAGGCGGAAGAAATCATTACTCAGCTTGAGGCAATGAGTGCAACAGGGTCATCGAAAGATTTTAATGGCGCTCGTATTCGGATTATTGCTGATAATCGAACCAATCGTATTTTAATAAAAGGTGATCCGGGTACGCGTAAACGTATTCGCCATATGATTGAAATGCTGGATGTGCCTTCTGCTGACCGTTTAGGTGGCTTAAAAGTTTTCCGTTTAAAATACGCAAGCGCTAAAAGCTTGTCAGAAATTTTACAAGGGCTAGTGACTGGCCAGGCAGTATCTTCATCAAGTAACAATAAGAACTCATCTAATTCATCAAACTCGATGAATAATTTGGTTGGAAATAATCAAAATTCTAGTTCAAATACATCAGGTTCAAATGGAAGTTCGATTTCGACTCCATCTATTAACCTAAATGGTAATTCAAACAATAATAATCAGAACAATATCAGTAGCTTTAGCCAAAATGGTGTGAGCATTATTGCAGATAGTGCTCAAAACTCATTGGTCGTTAAAGCTGATCCCCAGTTAATGCGTGAAATTGAATCTGCAATTCAACAGCTTGATGTACGTCGTCAACAAGTGCTTATTGAGGCTGCAATTATTGAAGTTTCAGGAGACGATGCAGATCAACTGGGAATTCAATGGGCGCTAGGTGATTTATCGAGTGGGATTGGCTTACTTAGCTTTAGTAATGTAGGCGCTAGTTTATCTTCTATTGCTGCTGGTTATTTATCAAGTGGTGCTGCAGGAGCTGCTTCTGCTATTGCTAGTGGTGCGAATAAAGGTAATGGGGCAACTATGGCTTTGGGGAATTTTGAAAACTCCCGTAAAGCTTATGGTGCATTAATCCAAGCGCTAAAAGCGAATACCAAATCAAATTTACTCTCTACACCATCCATTGTAACGATGGACAATGAAGAAGCTTATATTGTTGTAGGTCAGAACGTTCCTTTTGTAACAGGATCGGTCACGACCAATAGTACGGGTATTAATCCTTATACAACTGTTGAACGAAAAGATGTTGGTGTGACATTAAAAGTTATTCCACATATCGGTGAAGGTGGTACTGTTCGTTTAGAAGTGGAGCAAGAAGTCTCTGCTGTTCAAGAAAGTCGCGGGCAAGCAGCTGACTTGGTGACAAGTAAACGAGCTATTAAAACAGCAGTTTTAGCCGAACATGGGCAGACTGTGGTGCTTGGTGGTTTGGTGTCGGATGACACGTCGCTTTCAAGACAAGGCATACCTGGATTAAGTAGCATTCCGTATGTGGGTAGATTATTTCGATCAGATAGCAGAAGTAATGTAAAACGTAACTTACTTGTCTTTATTCACCCAACGATTGTTGGTGATGCAAATGATGTACGTCGTTTGACTCAGCAGCGCTATAACCAGTTGTATAGCCTGCAATTAGCTATGGATAAGAACGGTAATTTTGCAAAACTACCTGAGCAGATTGATGATGTTTACAATCAAAAAATGACACCTCCGGGTATTACGTCTCAGCCAAAAATTTATCAACAAGTTCCTTCAGGCGGAAAAACGACGACAGTAATAACACCTGTAGCAGTAGAGCCAGCAGTCCAAAAGCAGACACTGCAATTGCCTGATCCAGAAGTGAATCGTACTAAAAATACAGTAACAACAACGACACTGCGTCCAAGCACAGCGCAGTAGTAGCATGTTATGATTGATAAAAAATGAATAGGACATACGCATGACTTGGAAACTACAAGCAATTACTGGCGAAATTACTGGCCAAGAAATTACTGTTGATCGTGATATGTTGGTAGGGCGCCATCAAGACGCTGATTTGTTGTTACAAGCTGCTGAAATTTCACGTCGCCATGCAGCATTGCTTTTAAAAGATCAAATGCTATGGGTACAAGACCTTAACTCATCAAATGGTACGTTTGTAAACGATATCCGTATTGAGCAAGAAAAACAGTTGCATGATGGGGATATTGTTCAGTTTGCTAGTTATAAATTTTCAGTTTTAGCACCTGCTCAAAAAAATACGGAATTACCCGAAATTGAGGCAGAACCGGTACAAGCTGCACCAACACAAGACTTAAGTGATCAAGGAATGCCAAGCCTTGCAGAGCGTGCTGCAGAAACAGAAGTTCGTCGCGATGGTATGCCGCAGAATGTTTCTATACCAAAGCCTGCACCTATTCCAGAGGGTGTAGATGTCAATGCAAAACAACCATCACCTGTTACTTTTGATGAGCCTGTTTCTCGTGTTGCTGAGGAAAAAGAACAGCAGAAGAATGCTTCAGTTGGTTTAATCACGATTATTATTTTAGTGATTTTAGCTGTATTAGCATGGTTATTCTTTAAATAATTCGTTGGTGCTTTTACAATCAAGGCATGCTAAACGCATGCCTTTTTAATTTTGAGTACAAGAAGATGTCTGTTGCACAACTAAATAAGCGCGATTTGATTTTATTTGATCTAGATGGAACATTGGTTGACTCTGCTGCTGATTTGTATCGGTCTATGAATTTAAGTTTAGAGGCGCTCAGTTGGCCGTTGGTAACAGAAGCCCAAATACGAGAATGGGTGGGTAAAGGAGCTTCAAAACTTTGTGAAAGTGTTCTGATACATATATTTGGAAAATTAGATGCTGAACAACATAAAGTCTTATTACAAAAATTTGTAGAAATATACGGTGCAGAACTTTGTGTAAACACCCAGATTTATCCGGGTGTGGCTGAGTTTCTGGGCTATTGTAAAAATTTGAACATACAGATGGCGTGTGTTACCAATAAGCCTGTAAAACTTGCTCAAGGCTTACTTGATGCTTTGGAACTTTCTTCTTATTTTCAGGTTGTATTGGGGGGAGATAGTCTACCAGAGAGAAAACCACATCCATTACCATTGTTGCATTGTATGCAAAGCTTAAAAATACCTGCTTCACAATCATTAATGATTGGTGACTCAAGTAATGATATTGAAGCTGCACGCCGTGCTGGAATTGATTGTATTGTGGTTAGCTATGGCTATAATCATGGAGAAAATATCTATGATAGCCAGCCTCAGCAAGTAGTTGATAGTTTGGCTGAGTTAATTGTCTAATGAGTGAAATGGAGATCAGCATGAATAAGCATATGGTTTTTCGATGGCGTGTCTAAATCGAATCTAGAAACAACACCCTTTTAAAATCGAAACCATATTTAGAGTAAATTCATGACTACATTAGCGCAATTTGAACAACTTAAGGCTTCTGGTTACAACACTATTCCAGTTTATCGCCAACGCTTAGCAGATACAGAAACCCCATTATCAGTTTTTGCCCGTTTTAAAGAGCAAACACAAGCTTATTTATTTGAGTCTGTTGAAGGTGGGGAAAACTGGGCGCGCTATTCTATGATTGGTTTAGGCGAATCGACAGTCTTTTCCTGCAATGCGGGTGTTTTATCAATACAACATGCTGATGGATCGATTACACAACAAGAATGTCTAGATCCATTTCAATATATTCGTGAATTTCAAAAACAATTTAAAGTACCTCCGGTTGAGCTTTTACCAAACTTGCCAAGCTTTACAGGTGGACTGGTAGGTTATTTGGGCTATGACGCAGTCCGTTATATCGAGCCACGTTTAAAGAATGTCCCTACAGCTGATCCAATTACGCTTCCAGATTTATGGTTAATGCTTTCAAAGACAGTCATTGTTTTTGACAACCTTAAAGATACGTTATTTTTAATTGTTCATGCAGATGTAGGGCAGGCCAATGCATATGAAGACGCTCAGCAAAAATTAGATCATTTAGAACAGTTGTTGGCTACACCTGTTAGCTTACAAGCGAAACCACATACACCGCCACATTTTGAGTCAATCACAGGTAAAGCGAAGTTTCTAGAAACGGTAGAAAGAGTTAAAGAATATATTCGTGCGGGCGATGTCATGCAGGTGGTTCCAGGACAGCGTATGGTTTCTGATTTTGACGGAGAAGCCTTGCAGGTTTATCGTGCATTACGCCATTTAAATCCTTCACCTTATCTATTCTTGGTGCAAGGACAGACCATTACAGATAAAAAACCATTTCATATTGTTGGCTCTTCACCAGAAATTTTATCTCGTTTAGAAAATGGTATTGCTACAGTACGTCCTTTAGCTGGAACCAGACCGCGGGGTAAAACTAAAGAAGAAGATATCGCATTAGAAAAAGATCTGCTTTCTGATGAAAAAGAGATTGCTGAACATTTAATGTTGATTGATCTAGGCCGTAATGATGTAGGCCGTGTATCTAAAATAGGTAAGGTTCAAGTAACTGATCAAATGGTGATCGAGCGTTACTCACATGTCATGCATATCGTTTCAAATGTACAAGGTGAGGTACGTGATGATATTGATGCACTTGACGTATTTAAAGCGACTTTCCCTGCTGGTACTTTATCTGGTGCACCAAAAATTCGTGCAATGGAAATTATTGATGAAGTGGAGCCTGTGAAAAGAGGTATCTTTGGCGGAGCGGTGGGTTATTTGGGATGGCATGGTGAAATGGATATGTCGATTGCAATCCGTACATGTGTTATCCGTGATAAAAAAGTGTATGTACAGGCTGGAGCGGGGTTAGTTGCGGACTCAAATCCGGAATCTGAATGGAATGAAACGCAAATAAAAGCTCGCGCAGTGATCAAAGCGGTTGAATTATCATCAAACGGATTGATTTTATGAGTTTTTAGCGGTTTTTTTAAAAAAACCGCTTGCATCGTTTGGAAGTTTTGCTAAACTGCACACCGTTCCGATACGAAACGTACGAAACACTAAGAAACGCCGGCATAGCTCAGTTGGTAGAGCAACTGACTTGTAATCAGTAGGTCCACAGTTCGAATCCGTGTGCCGGCACCATTTTAAAGTGTTAAGTTGAGTGAGTAAAGAACAGCACTGTAGATAAGTGCGATATTGGTGAGATTCCCGAGCGGCCAAAGGGGGCAGACTGTAACTCTGTTGCGAAAGCTTCGAAGGTTCGAATCCTTCTCTCACCACCATCCTAAACTTCGAATGAAGTGGTTATTACCAACGTTGCGGGAGTAGCTCAGTTGGTAGAGCGGCAGCCTTCCAAGCTGCATGTCGCGAGTTCGATCCTCGTCTCCCGCTCCATCGAAGGATAGTCGCTCTTATAGCTCAGTGGTAGAGCACTCCCTTGGTAAGGGAGAGGTCTCGAGTTCAAATCTCGATAAGAGCTCCAGATATTAAAGTTTGATGTGGATTACCACAAATTTTTCAAAAAGCAGGCTATATAGTCTGCTTTTCAAGTATTGGGTGTCTAGTTTTTTTTAGGTGATATGTCGATAAACTGAGTTAGCTCAGTGCCATTTGTAGGTGGTTCGACGTAAACGAGGAAGATCATCATGGCTAAAGCCAAGTTTGAACGTAATAAACCACACGTAAACGTGGGTACAATCGGTCACGTTGACCATGGTAAAACAACTTTAACTGCTGCGATTGCAACTATTTGTGCAAAAACTTACGGCGGTGAAGCGAAAGATTACTCACAAATCGACTCAGCACCTGAAGAAAAAGCACGTGGTATTACAATTAATACTTCACACGTAGAATACGATTCTCCAATTCGTCACTACGCACACGTTGACTGCCCGGGCCATGCCGATTACGTTAAAAACATGATCACTGGTGCTGCTCAGATGGACGGCGCGATCCTTGTATGTGCTGCGACTGATGGTCCAATGCCACAAACTCGTGAACACATCCTTCTTTCTCGCCAGGTTGGTGTACCTTACATCATCGTATTCTTAAACAAATGCGACCTTGTTGACGACGAAGAATTACTTGAATTAGTAGAAATGGAAGTTCGTGAACTTCTTTCTACTTATGACTTCCCGGGTGATGACACTCCAGTAATCCGTGGTTCAGCTCTTGCTGCTCTTAACGGTGATGCAGGTCCTTACGGTGAAGAATCAGTTCTTGCACTTGTAGCAGCACTTGACTCTTACATCCCAGAACCAGAACGTGCTATCGACAAAGCATTCTTAATGCCAATCGAAGACGTATTCTCAATTTCTGGTCGTGGTACTGTAGTAACAGGCCGTGTAGAATCAGGTATTGTTAAAGTTGGTGAAGAAGTAGAGATCGTTGGTATTAAAGATACAGTTAAAACAACTGTAACTGGCGTAGAAATGTTCCGTAAACTTCTTGACGAAGGTCGTGCTGGCGAGAACTGTGGTGTATTACTTCGTGGTACTAAGCGTGAAGACGTACAACGTGGTCAAGTACTTGCTAAACCAGGTACAATCAAGCCGCACACTAAATTCGACGCAGAAGTATACGTACTTTCTAAAGAAGAAGGTGGTCGTCACACTCCATTCTTAAATGGTTACCGTCCACAGTTCTACTTCCGTACAACTGACGTAACTGGTGCAATCCAGTTGAAAGAAGGCGTTGAAATGGTTATGCCAGGTGACAACGTTGAAATGTCAGTAGAATTAATCCACCCGATCGCAATGGACCCAGGTCTACGTTTTGCGATCCGTGAAGGTGGTCGTACTGTAGGTGCTGGTGTTGTTGCTAAAGTAACTGCATAAGCATAATATAGTGACGAATTACGTCTCAGGTTGAGGGCTTTGGCTCTCAATCTGCTTTATAGGTCAGTAGTTCAATTGGTAGAGCGTCGGTCTCCAAAACCGAATGTTGGGGGTTCGAGTCCCTCCTGACCTGCCATATTTTGAAATAAAAAGCTTGATGCTGGCTTAGTTGTTCATATAATAAGTCGCGAGTTCTACGACGAGTACAAAAATGTCGAATGATAAATCGCGTGACGCATTGAGCGACGCGCCAATTCCTCAAAGAAATAATTCCGCTGAAGTTGTTCGTTCTGGTTCGCCTTTAGATATTGTTCTATGGGTGATTGCAATTGCATTATTGCTCTCAGCTACTATGGTGAATCAGCATTTACCAGCGTATTGGGCCCCTGCAAATGATGTGTGGGTACGCGTTGGGGTAATTTTTGCTTGTATCGTTGTGGCTTTAGGTTTATTATACGCCACCCATCAAGGTAAAGGCTTCGTTCGTTTGCTGAAAGATGCACGAGTCGAATTGCGTCGAGTAACTTGGCCAACAAAACAAGAAACAGTCACTACATCGTGGCAGGTTCTATTGGTTGTAGTTGTTGCATCATTAGTTTTGTGGTGCTTTGACTATGGTTTGGGTTGGTTAATTAAGTTGATTATCGGGTAAAAGAGCTATGAAACGTTGGTACATTATTCATGCCTACTCTGGTTATGAAAAACAAGTGATGCGTTCACTTACAGAACGAATCCAGCGTAGCGCTGTTGCCGATAGCTTTGGTGATGTCCTAGTTCCTACCGAAGAAGTGGTAGAAATGAAGGATGGTAAGAAACGTAAATCTGAGCGTAAATTCTTTCCAGGTTATGTATTAGTCGAAATGGAAATGAATGATGATACTTGGCACATTGTTAAAGAATGTCCAAAAGTATTAGGTTTTATCGGTGGTACACCTGAAAAACCTGCGCCAATCACTCAACGTGAAGCAGATGCGATTCTTGCGCGTGTACGTAATACTGGTGAAGCACCACGTCCTAAGACGATGTTTGAACCAGGTGAAGAATTACTTGTTATTGACGGTCCATTCACAGACTTTAAAGGTGTGGTGGAAGAAGTTCAATACGAAAAGTCACGTTTAACGTTGACGATTAACGTGTTTAATCGACCAACTCAGGTTGAACTCGAATTTCGCCAAGTCGAAAAAACGATTTAATCTTAGCTGGTTGAAAAGCGCCCGATTTTATCGGGCATTGTTGTTGTAACAGTATTGTTACGTAGAAATTGGGGAGCCTAACGGCGTCTGTACCCAGAGGTATTTAAAATGGCTAAGAAGATTGACGGCTATATCAAGCTGCAAGTTCCAGCTGGTAAAGCAAATCCATCTCCACCAATTGGTCCTGCACTAGGTCAACGTGGTGTAAACATCATGGCATTCTGTAAAGAATTCAATGCTGCTACACAAAAAGTTGAACCAGGTCTTCCAATTCCTGTAGTGATTACTGTGTACAACGACAAGTCGTTCACATTCATCATGAAAACTCCTCCAGCTTCTATTCTTCTTAAGAAAGCTGCTGGTATCCAAAAGGGTTCATCTGTACCTAACAAAACTAAAGTTGGTAAGTTGACTCGTGCTCAATTAGAAGAAATTGCGACTACTAAAGAACCAGACTTAACTGGTGCTGATTTAGACGCACGTGTTCGTACCATCGCTGGTTCTGCACGTTCTATGGGCTTGGAAGTGGAGCTATAAGACATGGCAAAGTTAACTAAACGTCAAAAAGCCATTGCTGCTGCTGTTGAAGCAAACAAAGTTTACACTTTGGAAGAAGCAGTACAGGTTCTTAACAGCTTACCTGCTGCAAAGTTTAAAGAATCTTTAGACATCTCTGTAAACCTTGGCGTAGACCCACGTAAATCTGATCAGGTTGTTCGTGGTGCGACTACATTACCTGCAGGTACTGGTAAAACTGTACGTGTAGCTGTATTTGCTCAAGGCGCGCAAGCAGAAGCTGCGAAAGAAGCTGGTGCTGATGTTGTAGGTTTTGATGACCTTGCTGAAAGCATCCAAGGTGGAAACCTTGACTTTGATGTTGTAATCGCTGCTCCAGACGCTATGCGTGTTGTTGGTAAGCTCGGTACAATTCTTGGTCCACGTGGTTTAATGCCAAACCCTAAAGTTGGTACTGTAACTCCTGACGTAGCGAATGCTGTTAAAAACGCTAAATCTGGTCAGGCTCGTTACCGTGTAGACAAAGCGGGTATTATCCACGCTGCGATTGGTCAAGTTGGCTTTGAAGCTGCTGCGATCCGTCAAAACGTTGAAACTTTAGTTGCTGACTTGAAAAAGTTAAAACCTGCAACTTCTAAAGGTGTATACATCAAAAAGATCACTTTGAGCTCAACTATGGGTCCTGGTCTTGTTGTTGATGTAAACAACGTTTCTAACTAAGTTTTTAACTTGGTTCTGTAAAGAATTTTAAAGTCCTGATTGAGGATCAAGCATAAACAGAAATATATTTTTCTGTTTAGCTGAGATAAAGCTTTGCTTTATCTCTACTTATCAGGCGGACTTTGAATTGATGAATGAGAATTTATCAGCGTCAAAGACCTCAGGCGAGAAGGCGTTATTTTCGGATAGCGGCTTTTCTTAATAATCCAGCCTGCGTAGACGCGGTGGTGTGATTTGTTCCTCCTCCGCGTGTAAGTCGAAAGGCTTACGAATTGGGAGTGTGCCCATTGGGTGCATAAATCACCTTAGGAGGTTTTACAATGGCTCTTCTTATCGAAGACAAAAAACAGATCGTTTCAGAAGTAAGTGAAGTTGCTTCTAAAGCGTTTGCAGCCGTTGTTGCTGACTATCAAGGTTTAAGCGTAGAGCAATTAACAACACTTCGTGTTGAAGCTCGTAAGTTAGGTGTAACTACACGTATCGTACGTAACACTTTGGCTAAGCGCGCATTCCAAGGTACTCAATTTGATATCTTGAACGACAACCTTGTTGGTCCAACAATTCTAGGTTTTTCAACTTCTGAAGATGACATGGGTGCAGCTGCACGCTTGTTTGAAGAATTTGCAAAAACTAACAAAGCATTTGAATTAAAAGCTGCTGCATTTGACGGCAAAGTTTATCAAGGTGCTGATGTTAGCGTAATTGCTAATCTTCCAAACCAAGAGAAAGCGCTTACTATGCTTGCCTCTGTTCTTCAAGCTCCTATTTCGAAATTGGGTCGCCTCATTACAGCGCTCAAAGAGAAAAACGAGTCAGAAGCTGCTTAATCAATTTTACACATCATTCAATATCCATTTGGAGTTATTCTCATGGCTTTAACAAACGAAGAAATCTTAAACGCAGTTGCTGAAAAAACTGTTCTTGAACTTGTTGAATTAATTTCTGCTTTCGAAGAAAAATTCAACGTTTCAGCTGCAGCTGTTGCTGTTGCTGCTCCAGCTGGTGGCGCTGCTGCAGCTGCTGAAGAACAATCTGAATTCAACGTTGAGTTGACTTCTTTCGGTGCTAACAAAGTAGCTGTGATTAAAGCAGTTCGTGAAGCAACTGGCCTTGGTCTTAAAGAAGCTAAAGACCTAGTTGAAGGTGCTCCTCAAGTTCTTAAAGAAGGCGTTTCTAAAGAAGAAGGCGAAGAACTTAAGAAGAAACTTGAAGAAGCTGGTGCTACAGTTACACTTAAGTAATTGTAAAAGGAGTCGGTTTTTAAATCGGCTCCATAAAATGGCTGATGGCTCTTGGGTCATCAGCCTTTTTGCGTTACAATAATCGGCTCGATTTTTGTTTGTTCTGTACAATAATTGCTTTTTTTCAGAATAAATAAAGTAATTTCAAATGTTTACCAATATTTTTCTTTTTAAAAAATATTGTTAAGCGTTTTAATACCACTAAAAGTTGCAGCATTTGTAAACAGTGGTGGCCATATCGGCCTGTGTAATTCCTTCTGAGCCCGTTCTGCAGGCGGGCTTGGTTTACTTTCCGAGGACTCCAGATGGCATACTCATATACCGAAAAGAAACGGATCCGTAAGAATTTTGGTAAATTGCCCCAAGTAATGGAAGCACCGTACTTACTCTCGATTCAGGTCGATTCGTATAGAACGTTCTTGCAAGGTGGCAAATCTCCAAAAAACCGCGAAGATATCGGTCTCCAAGCCGCATTTCGTTCAGTTTTTCCTATAGAAAGTTATTCTGGCAATGCTGCTTTAGAATTTGTTGAGTATAGCCTTGGTAAGCCTGAGTTTGATGTGCGTGAATGTATTTTACGTGGTTCGACTTATGCGGCACCAATGCGCGTAAAAATTCGTTTGATTATTAAAGATCGCGAAACTAAATCTATTAAAGACGTACGTGAACAAGAAGTCTACATGGGTGAAATGCCACTTATGACAGACAATGGTACCTTTGTAATCAATGGTACTGAGCGTGTAATTGTATCTCAGTTACACCGTTCGCCAGGCGTATTCTTTGACCACGATAAAGGTAAGACTCACTCAAGTGGTAAAGTGTTGTACTCAGCACGTATCATTCCTTACCGTGGTTCATGGTTAGATTTCGAGTTCGACGCAAAAGATCTTGTTTACGTACGTATTGACCGTCGTCGTAAATTACTTGCTACTGTTGTGTTACGTGCACTAGGTTATAACAATGAACAAGTCTTGAATTTGTTCTATGAAAAAGTACCTGTGTATCTTGACATGGGCAGTTATCAAATTGACCTTGTTCCTGAGCGTTTACGTGGTGAAATGGCTCAATTTGATATTACTGACAATGAAGGTAAAGTCATTGTTGAGCAAGGTAAACGTATCAACGCGCGTCACGTACGTCAAATGGAAGCTTCAGGTTTAACTAAACTTTCAGTTCCTGATGAATACTTATATGAGCGTATTACTGCTGAAGATATTACTTTACGTGATGGTGAAGTAATTGCTGCAAATACCTTGTTAAGCCATGAAGTTATGGTGAAGTTAGCTGAAGGTGGTGTTAAACAATTTAACATCCTATTCACAAACGACATCGATCGTGGTTCTTTCGTTGCTGATACATTACGTGCAGATACAACAACGGGTCGTGAAGAAGCATTAGTAGAAATTTATAAAGTAATGCGTCCAGGCGAGCCGCCAACAAAAGAAGCCGCTGAAAACTTATTCAATAACTTATTCTTCTCTTCTGAGCGTTATGACTTATCTCCAGTAGGTCGTATGAAGTTCAACCGTCGTTTAGGTCGTCCTTACGAAGTTGGTACTGATCAGAAATCGCGTGAAGTTGAAGGTATTTTATCGCACGAAGATATTATCGATGTATTACGTACATTGGTTGAAATCCGTAACGGTAAAGGCGAAGTAGACGACATCGACCACTTAGGTAACCGTCGTGTACGTTCTGTTGGTGAAATGACAGAAAACCAATTCCGTGTTGGTTTAGTTCGTGTTGAGCGTGCTGTTAAAGAGCGTTTAAGCCAAGCAGAAACAGATAACTTGTCTCCACAAGATTTGATCAACGCAAAACCAGTTGCTGCTGCAATCAAAGAATTCTTTGGTTCAAGCCAGTTGTCTCAGTTCATGGACCAAAACAACCCATTATCTGAGATTACGCATAAACGTCGTGTATCTGCACTTGGTCCTGGTGGTTTAACGCGTGAGCGTGCAGGCTTCGAAGTACGTGACGTACATCAAACTCACTATGGTCGTGTTTGTCCAATTGAAACTCCTGAAGGTCCAAACATTGGTTTGATCAACTCGCTTTCTGTATATGCAAAAGCGAATGACTTCGGTTTCTTGGAAACACCTTACCGTAGAGTAGTAGATGGCCGTGTAACTGATGCAGTTGAATATTTATCTGCTATTGAAGAAGTAGGTACTGTTATTGCACAGGCCGATTCTGCTGTAGATAAAGATGGCAACTTAACAGAAGAGTTTGTTTCTGTTCGTCATCAAGGTGAATTCGTACGTATGCCACCTGAAAAAGTGACGCATATGGACGTTTCTGCACAGCAAGTTGTATCTGTTGCTGCATCACTTATTCCATTCCTTGAACACGATGACGCGAACCGTGCATTAATGGGTTCGAACATGCAACGTCAGGCTGTTCCTACTTTACGTGCTGACAAACCACTTGTCGGTACAGGTATGGAAGCGAACGTAGCACGTGACTCTGGTGTGTGTGTAATTGCAAACCGTGGTGGTGCAATTGAATTTGTAGATGCGTCTCGTATCGTTATTCGTGTAAACGAAGATGAAATGATCGCTGGTGAAGCTGGTGTAGATATCTACAACCTCATCAAATATACACGTTCAAACCAAAATACTTGTATTAACCAAAATGTTATCGTGAATTTGGGCGACAAAGTTGCTCGTGGTGACATCTTGGCAGACGGTCCGTCAACAGACATGGGTGAACTTGCGCTTGGTCAAAACATGCGTGTAGCGTTCATGACATGGAATGGTTATAACTACGAAGATTCGATCTTGTTATCTGAGCGTGTTCTTCAAGAAGACCGTTTAACTTCTATTCATATTCAAGAATTGTCATGTGTAGCACGTGATACTAAGTTAGGTGCAGAAGAAATTACTGCCGATATTCCTAACGTAGGTGAAGCCGCGCTTTCTAAACTTGATGAATCAGGTATTGTTTATATCGGTGCTGAAGTTACTGCTGGTGACATCCTTGTTGGTAAAGTAACGCCTAAAGGTGAAACTCAGTTAACTCCTGAAGAAAAATTGCTTCGCGCAATCTTTGGTGAAAAAGCTGCGGACGTTAAAGATTCATCTTTACGTGTGCCATCTGGTACTAAAGGTACAGTTATCGACGTTCAAGTCTTCACGCGTGATGGCTTAGAGAAAGATGACCGTGCATTAGCAATTGAAAAAGCACAGCTTGACTCTTACCGTAAAGACTTGAAAGAAGAATACAAAATCTTCGAAGAAGCGGCTCGTGAGCGTGTAATTCGCTTGCTTAAAGGCCAAGATTCTAACGGTGGTGGTTCAACTAAACGTGGTGATAAACTTTCTGAAGATTTATTGTCTGGTTTAGAGCTTGTTGATTTACTTGAAATTCAACCAGCAGATGAAGCAATCGCTGAGCGTTTAACTCAAATTCAAGTGTTCTTAAAAGAAAAGAGCGCAGAAATTGATGAGAAATTCGCTGAGAAGAAACGTAAGCTTGCAACAGGTGATGAGTTAACAACTGGCGTATTGAAAGTTGTTAAGGTTTACTTAGCTGTTAAACGTCGTATTCAGCCTGGTGATAAGATGGCTGGTCGTCACGGTAACAAGGGTGTTGTATCTAACATCTTGCCTGTTGAAGACATGCCACACGATGCTAACGGTGTGCCGGTAGATATCGTATTGAACCCGTTGGGTGTACCATCTCGTATGAACGTGGGTCAGATTCTTGAGACTCACTTAGGTATGGCAGCTAAAGGGCTAGGCGACAAAATCGAAAAAATGTTGAAAGAACAACGTACAGTTTTAGAACTACGTGAATTCTTAGACAAGATTTATAACAAAGTCGGTGGCGAGCAAGAAGATCTTGATAGCTTGACTGATGACGAAATCCTAGCACTTTCAGGCAACTTGCGTGCGGGTGTTCCTTTAGCTACTCCGGTATTTGATGGTGCTGAAGAAAGTCAAATTAAAGACTTGCTTGAGTTGGCTGATATTTCACGTACAGGTCAAACAGTATTGTTTGACGGACGTACAGGTGAACAGTTTGACCGTCCTGTAACTGTTGGTTACATGTACATGCTTAAGTTGAACCACTTGGTTGATGACAAAATGCATGCGCGTTCAACTGGTTCTTACTCGCTTGTTACACAACAACCGCTTGGTGGTAAAGCACAATTCGGTGGTCAGCGTTTCGGTGAGATGGAAGTATGGGCACTTGAAGCATACGGTGCAGCATATACACTCCAAGAAATGCTCACAGTGAAGTCGGATGACGTTGAAGGACGTACTCGCATCTATAAGAATATTGTAGATGGTAACCATTATATGGATCCGGGTATGCCTGAATCGTTCAACGTATTGACCAAAGAGATCCGTTCTTTAGGTATCAACATTGAACTGAAAAATGGTGACTAAGTCGTAAGACTCACGATTTTTTAGGAAAAAACAATATTTGTGACCCAGTCGGGTAAGCGAGGCTTCCCGACACACGGAGAAAAAAATTGAAAGACTTGCTCGATATCATGCGTAAGAAAACGGACTCAGATGGTCATGCACCAGTTGAGTTCGACCGTATCCGTATTGGTCTTGCGTCACCAGAAATGATTAAGTCATGGTCTCATGGTGAAGTTAAAAAGCCTGAGACAATTAACTATCGTACATTTAAACCAGAACGTGATGGTTTGTTCTGTGCCAAAATCTTTGGTCCAGTAAAAGATTACGAATGCTTGTGTGGTAAATACAAGCGTATGAAATACAAAGGCGTCATTTGTGAAAAATGTGGCGTTGAAGTAACTACAGCTAAAGTTCGTCGTGAACGTATGGGTCACATTGAACTTGCTTCACCAGTTGCGCATATCTGGTTCTTAAAATCGTTACCTAGCCGTATCGGTTTATTACTTGATATGACACTTCGTGATATCGAACGCGTATTGTATTTCGAATCATACGTTGTTACTGATCCTGGCATGACTCCATTTGAAAAGTATCAACTTCTTAATGATGAAGAATACTTTACTGCTTTAGAAGAGCACGGTGATGAGTTCGTTGCGAAAATGGGTGCGGAAGCTGTTCAAGACTTGTTAAAAGACATTGATCTTGAAGCTGAAATTTCACGTTTACGTGAAGAAATCCCTCAAACAACTTCTGAAACGAAGTTGAAAAAAGCGTCTAAACGCTTGAAATTGATGGAAGCATTCAAAGATTCGAACAACAAGCCAGAATGGATGGTAATGAATGTACTTCCAGTACTTCCACCAGATTTACGTCCATTAGTTCCACTTGAAGGTGGTCGTTTTGCTACTTCTGACTTGAACGATTTATATCGTCGAGTGATTAACCGTAACAACCGTTTGAAGCGTCTTCTTGACCTTGCAGCACCAGACATTATCGTACGTAACGAAAAACGTATGTTACAAGAGTCTGTAGATGCATTGCTTGATAACGGTCGTCGTGGTCGTGCAATCACTGGTTCTAACAAACGTCCATTAAAATCTTTGGCAGATATGATCAAAGGTAAACAAGGTCGTTTCCGTCAGAACTTGTTAGGTAAGCGTGTTGACTACTCTGGTCGTTCGGTAATTACTGTAGGTCCTACTTTACGTCTTCACCAATGTGGTCTTCCGAAGAAAATGGCACTTGAATTATTCAAACCATTTATTTTCGCGAAACTACAAGCTTCAGGTCAGGCAACAACCATTAAAGCTGCGAAGAAAATGGTTGAGCGCGAGACTCCGGAAGTTTGGGACGTTCTTGCATCTGTAATTCGTCAACATCCAGTCATGTTGAACCGTGCGCCAACACTTCACCGTTTAGGTCTTCAAGCATTTGAACCTATTCTTATTGAAGGTAAGGCAATCCGTCTTCACCCACTCGTTTGTGCTGCGTTCAACGCCGACTTCGACGGTGACCAAATGGCGGTACACGTTCCATTGACACTTGAAGCACAGTTAGAAGCTCGTGCATTGATGATGTCAACGAACAACATCTTGTCACCAGCAAACGGTGAGCCAATCATCGTTCCTTCTCAAGACGTTGTCTTGGGTCTTTACTACATCACTCGTGATGCAGTAAATGCTAAAGGTGAAGGTATGGTGTTTGCTGATACTCACGAAGTAAACCGTGCACTTGCAACTGGTCAAGTTGCGATTCATGCGCGTGTTAAAGTACGTGTGCATCAAACTGTTATCAATGAAAATGGTGAACGTGAACACCAAACTATTATTGTTGATACAACACCAGGTCGTTGCTTACTTTGGGAAGTTGTTCCACAAGGTTTAAGTTTTGACATGATCAACCTTGAGATGACTAAAAAGAACATCTCTAAGTTAATCAACTCTTGCTACCGTAAACTTGGTTTGAAAGATACTGTTATCTTCGCTGACCAGTTAATGTACTTGGGCTTCCGTCAAGCGACTCGTTCAGGTGTATCTGTAGGTATGGAAGACATGTTAATTCCACCTACTAAGCACACAATTATTGATAAAGCGGAAACAGAAGTTCGTGAAATCGAACAACAGTTCGAACAAGGTTTCGTAACTGCTGGTGAACGTTATAACAAAGTTGTCGATATCTGGGCGCGTACAAACGACCAAGTTGCGAAAGCGATGATGGATAACTTGTCTTACACTGTTGTTAAAAACAAACAAGGTGAAGACGAGAAGCAAAAATCATTCAACAGCATTTATATGATGTCTGACTCTGGTGCCCGTGGTAGTGCGGCGCAGATTCGTCAGCTTGCTGGTATGCGTGGTTTGATGGCAAAACCGGATGGCTCGATTATTGAGACTCCAATTAAAGCGAACTTCCGTGAAGGTTTAACAGTACTTCAGTACTTTATTTCGACACACGGTGCGCGTAAAGGTTTGGCCGATACAGCATTAAAAACTGCGAACTCTGGTTACTTGACTCGTCGTCTTGTAGACGTAGCGCAAGATTTAGTAATTACTGAGCCTGACTGTGGTACAGCGGGTGGTTTGGTGATGACTCCATTCATTCAAGGTGGTGATGTCATCGAGCCATTACGTGACCGCGTATTAGGTCGTGTAACTGCTGAAGATGTACGTCGTGCATCTGATGATGAAGTTGTATTACCTCGTGGTACGTTAATTGACGAGAAAATCGCAGCTCAGCTTGAAGAAGCAGGTGTCGATGAAGTTAAAGTACGTTCTGTAATCGCATGTGAATCTACATTCGGTGTATGTGCTCGTTGTTATGGTCGTGACCTTGCACGTGGTCACTTGGTGAACCCAGGTGAATCAGTAGGTGTAATGGCTGCACAATCAATTGGTGAGCCAGGTACACAGTTAACAATGCGTACGTTCCACGTTGGTGGTGCTGCAAGCCGAACTTCTGCTGCGAACAGTGTTCAAGTACGTAACAAAGGTACTGTACGTTTCCACAACGTGAAAACTGTACAACATGCGAAAGGCCATTTGGTTTCAGTTTCACGTTCAGGTGAAATTGGTATTGCCGATGAGTTAGGTCGTGAGCGTGAGCGTTATAAACTTCCTTACGGTGCAAGCATCTTGTTGAAAGATGGTGAAATCGTTGAGGCAGGTGGCATCGTAGCGACTTGGGATCCGCATACACATCCATTAGTAACAGAAGTTGCTGGTAAAGCGCGTTTCAGCCAAATTGCTGATGGCGTAACTGCAACATCGAAAACTGATGATGCAACTGGTATGACAACTGTTGAAATCTTGCCTGTAACAGCACGTCCTGCTTCTGGTAAAGATTTACGTCCAGCAATCGTATTAGATATGGCTGATGGCGGCGAACAGTTCTACTTCTTGCCACAAAACACAATCGTAACTGTCCGTGATGGCGAAACGATTGGTGTGGGTGACGTTATTGGTCGTGTACCACAAGAAACATCACGTACTCGTGATATTACCGGTGGTCTTCCGCGTGTTGCTGACTTGTTCGAAGCGCGTAAACCGAAAGAACATGCGATCTTGGCAGAAGTGTCTGGTATCGTAAGCTTCGGTAAAGAGACTAAAGGTAAGAACCGTTTAGTGATTACACCAGATGACGGTTCAGAAATTTACGAAGAATTGATTCCAAAATGGCGTCAAATCAACGTGTTTGAAGGTGAGCATGTGAACCGTGGTGAAACCATTTCTGATGGTCCACAAAACCCACATGACATCTTACGCTTGAAAGGTGAAGTTGCTTTAACTAACTACATCGTGAACGAAGTTCAAGACGTTTACCGTCTCCAAGGTGTAAAAATCAACGATAAGCACATTGAAGTTATCGTACGTCAAATGTTGCGTAAAGTTGATATCACTGATGGTGGCGATACAAGCTTTATCAAAGGTGAACAAGTGGATTACATCCGCGTTGTTCAAGAGAACCAAGCTGTCTTGGCTCAGAACAAGTTCCCAGCGAAGTTTGAACGTCAATTGATGGGTATTACGAAAGCATCGCTTTCTACTGATTCGTTCATCTCTGCTGCATCGTTCCAGGAAACAACTCGTGTGTTAACTGAAGCGGCTGTAACAGGTAAAGAAGATGACTTACGTGGCTTGAAAGAAAACGTTGTAGTGGGTCGCTTGATTCCAGCTGGTACTGGTCTTGCATACCACTTAGAGCGTCGTCGTCAAGAAGCGGAAGCAGCAGAACACGAGCTTCACAATGACTTCAGCGAAGTAGACCAAGCATTTAGCCAAGCTTTAAACTCAGAACAATTCTAAGTTTAAACTTGTATTAAAAAAGGCGCCTTAGGGCGTCTTTTTTGTTCAAATTAATAGCTTCAAAATTAACTAATTATCGTTTCTATAAGACTTTTACAAAATATTAATCGACTACAACAGTGTGTTAACACAAACTGAATAAATCCCACATAAAAGAAGCTTATGCTTGGACTAGAGCACACAGGAGTGAGTACGGTCATGAAAAAAACAATTGGTTTAGTGTCTACTTTAATGCTATCTGCATTCATGTTCACAGGCTGTCAAAATATGAGTCCATCTGATCAGCGTATTGGTGCTGCTGCATTAGGTGGCGCTGTGGGTGGTGGCTTGGGTAACCATGTAGGTGGTGGCCTAGGCGCTGGTGTCGGTGCGGCAGCAGGTGCTGGTGTAGGTGCAAATGCTAAGGGTAGCGATAGAAGTTCGACAACAGGCAGCGCTATTGGTGCGGGTATTGGTTCTGTTGTAGGTAAAGCAATTTTTGGTGGCGATACTGGCGCTGCAATTGGTGGTGCACTCGGTGGTGGTGCTGGTGCTGCAATCGAAGAAAAGAGATAACATCGAGTTAAATAAAAATAAGCGCCTTAGAGCGCTTATTTTTTATGGTTGAAATGCTTTTGCTTTTTTACGGCGGATATAAAGCGTCTTTTGCACTTCAGCAATTCTTACGCCTGATTCATCAAAGATATTGAGGTGGTATGTTCTAAGAACTGGCGCATAGTTTTCAGCAAGTTCTCGAATTTGTTCGATTTCTGCCAAATCCACTCGAATGTCGGCATAAACGGTACTTCTGCCAGGTGATAAAAAATTAATTTCAGCAGCTTTATCCCACACAATATATTTAGGTCCTAGATGATGCATAAGAATCATCATGTAAAAAGGATCTACCATTGAATAAAGACTACCACCAAAATGGGTTCCTACCAGATTTTGATTTTTCCAGCTGAGAGGCATTTTCACCCGAACATGGCATAGTTCTAAATTCATGATTTCAATATGAATTCCTGCGCCTCGGTAAGGCGGATAATAATTAAATAAGAATTTAGAAACTGAAGGAATGTTCTGAAGTTTTTTTAAAATAGCCATAATAGTCAATTTTTTTTATTGCAACACTGGTCATACTAGATAAGTATCATCTTTTTTATATTGATGGCAATGCTTTATCCGATTAACGACATGATCAATTGAAAAACAAAATAGGAAATGATTATGCAGCCAAAAATTTATACAGTAACAACAAGTGATCAACAAACGCTTTGCGCCAAAGCATGGGGCGATGAAAAAAATATCCCGTTAGTTTTAGTGCATGGTTATCCAGATAATCAGGAAGTATGGGAATCGGTTATTGAACATTTAATCAATGATTTTTATATCATTACTTATGATGTGCGTGGGGCGGGATTATCATCTATTCCTAAACGTATACGAGATTACCGCTTAGAGCGTTTATCTCTGGACTTGCAGGAAGTGGTGGATGAAGTAATTCCAAATCGTCAGTTCCATATGGCTGCACATGATTGGGGTTCAATTCAGTCTTGGGAATCTGCAACCGAGCCTAAATTTAAAGGGCGTTTATTATCATATACGACTATTTCTGGTCCATGTTTAGACCATGCCGCTCTTTTCTTAAGAGAGAAATTTAAAAGGGCTCCTGCACAAATCTTAAAAATATTAACAAAATCATGGTATATCGGTGCATTCCATTTACCATTAATTGCCCCAACGGTATGGTCGCTTTTTAGTCCAGAAAAGTGGGGAAAAATCTTAAATGAGTTAGAACGAAAAGAGAATTTACCTTTAAATAGTAATATTTCTTCAGATGGTAAATATGGCATTAATTTGTACCGTGCGAATTTTATTCCACGCTTAACAGCTCCTCGCCAGCGTTATGCGCAGTGCCCAGTCAAAGCTATTATTTTAAAATATGACACCTTTGTAAGCCCCGAATATATTACGGAAGCGATGCCAAAATGGGTTGAAAACTTTGAGTATGTTGAACTTGAGGCAAACCACTGGGCTATTTTGAGTCAGGCTGAAAAAGTTGCATCCCATATTCGACAGTTTATTGAATCGCAACGCTAGTAAGAGTCTGTTTAATATACAAAACTACGCATTCGGCGATATTTTCGGCTTCATAGATATGAATCTGATAGAATGTCGCCTTTTGTTTTGTTCTGAATTTGTTCATGAATGCTGTTGTTGTGGCGATTGCTGTGATGTTTTTATTATCACTAGCACGCGTTTCTGTCGTATTGACATTAGTGGTTTCTGCCGTTGTTGGTGGTCTTGTAGCGGGTTTAAGTCTTTCTCAAACTGTTGAAGCTTTTAATGCGGGTCTTGGTGATGGTGCAGAAGTTGCGCTCGCCTATGCCGTTTTAGGTGCATTTGCACTTGCTCTTTCTAAATCAGGTTTACCAGATTTACTTGCCCATAAGCTGATTGGTTTATTGGGAATGGAAGCAGGTAAAAGTCGTCAAACCAAAGTAAAGTACTTACTCTTAGGTATTTTACTCATTGCTGCTATTTTCTCTCAAAACCTCATTCCAGTTCATATTGCATTTATCCCTGTGCTTGTACCGCCACTATTACGTGTCATGAACCATTTAAAACTAGATCGCCGTGCGGCAGCTTGTGTTTTAACTTTAGGTCTGGTCGGAACATATATTTTTCTACCAGTTGGTTTTGGTGCAATTTTCCTTGAACAGATTTTGATGGGGAATATCAACAAAATTGGCGCTGCTTATGGCCTGCATGTAGAGCGTGGCATGATGCCAATCGGTATGGCAATTCCCGTGTTGGGAATGGTGTTAGGTACTCTGGTTGCTGTATTTATTAGTTACCGTAAGCCAAGAATTTATGCTGACCGTACTATCACACCAGTCACCACTATTGATTTAGATAAACCGCTACGTGCAACAGCGCAAGATGAAACAGCAGATCTAAAAGCAGATGCAGAAGAACTTAAATATGAAGGAGAGCAAGGCCCTATCATTGCTAAAAAAACGATGTTTATGGCTTTGCTAGCAATTGGTCTCACTCTAGTTGCACAGCTTTATTCTGGCTCAATGATTTTAGGTGGATTAGTCGGTTTTGCAGTGTTATCTACAGCTGGCATTTTTAAATGGCAAGATGCCGATGATGTCTTTGTACAAGGTATGCGTATGATGGCTCTTGTCGGATTTATTATGATTTCGGCTGCCGGTTTCGCTTCGGTAATGACTCATACCGGAGATATCAATCATCTGGTTAAGGGTGTAGTGGAAGTTATTGGAGATAATCGTGCGCTTGCGGCTTTCTTAATGCTTTGTATTGGGTTATTCGTCACGATTGGTATAGGTTCTTCTTTCTCAAGTGTTCCTGTCTTAGCTGTGATTTATGTGCCTTTATGCGTACAGTTTGGTTTTTCCCCATTAGCGACTATTGCACTCATTGGGACAGCAGCAGCTTTAGGAGATGCGGGTTCTCCAGCTTCTGATTCAACGCTAGGGCCTACAGCGGGTTTAGGTGTAGATGGGCAACATGACCATATTTGGGATACTGTTATTCCAACATTTATCCACTTTAATATTCCTTTACTCGTGTTTGGTTGGATTGCAGCCATGATTTTATAAATTTTATAATATATTAAATAATAACCTCCTTAATTATTATCTAAAGATAAGCATTAAGGAGGTTTTTTTGTGTTATAAATAGAATATGTATTTAAAATAAATTATATTAAAATACTCGGGATTTAAAGTGTATTAAAAAGGTTGGTTATATAAAACAATTCCGATTAATTTGGTTGGAATAAAAACCAATTAAAATGGTTGGTTAATATATAACTTTATTTAAAACAGATATTTAAAAATAAATATAAAATTAATTTTATAATGGGTGTTGCATCAATTTAAAATAAATGTTTATTATAAATATAAATAAGGTTGGAGCTATTAAAGTGTTCAAAAAAGCGTTGGTTATTGCATTAATGGGGATGTCTTCATTTACTTTTGCTGGTAATTGGCAAGTAAAATTTGGTGGTAGTGTTATTGCTCCATCTGACGACACAACAACTGCTTTAGGTGTAGTAAAAGCTGATCATGAATATGCATTTACACCATCAGTTGAATACTTTTTTGACCAATCGCCTTTTTCTGCTGAGTTATTATTAGCAACGCCAGTTAATCATGATGTTCTTTTAAATGGTGAAAAAGTAGCACGTATTAAACAGCTACCTCCAACAATTACTGCGAAGTATCATTTTAAAAACTCAACTCGTTTCACACCATATATTGGTGTGGGGGCTACAGCATTTATTCCTTGGGATGAGCAAGGCGTAGCTGAGAAAGTAAAAGAAGATTTTGGTGTAGCTGGGCAAGTTGGTTTTAATTTTCAACCTGCTGATGCTAAAAACTGGGGAGTATTTGTAGACGTTCGTTATATGGATATTAGTCCAGAAGTTACTTTAACAAATGGTGCTAAATTTGACTTAGATATTAATCCGTTTGTTTACACTTTAGGTTATAGCTATAAATTTTAAGCATAATAATAAATAGAAAAAATATAATAACAAACCTAGACTCAGGCGCCTCACATAGATTTTATGTGAGGTTTTTTATTTTATTGTTCTCACTAAAAAAAAGCATAAAACAGACAGTTTTATACACATTCTTTCAGCCATTATTTTTAAACTACTTTTTATACTTTTAAAGGAATAACACAATGAATAGAAAATTCGCCTTAAGCCTAGCTTTTTTGAGTGGTATGACTTTTACATATAGTGTACAAGCTGCCAGTTTTTCTTGTGATGCAGCAAAAACCAAGACTGAGCTGAGTATTTGTAAAAACCGTTCTTTAAATGATGCCGATGTCAAAATGGTGACTACATATCAAATTGTTTTACATGCATTACCAATGGGTGGTCGTGATAGTCAAAAAGATACGCAGCAGCAGTGGTTGAAAAAAAGAAATGCCTGTGCAGCTAACGTAAGTTGTATTTCTAAAGCTTATCAGCAACGACAACAGCAATTGGATTCTATCTTGCAAGATCGGGTATTAAGTCATGGCCCATTTTAATTAAAGTAAAATTTTTTAATATTCAGGATTGAAAAATTCTAGAAGTACTCCATTCATAAAGCATTCCAGAACAAACAAACTTCAAAATTTAAGGAGTGATTTATGAGTGAACAAGCATCACAAAATTATAGTTTCCAAGCAGAAGTAGCACAGCTTTTACATTTAGTGACGCATTCTCTCTATTCGAACCCTGAAATTTTCTTGCGCGAGCTTATCTCTAATGCATCAGATGCATGTGATAAGCTGCGTTTTGAAGGAATTAATCATCCTGAATATTATGAAAATGATCCGGACTTACATGTACGAGTTATTTTAAATAAAGAAGATAAAACCTTAACAATTTCTGATAACGGTATTGGTTTAAGTCAACAAGAAGCTATTGATAACTTAGGTACCATTGCAAAATCAGGTACTAAAGACTTTATGTCAAAATTGACAGGTGACCAGAAAGCGGATGCTCAGTTAATTGGGCAGTTTGGTGTTGGTTTCTACTCAGGTTTTATTGTTGCAGATAAAATTACCGTGGAATCACGCCGTGCGGGTCTAGATGCATCTGAAGGGGTGCGTTGGATTAGTGGCGGTACAGGTGAGTTTGAAGTTCAGCAAATTGATAAGGCTTCACGTGGAACCGATATTATTCTTCACTTACGTGATGACGCGCTAGATTATTTAGAGTCGTATAAAGTTAAGCAGATTGTTAATAAATACTCAGACCACATTAGCTTGCCAATTGAAATGCAAAAAGAAGTTTGGCAAGAAGAAGAGGTCGCTGAAGGTGAAGAGCCTAAAGGCGGTCAAATGGTCAAAACTGACGAGTGGGAAGCGATTAACTCTGCAAGTGCTTTATGGACACGTAACAAAAGCGAAGTGACTGAAGAGCAATATGTTGAGTTTTATAAAAACTTAACGCATGATTTTGAAGCGCCGCTGGTATGGGCACATAATCGTGTCGAAGGTAGTACTGAATATACCCAATTGCTTTATATCCCAAGTAAAGCACCACATGACATTTTTACCCGTGAAGCAAAAGCAGGGATTAAGCTCTATGTAAAACGCGTGTTCATTATGGACGATGCGGATAATCTCATTCCAAACTATTTACGCTTTGTTCAAGGTGTGGTGGATAGTGCAGATTTGCCGCTTAATGTGAGCCGTGAGTTGTTGCAAGAAAGCCGTGATGTCAAAACAATCCGTGAAGGTAATGCACGCCGTGTATTAACCGTACTTGATGGTTTGGCTAAATCAGAAGATGAAAAAGACCAAGAAAAATTCAAGACTTTCTATAGTGAGTTTGGCTCAGTACTTAAAGAGGGCTTGGGTGAAGACTTTGGTAACCGCGAACGTATTTTAAAATTATTACGTTATGCGACATCGACAAATGATGAAGTAACGACTTCTTTTGCTGACTATAAAGCACGCATGAAAGAAGGCCAAAAAGCCATCTACTATGTGACTGCTGATAGTTTAGCTGCGGCGAAGAACTCTCCACAGCTTGAGTTGTTCAAGAAAAAAGGCATTGAAGTATTGTTAATGGCAGAGCGTGTTGACGAGTGGGCAATGAATTTTGTCCAAGAGTTCGACGGTACGCCATTAAAGAATGTCTCTAAAGGTGCGGTTGATTTAGGTGACTTACAAGATGCTGAAGAGAAAAAGGCACTTGAACAAGCGGCTGAACAGTTTAAGCCTGTGGTTGAGAAGTTAAGCGACTCTTTGAAAGCGAAAGCTAAGGAAGTCCGTGTAACGACTCGTTTGGTAGATTCACCTGCGTGTTTAGTCACAAGTGAGGGTGAGTTGTCTCCTCAACTTATTCGTATGCTTAAACAAGCAGGGCAAGCAGTACCTGAGATCAAGCCAATTTTAGAAATTAACCCTGAACATCCGTTGGTGAAAAAACTTGAAGGTTCAGAACAGTTTGATGACTTGGCAAACGTGATTTTTGATCAGGCTGTGATTGCAGAAGGTGGTTTACCGGAAGATCCGGCAGCTTATGTAAAACGTATTAATAGCTTATTACTGAAATAAGTTAGCGTAAAAAAAGCCTCTGAACGATCAGGGGCTTTTTTGTGGATAAAGAAAGAGTTATCCATAACTTGATGATTTTTGGCTAAAAATTAGCTTCTAGATTCATTTGAACGCTCAGTTGATGCTTTGCGGCATCATCAATATGGTTAAAAAAATTAAGATCATTTTGCATAAAAATCCAATCTCGCCATATAGGTTGGCGCCATGAAATATAGGGCCCCCAACTGTTTACTTTAATGTCATTATTGGAATATACGCCACCGCTATAAACGCCATACGTCAAACTATTATCTTTTACAAACTCAAATTGTTGAAAAGTCCAATTGCCCCAGTTGTAATCTTCTTTTTCACTCTTGTTCACATTAAATTTATTGGCGAAAAGCGTGTTATCTTGCATTTTTTGGGTCAGGTTTAGTGTCGTTTCAGTATAGTTTCGACTGGTAGAGCCATAACGAAAAACCTGTTCGGTATCTAGGCTAAAGTTATGTCTTAAATTCCATTTTTTCTTTGCTAGAAATTGCACATAGACATCACTCTCGGAGTTTGAACCTAAATCAAGGTTATTCTCAAAAGGCATCCATGTCGAAATAGTATCCCAACCTGCACTCAGTGGATTACTCACTGTAATGTGAGAGGATGCAGCTTTCTTTTTTTTCTTACCAAAGGTTTTATAAGGATGCTTGGACTGGGTAGCTCGGCTCCACAATGTATCATTTCCAAATACGGCCATCAGGTCCTGAATAAGAGTAGGATCTGAATCGTGATTGGTTTCTACTTCACAACTTAAACGTGAAAAGGGTAGAGATGGCCTTTTTATTTTGACCAGTAGGGTCGAAGAATGGGGAGATCGTCTAGTAGAGCGCTGATGTTTTAAGAAAGTAGGTAAAAGCTGTGTATGAGGAATTAGAACCAGCATACCTAAACTATAAATACAAAGTAAGGCAGTAGATTTATATTCAAATGAAAAAGAAGAGAATTGATTCATTTTACTGAAGATCAGGAATCAAAAGTTAGCTCGATATTCTAAAAGAAAAAGCTTAAATTTTTATTTAAATGTTTATGATAATTTATCACCTTGAAGGAAGCCTCCAAGGTGACATTTAGGCGTTAGAAAAGTGCTTCTAAACGCAAGAAAGTGCTTACATAATGATTTCGATCTTCACGGTGGTCATTAAAGTAATTGAGATCGCCTTGGACAAAGAACCATTCACGAAATAAAGGTTGGCGCCATGACACAAATGGTCCCCAACTGTTTAAACGCAAGTCATTATTATTGTAGTAGCCCCCTGTGTAGATACCATAGTTAAAGCGGTTGTTCGCAAAGAAACTATGTTCGCGGAAAAGACGGTTTTCCCAAGTTAAATCATCATCTTGGTCATCGGCATAAGTTAAGCTGAACTGATTTGATAAAATCGGTTGATTCGGGCGCGCATGAGTAAGTTCAAGATTGGTACGTAAATAATTTTCGCTATGTATTCCATATCGGTAAATTTCTTCTGCATAAAACTTAAAATCATTACGCAGTTGCCAATTTCTAGACGCTTTTAAACGAACATAAACATCATCTCCTGAACGTATACCTAAGTCAGCATCAGTCTCAAAGGGCAGTTTTTTTGAAAAATTTGACCAACGTAACGCGATTGAACTATTGTCCTCGCGTGTGCGTTTAGCATCGATTTTTTTGTTTGAATCCTGATTCGGGTTCTGGTTGATATTGGCGATATTATTATTAAACTCGTTGTCTAACGAGTCATCACCAAAGACTAAGCTTAAGCGCTTCTCTAGTGTCGGAAGTTTAATTTTACCGCGAATTCTGGGCTTAATTTCAAAATTATCGTATTCATTCCAATAGTTATCGATCATGACCCGAATGGTTGCTGAAGCAGGCTTTTTGGGGTCAACTTCACCGAACCAGTTATCAATTTTTTCTGAGGTATGATCAGCCCAATTACGAATTTTCTTTTGCTTGCGATCAAACCAAGTCTGATCTTCGGTTTGCTCGGTGGGCGGAACAATAGGCTGATTGGACTGCTCTGGGAAAATGGTTGGGGTGGCATCAATCCATCTGGGAATTTGATCTAAAAGATTTTCATCTTTTTCTTCTTGGGTTTGCACTCCAGATGGCAAACCTGTGACTTGTTGAGTTGAAGAAGAATTTACTTCCGCATGAGTCATGCATACTGAGCCAAATCCCAGAGTTAAAAGTGCAAAAAGCTGTTGATATGGTGTTACCAGTAAATTTTTCATCTCTATCTTTATGTTTTGTTGTTATTGTCACTTTTGTTGATTTTTCTAATAAAATCAAGAGGACGACACAAAAGTTAAGTAAATTTAACTTTTCTTACATATTTGAAATAATTTAAAAAGTTTAAGCTATTAGCGAATATTTTTAAGCAAAAAAAATCCCCCTAAACAGGAGGATTTTTGATCAAGGAAACTTAAAATTCCGATCACTAAACACATAAAAAACAGAACATTACAGCGCGAATATTCTAAGCGGCAATCATAAACCCATTTTAAACAATTAGATAGTTCTTTTTTTAGAACGCTCTATTGCTAAAATGGTGATAAAACATACGATTTGGTCACACTTTATAATTAAGACTGCTTATGCGGTGGGATATCACATGTTTCGTCATTACAAACAGCTGCGTCATCTTGCTCGATTTCTTCAGCATTTGCTTTAAGCTTCGCTTGTTCTAAAACTTGTAAGAAAACTTCGCGAGGCTGTGCACCTGCAAGCGCGATTCTTTGATCAAATACAAAAAATGGTACGCCAGTTACATTGAGCTGCTCTTGCGCAATTTTTTCGTCATGGCGAACAAAGTCGGCCAATTCATTTGTATCGAGTACATATTCAACTTCGGCATTATCAAGGCCAATACGAGAAGCAATTTCTTCTACAACTTCACGCTCACCAATAGCTAAACCTTCAGTCATATACGCATGGAAAAAGGCTTCTTTTGCTTCGTTGCCTAAACCCTTACTTTGTGCAAGATGAATAATACGGTGAGCATTAAAACTATTGCCTGAATTGGCTTTTTGCCATTGGAAGTCAATACCTTCAGAGGCAGCCATGGCCGCAATGTTGCGTTCCATTTCTTCCATCTCTTCATAAGTACGACCATATTTTTTAGCCAAACGCTCAGTATTTGAAGTGTCATGGGTTGCTGGTGCATTCGGATCTAATTCGAAACTATGCCAGTGAATATCAAGCTCAATACCAGCTTCAGCAGCTACATGTTCAAGGCGTTTTTTGCCGATGTAACAAAAAGGACAAACTACATCAGACCAGACATCAACACGCATGGGAGAATCTCATAAATATAAATTACTCATCATAATAGGGACGATGGCTGAGGATTTAAAGCGTTGAATAGAGAATAGAGTGTTGCGTATTGTGAAATAAATGACATATAAAGAAGAATCAGCTCTATTTTATAACTATAAAGAGCAAAACTATAAGAATGGAAATAGGAGGTGTGTATGCGCCGAATTTTGATTGCAATTGCAAGTCTGGTATTGATTACGGCTATTGGTTTTTTTTCTTATCAACATATAAAACAGCAACAGGCTAAAGATAGCAGTCAAATGTTTGATGTGGTAATGACCGATAAAATGAATCAGCTTTATGAACAGGCTCAGGACTGGACTAAACCTGTACAACTTGATATTCATGATAAGCGGCTGGCAGGACACTATAAGCAAATTTCAGAGTTTCTTTTAAGCTACTGGGTTCAAAACGTAAACGCACGTAATGAATACCTAAGAAAACTAAAAGCAGCAAAATGGGATACCTTTTTAAATGTTGATCGTTTAGACCTCGATAAAAAACAAAAATATGCCGAAACAGAAAAGATGTTAGCTGATGTCCGTATAGCTTCAGATCAGTATCAAGCTGAATATGAAAAAATCCATAAAACCTTTTTAGCCAAAATTCAGGAACTATCTGTTGATGCAGATATGAGACAACTTCTTGAAATGAAACTGGGAACTCAGAAAAATGTTGATCAAGACCATACGATTTTTACGATTGAGCTGCAAATTTTAGATGACGCAGAAGAAATGTTTAAACTTCTAAAAAATTATTCATGGCAGAAGAAAGACCATATGATTCTTTTTCATGAAAATGCCCAAGTGAAAAAATTTAATGAGCTTTACCAAGATGTCTTAAAACTGAATGCCAAGATAGATAAAATCAAGAAAAATAATACAAAGGTTCTAGATGAGGAACTTTAGTGAAATCAAGCAATGATTTAACTGGTAAATCATTGCTTTTATTTGACAGAGACTGTTAGTCAAAAATCTTGTTTGCAGCTTGAAAAGGTAAGCTCACTACGTCTATGGCCACGGCAAATGGTAATAACACCAACTTTTCCAAAGGATTCATCCCATATTTTGATTTGTACTTTTCTTCTTTATTGGTATAAATCGTAACTTGGTAAGGCTTACTTAACGCTTGTAATGAGCTGAGATTGTTTGCTACTGGGTAAACCACACCTGCCAGTTTAATATCAAAACAGAAGCGTTGTGCCTGCATATGTTGATCACTTGAGGTTGAACATTCTTTCGCGCCATTTTCAATAAAAAACTCAAGGTCTTTTTTGCTTAAATCTTCTCTTAGTTTCACATAAGAAAGCGGCAGTGTGCCGGAGAAATGTCCATCATTTTTTTCAGAATAGAAATTAAGATCTCGGGTGATTTGAATATTTTTAGGATTAAGCTTGCTAATTAAGGTTACAAACTGAGTGCCACCTTGAGTCAGGATATAACTGTTCTTTTGCCCTGCAATCACAATGCTATCTTTCGGTAAATTCGCAATTGCTTGTGCGGGACGGCCAAAGGCAACCACATTATCTTCAACCAAGGTAACTTTGGTGGTACGTGTATAGGTTTTATTATCTTTGTTGATTAGGGTTTTAGTTGCACAGCCTGTTAAAGCTAAAGTCGTTAGTACAACTGAAAAAGACGTTGTTAATATTCGATTCATACTATTATTCCTAAGTTGTTGTTTTCACTGTACCATGATCTAAAAAGGATTTTAATAAATGATGTGAGCGCTGTAGTTTGTTTAACTGCTCAGCTACATGCATAAGTTCTGTTTGTAGCTTTTCTTGAACAATAGGGCAGAGCGTAAATACTCTTTCATCTAAATCAAAACATGGCAATAAAACCTGAATGTCTTTTAGGGTCATACCAGCTTCGTTTAGTATTTTAATTTTATTAATATTTTCAATGTCTTTTTGCGTATAGCTTCGATAGTTATTACTTGCGCGATGCGGTTTTATAAGCCCTAAACTTTCATAATAACGCAGCATACGCGGACTGACTTTTGTAAGCTCGGCGACTTTAGCTAGGTTCATAAAATAGGGGTTGACCTTAACAGTAGTGTCATAGTTTAGCATGTTTTTATACTTCAAAATGGTACTTGTTCAATGATCAGAAAACTCATTTTATTGGTGTTATTCGGATTGATGTCGTTTGTTGCCAATGCTAAAACACTTGAACTTCGGGAGAAGAACATGCGTCAAATATTTGTGCTCCATGGTTACTCTGCTTCTATAAATGATCACTGGTTTTTAGACTTAAAACATCAAATAGAAGACGAACATACATCTGTTACCTTAATCCCTTTTCCAGATTCTGAGCATCCCGATGTAGATGCATGGCAAAAGGTTTTAGATGAGCAGATTCCTCGCGTTAATGAAAATACCTACTTCGTTGCGCATAGTTTAGGTGTCATTACTTTACTGCACTTTTTGCAACGTCATGATTATCAAAATATGGGTGGAATGATTTTAGTATCTGGGTTTTCTGGGCCACTTGCAGACATTTCTCCACTCGATGCTTATATAACAAAAAGCAAAGTCGACACCAATTACTTTAAAGGTATAAAGAAAAAGCTAGTGTATTTGTCTGATAATGATGATTTGGTTCCACCAAAATTAACCATTCAATTGGCTAAGGATATAGATGCGCCGTACATTACAGTACCTAATGGCGGGCACTTTCTAGGTCGTGAAGGCTATACAACATTTCCTCAAGTCGTAAATTCTTTAGAAGAGATGTTAGAGCGCGACTAAAATTTATAAGTTAAATCGCACTCTATAAACTAGACGCTTTTGCCTAATTTATAGAGTGCTTTAATCAAGAAAAGAGACTCGATATTCGTCTCAAAAAATCGAACCTTATTTACCGTTTATCCGAGCTTTACTGAATCAAGATGCTGTTTGTTGTAGCCTGTTTATAGAAACCTTTATTTGAATCTTCATCTTTTAACTGAAATTAGATGAGTGATTGTGGGAGCACGTTATGAACTTTTTAAAACAATCAGCTTTGATCGCTGCATTTGCTTTTATGGGTTTACCAACTGTTCAGGCAGAAGAAGTAGCTACTTTACCCACTATTCGTGTTATGGCTGAATCTGAGCTACGTGACGAGGTGGGCTTTGTGCCGTTTCAAGAAGATAAGAAGGTACGTCAAGCACTACAACACCATGAATATAAAATACATAACGATATACAGAATGCTTTAGTCCCTGAAGGTATGACGGCTGTAAATTATCAGCCAGTTATGGCACAGCCAGATATGACTCAACTTTCACCATTTTTACAACAATATATTTTGGCAGTAGCAGGTGGAATCCAATCTTCCGATCCAACCAACGGTCTTTTTGAAATGTTAAAGCCGCTGAACATTAACCGAAATAATGTCGATGCTTATCGGAATGGAACAATGAAAGTGAATTTAGATGATCTGTTAAATTTACAAAAGCAGATTAAAAATGGTCTGCCGTAATTATTAAAATAAAAATCCCCGCATAGTGCGGGGATTTTCTTATCTTGATGTTAATTAAACACGTTCGATAATCGTTGCAATACCTTGACCAAGGCCGATACACATAGTCGCAAGACCAATTTGAGTATCTTGTTGTTCCATCACGTTTAACAACGTAGTGGTGATACGTGCACCAGAACAGCCTAGTGGGTGACCTAAAGCAATCGCACCACCATTTAAGTTAATGATGTCTTGCTTGTCATAAACGCCTAAGCCTTTCATTACTGATAAGCCTTGAGCAGCAAACGCTTCGTTTAATTCGATAGTTTGAATATCAGCCATCGTTAAACCAGCACGTTTAAGCGCTTTTTGAGTTGCTGGAACTGGCCCATAACCCATGATTGCTGCGTCACAACCTGCAACTGCCATAGAGCGAATCACAGCACGTGGTTTTAAACCTAATGCTTGAGCACGTTCAGCAGACATAAGCAACATTGCAGAAGCACCGTCAGAAAGAGCAGAAGAAGTTGCTGCTGTTACTGAACCACCTTTAGGATCAAACACAGGTTTTAATGCTTTGAACGCTTCAAGGTTTGCATCTGGACGGATTACTTCGTCGATGTCGCAAAGGATTTTAAAGCCATTTGCATCGTGGCCTTCAACACCAACGATTTCGTTTTTGAAACGACCTTCTTGCGTTGCAGCCCAAGCACGGCGATGAGATTCAACACCGAACGCATCTTGTTCTTCACGCGTAATGCCGTTCATGCGACCTAACATTTCAGCAGTTAAGCCCATCATGTTAGATGCTTTCGCATAGTGCTTAGAAGCTTCTGGGTTTAAGTCGATGCCGTGCATCATACCTACATGGCCCATGTGCTCTACACCACCAATAATGAAGATATCACCTTGGTTAGTCGCAATTTGTGCTGCCGCTGTGTGGATTGCCTGCATAGACGAACCACAAAGACGGTTCACTGTTTGACCAGCAACGGTTTTAGGCAAGTCAGCCAATAAACCGATGTTACGGCCAATGTTCATACCTTGTTCTAGAGTCTGGTTTACACAGCCCCAGATCAGGTCTTCAACTTCATTTACATCAAACTGGTTACGGGCAACGAGCGCGCGTACAAGTTCAGCAGATAAACTGTCGGCACGTACATTACGGAACATACCGTTTTTAGATTTGCCCATGGCAGAACGAACGCCATCAACAATCACAACGTCACGTGGATTTAAAGTAGCCATTCACGTCGCTCCTTAACCGTAGAATTTTTTGTTGTTAGCAGCCATGTCGCGCAACATTTGCGGCGCTTCATAAGCCTTACCTAAGTGTGCATATTTGTCGCAAAGCGCAACGTATTCAGCAACACCTGTTTGGTCGATGTAACGGCATGGGCCACCACGGAATGGAGGGAAACCTACACCCATGATCATTGCCATATCTGCTTCAGATGCAGTTGCTACAATCTTGTCTTCTAAGCAACGAACTGTTTCGTTACAGAAAGCAAGCATCATACGGTCAATGATTTCTTGGTTATCAAACTCGCGTTTTTCACCAGTAACGAACGGTGCAATCACTTCATACGCTGTTGGGTCAACAGTTTTTGCTTTCTTGCCTTTCTTGTCGAGTACGTATTTGTAGAAACCTACATCGTTCTTTTGACCAAGACGCTTCGCTTCATACATTGCTTCAATTGCGCCTTTATAGTCTGGCTTCATACGGTCTGGGAAACCTTCTGCCATGACTTCAGCACCATGTACACCTGTATCGATACCTACAACGTCGATCAGGTAAGCAGGACCCATTGGCCAACCAAACTTAGACATTACATTATCGATTTGCTGGAAATCTGCGCCGTCTTTTACAAGAAGGTCAAATGCACCGAAGTAAGGGAACAATACACGGTTAACCAAGAACCCTGGGCAGTCGTTTACAACGATTGGTGTTTTACCCATTTTTTGAGCAAGAACAACAGTAGTCGCAATCGCTTCTTCAGAAGTCTTTTCACCACGAATAACTTCTACAAGCGGCATCATGTGAACTGGGTTGAAGAAGTGCATACCAACGAAGTTTTCAGGACGTTGTAATGCTTTTGCTAAACGTGTAATTGAAATTGTAGAAGTGTTAGAAGCAATGATCGTGTTTTCACGAACATTTTTCTCAGTTTCTGCAAGTACGATTTCTTTAACTTTTGGATTTTCAGTTACTGCTTCGATCACGATATCAACTTCTTTAAACTCATCGTAGCTTAAAGTAGGACGGATACGAGCAAGCGTTTCACCCATTTGCGCAGGCTTCATTTTTTTGCGTTCAACTTGTTTAGTTAACAAGCTGTTTGCTTCTGACATACCTAATGCAAGTTGTGGGTTGCCAATATCCTTCATGATAATTGGTGTGCCTTTGCTTGCTGCTTGGTAAGCAATACCGCCACCCATAATACCAGCGCCAAGTACGGCTGCTTGGTTTACAGGGTGAGCGCCTTTTTCATGTTGTTTAGATGCTTTTTTCACAACTTGGTCATTGATGAATAAACCAATCAATGCACCAGCTTGTGGAGTGATAGCTGCTTTAGCAAAACCTTCAGCTTCAACTTTTAAAGCTTCATCACGTGCAAGGCTTGCACCCGCTTGTAATGAATCAAGTAATAATTTTGGAGCAGGGTATTGAGCAGGGTTTGCTTTAGCAAGTACAGCACCTTTTGCTGTGTTGAACGCCATCATTTGTTCAAGCGGGTTCAATTTTACAGCATCAAGTTTTTCTTGGCGTTTTGCTTTCCAGTTTAAACGACCAGAAATCGCTTGTTTAACCAAGTCAGTTGCAGCATCAAGTAATTTGTCCTCAGCGACAACCGCATCTACAGCACCATCTTTAAGTGCAGCAGCCGGTTTTTTAGGAACAGCCATCGCCATCCATTCAACTGCATTGTCGATACCAATCACGCGGCTTAGACGAACACTACCACCGAAACCAGGGTAAATACCGAGTTTGATTTCTGGTAAACCTACTTGTGCAGTTTCTGACATCACGCGATAGTCACAAACTAAACACATTTCAAAGCCACCACCTAAAGCCATGCCATTAATAGCAGCAACTTTCGGAAGATCTAAATCTTCAAAGCTATTGAAGATTTCGTGAACAGGCATAAGCCAGTCAACAATCGCTTTTTCGCCTTGTGCGAAGTTTTCACCAAATTCAGTAATGTCTGCACCAACGATAAATGTTGATTTGCCTGAGGTAACAACTAAGCCTTTAATATCGTTATTGGCTTTTACCGCAGCAATAGCAGCTTGGAAATCTTCAATTGTTGCACGGTTAAATTTATTGACCGACTCACCTTGTAAGTCAAAGCGGAATTCTGCAATTCCGTCCGCAAGCATTTGGACGGTAATGGCATTGCCAGCGTGGATCATGCCTGATCTCCTTAGTTTTGGAGGATTTCTAAGTTGATGTTATGAAGCGTGTGTACAGCTCCGGTACACATTTATGCTTCGCTAATCTTACGATAACTATATCTAAAAAGAAGCCAACAAGTTGTATCAAGCCGTGACGCAAGGGTCATCTTATTTTCTGTTAAATTAATACCAGTTAAATGCATAAAGGAAATCATACACATAGCGAAGGGCTAAAGGCTTTTGTTTTAATTTAAGTTTTTGTTGATAAAAGATTTAAACCGTTAATTTTTTATATAAAAAGAGAGGATTTAAGAAAGTTAATTTCTTGTCAAAAAAGTCAATTGTTTAGTAACACTGTTTAAAAAACTGGACGATGAGTTCACAAAATTTTAGTTACTTGTGATTGTAGAAAAATAAGTAATGTTTTTTATTTTTATAGACTTAATACTTCCCGATCGATTAGATCGTTTTTTACATTCGCTTTTTATAAGTCAATTTTGTTAAAATTTGCGCCAATTAAATAATCTTCCGGCTTTCATTGCCTTGGAAAATCAAGGTAAGGTTGCCCTAAACTTTTGAAAGAGTAGCAATATGATTAAGTGGATCATATTAGCGATTTTTGTGATATCGGCATTGTATATCCAATATCGCGGCAAAGTGCGTCACTCGTTTTATCGTCAATTTTTTGACCATTCAACCTTGCTCGCACCGATTAACTTTTTAATGTACATCTTTTCAAAGGTACCGAATCAGCCTTATATCGACACTCAACACTTTAAAGATTTACAAGTGTTGGATGAAAATTGGGAAATGATTCGAGATGAAGCGAAAGCTTTATATGACCAAGGTGGGATTAAAGCATCAAGTACCTATAATGACTTAGGTTTTAACTCGTTCTTTAAAACGGGTTGGAAACGGTTTTATCTTAAATGGTATGAGTCGAGTCATCCTTCGGCTGCTGAGCTTTGTCCAAAAACGACTGCATTACTCAAAACCTTGCCAACTATTAAAGCGGCAATGTTTACCGAGCTTGCCCCTGACAGCCGTTTGGTTAGACACCGTGACCCGTATGCAGGTTCACTTCGTTATCATTTAGGTTTAATTACTCCAAATGATGATCGTTGTTTTATTGATGTAGACGGTGAAAAATACTCTTGGCGTGATGGTCAAAGTGTTGTGTTTGATGAAACTTATATTCACTATGCTGAAAATAAGACTGATCAAAACCGTATCATTTTCTTTGCAGACGTTGAACGTCCGATGAAAGTCAAATGGATGGCGCGTTTCAATCACTGGTTTGGTCGTAATGTTATGACTGCTGCGAGTTCACCGAATGAAACAGGTGACCAAACAGGCGGTCTCAATAAAGCGTTTGGTTATGTTTATCAAATTCGTATTAAAGCCAAAGCATTAAAAGCGAAAAACCGTAAGCTATATTACTTCTTGAAATGGTTCCTCATGCTTGGGATTTTCTTCCTGATTTTTGTTCGACCTTATGTGTTTTAATTAAAGCACCTGAAATAAAAATTCTGCGTGATTGAACTAAGCCACACCTTCGAGTGTGGTTTTTTTGTGGGAAATTTTCTGTGAGGTCTCTGTGTCACAACAGACTTTAATCTTTTGCGCTGATTTAAAGTAAAACACCATTGCAACACAGAGATAAAGGAGCTAAGCCAAACGCTTAGCCCAGACTACTTTTGTCACATCGCTGCATGGTGCTCAAAAAAGTAGGGGCAAAGTCCTGTGGGAGAACAGGACTTTGCAAACTGACATGTTTAAGGGTCTGCATGAGCTTAGGGGAGTAGGCTTGTTTAAGACGCTGATAAATACAGTCACAACTGGTTTTGCTGTGCTCACCCGTTAGGCAAATTTTTTCAAACTCCTGCTGCGTGTGTAAATTGCAACCCGAAATGCCCAAGCGACCTAGAACTAAACTAAAAGTTAAAATAGATTTATAAGTTTTCATATTATTCTCATAATGATTTATATCTATGAGTGGAATAAAAATATAATGGGTTTAAATGATTAAAATAAAATTTAGGTAATAATTAATCCTCCTAAAAATATAGGAAAATAAAATAATTAAAATTTTAAAATAAAAATAATTTATAGATATAAAAAATAAGGCGTAAAACCAAATTTTAAATAAATAAAATAATTAAATGAGAGAGAAAATGAGTTTGAATAATGGCATGGCCAACTCCTTAAAAATGGAGTCCTACCACCAAATCACCGTCAATTGATTAGGGTGGTAGAACGAAAGGGGGTTAGCAGACTGGACTCGTAGAAACCAGCACGCGCGAGGCGTCCCCCTCCCGTCCTACCGCAAAGAAAAGGGGACGCAAGGGTCTAACGACTTATAGTAGAACTATAATCCGCTACGAGTTACGGTCTGCTAAAACCGTCTGGCAATGTAGGCCAGCAAGGAGATAATAATAGTTAAAATGAAAAGCGTCAATTATTAAAAAGGGTTTTTGTTTAAAATAAATGTGGTTTATTTTTTATTAAATTTTTTTATTTTAAATATTCTTTATGAAATATTTATAATGTTTAAAAATTCTAATTAATCTAAAATATTACATATAATAAAATTGATTAGATATATTTCTCTTTGTTATGATCCCGCCACTTCATGATAATAACAGGCTTAAAATGGCAACTCCCTATATAACGATAGGCTGCCCGACTACTGGTGGAGGGCAAGTAATTTCAGGGAACAGCATGTTCCTTATAGAAGGTATTGCAATTTCTTGTGTCGGTGATAAGGCGACATGTCCAACTCATAAAGTTACGGCTACGATCGTATCTGGCGACCCTCACATGAATATTTTGGGCAAACTGGCTGCGCGTGCTGGAGATAGTTTGTCTTGCGGCTGTAAGCTTTTACCAAAGCAAAGTTTAGTGGTTCAAGATAATGGGGGTGGTTCGACCTCTAACGCTATACCTACTAAGAATTTTCAACCTAGTCATATAAAAGAATTTGGACAAAAATTTTTGATTATTGATGAAACAACATCTGAGCCATTAGCTCATGTTAATTATGAAATTCATAAAAATGGTGAATTGTTTTCAAAAGGGGTTACTGATGAACAAGGATACACCCAGTTTATATCTGGCACTGAAAATGAAGAAATCGAATTAAAAATTGTTGTAGAGGATAAAAGTCATGAACACTGTTGTAAGCCTTAGAGCTAAATTACAGAGTAAGGATTTTATTGAAAAAAATCCAACTACTGTAACTGTAAATACACGTAGAAAATTGACAAGCGGAGAAATTACTCTTGCTAAGACGATGTTTAAAGAAGCAATAGACTACACTAAAGTTGAAATTATTCGTGGAGGTTTATTTTCAATTCCAACTATGAGTAAGAATGCTATGACCCCATTTGGTAGTATTCATTTACCAAATGAAGATTATGATAATGTTAAAGATTTCTCGCAGGATCGAAAAGCCACGAATAAAATATGGTTCATTCATGAAATGGCCCATGTGTGGCAGTATCAATTAGGATTAAATACAGCACTTCGAGGACTCGAAATAGGTGTGAGAGGTGGTTACAGTGATGCTAAAGCTTATGATTATGATCTAGCTAACGATGATCAAGGTAAAAAATTTAATCAGTTTAATTTTGAACAACAAGCTGAGATTATTAGTCACTACTTTGATGCTTATTATTTATCTATTCAAGGACATAATTACCCAGTCTTACACAATAAAAATGTTATGCAAAAAACTGCTTTAAAAGATGTTTTGAATGAGTTTCTGGTTAATCCATCTGATAAAAAATTGCTATCACAGAACTATGGAAGTCTCTATTACAATCATGAGCCCAAAAGGTATTGATGATGAATAAATATATATTATTAATCTTCTTAATGATGCCATTTTCTATCTTTGCAAACTCAAATCCATATAGAGGTGGTGAAGTAAATATAGAAATAAAAAATGAAACGCCATGCTTTTATATTAATGATATGGAGCAAAAGGGTATATTTAGTATTGTTTTATTAAATTTATCTAGAAATAGTAAAGATTATTGGAGTTATGACAGTTCTTTTGACAAGAGTTATCCAACAAAAAACAATTGTGTTGTTCTTAATGAAAAGAACTTTAATGGCTTTAAATCTTTAAAGGAGAATACTCCTTACAGTGTAACGTTGGGAGGAGTAAAAACAGCTTACAATAGGAATTTTTGTATTACACGCATATCTAAAAAGATTGTGATACAAGATTTTAGAGCAGCACAGTGTGTAGATCGAAAATCTAGTTTTTGGGATAATTTAAAAAATTACTTTCATAAGTGATCAAATTATTGATTAATAAAATCTTTTAAAATGGTGTGTTTGGTACAGCTACATCAGTGGCAAGACGTAAAATATGAAATAGTAGAGAGCACTATTTATTATTTTTATATAGCCACTAATATTATAGAAACATGCCATTTCATGAATATGTCGCACCATATGCAGGCAAATGTTGTGTTTTTCAGCGAAATGGTGGTAGATATTATAATTAAGACATGGAAAGGTGAGCCCTTAACGCTATAAGATATTTTTTATACTTTTAAAACGATGACTGCTGTTGTGGGACGTATTTATTTAAAATTTTAGGTGAATTTTATATTAATTATTGGGATGATAATGGGGTTGGTAAATATATACCTTTCTTGTACTTAATAAATTTAAAATTTGTGTGGAATATAAATGAATACGGTGATGAAACAAGCTTTAGTAATAGCTACATTCAGTGCAGCAGTAATATTAACTGGGTGTGGTAAATCTAAGCCAGAGCCAAAATCAAAAACAGACAAAGTTGAGGCAATTTCAGATTGGAGCTGTACGCACCCTGACAATTTAAATCAGATTCAAACCTCTTTGAAAAAAGAATATTTGAAGCAAATCGAGCGTAGTTTAAGACAAAGTCAATATCAGGTTGATGCGGATATACTTAATAAAATTAATCAAGGTTTAAAGTTTGAAATTAAAAATATTCGCACTTTACCATTAGAAGATGAAAGCCAAAAAAATACACAGTTAAGTTGTCAAAGCCAATTGGTCGTTTCATTGCCGAAAGGTTTACAACAGCGCGCAGAAAAAGCATATCTTGAAGCACAACAGCATGATAGTGATGAGGTATATACACTCAATGACTATTTTTCAGATAATGAATCACCTTTGACCCTTGAAAATGACCAATTGAAAGGAGAGTTTTTTTATAACATTACAAAAACAGATAAAGAGGGTTTGGTGTTCGACTTACCTAGTCAAAATACTGTCATAGATGGTGTGGTCTTTGTTGCAACTAAAGCTGTGCAATACGCGGCTTATGTGGAAGAAAATCAGCGTTATGAAAAAAGTCGTGTAGAAGATGATAAGCAATCTGCAGAAAACCTTGCTGCACAAACTGAATTGGCACAGAAAGCCATGGATGTCCGTAAAAAAGAGTTGGATACTGAAAAATCCAAGCAAGTCGAACGCTTAAATCAGACTTGGGATAAATTGAGTACTGAGAAAAAAACTCAATTTAAACAGGATCAATCAGACTGGTTTGAGAAACGTGATGTTGAGTGTAAGGTGCTTGCACAGAAAAGTGTTCATGACATTCCTGAAAAAGATTTAGAAACCTACCAAAAACAATCTGATTACTGGACTGCTGACATGCGTAAGCAAAACCAAGAGATGCAATATACACAGTGCTTTATTCAAAAAACTATAGAGCGAACAGTTTATTTAAATAATTTAAATTAATCTAAAACTGCTTATAAGTGCCTGGTCAATTGTATTTAAATAAATGTGATTGACCTATTGCGGCTAAGTACTCTGATTTTATAAGAGGAGGTCTTTGCCTCAATATTTCTAGAAAGATTAAAGCACCCGAAAGGGTGTTTTTTTATCAAATAAAAACGATAAATTCATTTTGTGACTCACTTCACAGTGCTGGCAATTTGTTACAACTATTAAAAGCCAACATATAATTTTGCTTCTACAATTGCTCAGTTTTTTCGAAGACTGGTTAGCGCAAGTAGGTTTTTACAATGGCTCATGCTCATCACGCAGCTCATGCATATGTTCAGCATATTAGATTGAGAAAAGAAGAAAGTGAAAGTTCTCAGGATGATCTAAAAACGAAGACAATGTTAAGCAAAGCATCTTCGGAGTCTAAAAAGCATCATCGATCAGCGTCTAAAAGACATAAATCGGACGATCAAAACATCGATTTACATAAGTTCTCAAGCAAACTTGAAAGTATGTCAGCAAGACATAGCAAAGAGAAATGCGCGAAAAATATTCGTATCGCTTTACAAGCCGCAGGCGCAGATGTATCTAAACATCCGGTAGCCGCATCTGACTGGGGGCATACTCTGGAAAAGAATGGCTATAAGAAAATTAAACCAGCGTTTAGTCGCCCTCAAGAAGGCGATATCTACATTATTGAGCGTACCAGTGGCCACACCTACGGGCATATTGCTGGTTATACAGGAAATGGCTGGTTCTCAGATTTCCGTCAAAAAACTTATGCCGTGTATAAAGAAAAAGACGTGAAGTATAGTTACTATCGCCTCGATTCTTAAGGTAGTACGACACACTTTGTCGGACTACTTTGTTATCGCTTTTCAAATTTAGGTTCAGGCACAGTAAAGCACTTGAAAAGTAAGGATGAAAACATCACATTAGGTATTCAGTATTAAGCCATGCATGCCAATAGTGAATCAAAACGCTCGTCCTCATATTGAAAAAATTTTAGCCCATATGACCCAGCTTCCAGGCGTTTATAAAATGCTCGGGAAAGATGGTGAATTGTTGTATGTCGGCAAAGCGAAAAACCTAAAAAATCGGGTGTCGAGTTATTTTGTTAAAACGATTGAGCATCCTAAAACTCAAGCTTTAGTTGCGCGAATTTATGATATTGAAACGCTCGTCACGCGTTCAGAAACGGAAGCGCTACTTTTAGAACAAAACTTAATTAAACAACATCGTCCGCCCTATAACATTATGTTGCGAGACGACAAGTCGTATGTCTATATCTTTGTGTCGGCCGATAAACCTTATCCACGAATAGCCAGTGGGCGTGGAAAGGGTAAACATCAAATTGGTAAATTCTTTGGGCCTTATCCAAGCGCTTATAGTGCGCGAGATACTTTACTGGTTTTACAAAAACTTTTTAATGTGCGCCAGTGTGAAAATAGTTACTTCTCACAGCGCAAACGTCCATGTTTGCAATATCAAATCAAGCGTTGTTCTGCGCCGTGTGTAGGTTTGGTCTCACCTGAAGATTATAAAGAAGATGTAAATAACAGTATTCGGTTCTTACAAGGTGACACGAAAGAACTGAATCAAGAGCTGATTGCAAAAATGGAGCAAGCAGCGGCAGAGCTTGAATTTGAAAAAGCAGTTTTTTATAGAGACAGATTATCTTTACTTCGTGAAGTACAAGCACAACAAGCTGTTTTTAAAGTGAAAGGTGAGGCTGATATTCTGGCGATTGCCTATCAGGCTGGCGTGACATGTGTACAGATTATGCATGTGCGTAATGGACGCATGCTCGGCGGAAAAAGTTATTTTCCCGATATGTTGGGTGATGACTTGGGTCAAATGCTAAGTGACTTTATGGCAAACTTTTACTTTCAGGTTGCCGATGAAGTACCAAACGAACTGATTGTAAATACAGCTTTGCCTGACCGTAAAGAGTTGGAAGAAGCGTTAGCACAACAGTTTGATAAAAAGGTTCAGATTAAGAGCAGTGTACGGGAAACACGTGCTGAATGGTTAGAGCTGGCTGAAATGAATGTTCAGCATGCGATTAAGGGGCAGCTAAGTAACCATTTAGAACTGAATGAACGTTTTCATCAGCTTGAGCAAGTGGTTGGACGCCCAGTCGATCGTATCGAATGTTTTGATATTAGTCATACCATGGGCGAAGCGCCAATCGCATCATGTGTGGTATTTGACCAAGGCGGCGCACGTAAACGCGATTACCGCCAGTTTGCCATTCAGGATATTACCGCTGGTGATGACTACGCTGCCATGCGACAGGCCTTAACTCGTCGTTATAAAAAGGCTATGCTGCCTGATTTGCTGCTCATTGACGGTGGTAAAGGTCAACTTCATATGGCAATGGAAGTAATGCAAGAGCTTGGTCTTGATGCTTTCATGATTGGTGTTTCAAAGGGTGAAGGGCGTAAACCGGGGCTGGAAACGCTTCATTTTACAGACGGCACAAAAATCCAGTTGCCTGAAGATAATAAGGCTCTACATTTGATTCAGCAGGTGCGTGATGAAGCTCACCGTTTTGCGATCACTAAACATCGTGCTAAGCGTGACAAACGCCGTAGCACTTCAGTTTTAGAGGCAATTCCGGGTCTAGGGCCAAAACGCCGCCGCGATTTATTGACACATTTTGGAGGTATTCAAGGCGTGTTAAAAGCATCGGAAAAAGAATTGACTGTGGTCCCGGGGCTAGGTGACGTCATGGCAAGAACGATTTATAAAATTCTACATGAGTAGACGGTGTCCAAAAAGTGACTGACAAAAGCGCTCGTTAATTAATAGCTGAATGATCATTCACATAACAGCCAAAATGATGAAAGATGGCACTTGGTCACGTATATGATTTAGGGAATTGAATGTCATTACTACAACTATTTGAAGATGTAAAACAACACGAAGAAATTGAAATTCCCGAAGGATGGTTACAGGGACGCACAGTGTTTGGAGGGCTTGTTGCCGGGTTGTTGATGCAAAAGGCATGTTCAAATATTCAAGATCCAGACAAGAGATTATTAAGTTGTAGTGTTACTTTTGTGGGGCCGGTACAGCAGGGTGCTGCTCGATTGACGATTGAGATTTTAAGAGAGGGGAAATCGGTCACTACGCTTGAAGCTCGGTTATGGCAAGATGGCGCAGTCCAAACCATTTTGGTTGCAAGTTTTGGGGTGTCTCGTACATCGAGTATTGATGTAAAACAAGAGCCAGTTGTTCCACTCTATGCACAGCCCGAAAATTTAAAGACGATACCTTTTTCGAAACATATGCCTGAATGCTTTCAGCATTTTGATGTCTGTTGGGCTGAGGGAAATTATCCGGTGACGGCAAGTGAACAACCAGACTTTGGGGGCTGGTCACGGTTCTCACCCCGGCAGTATGAAAATCGTCAAATGACAGTGCCTGATTTAGTTGTGCTTATGGATATTTGGCCGCCGGGTGTGTTGCCGATGTTTAAACAGGTAGCTCCTGCCAGTTCTTTGACGTGGCATATTACTTATGTGCATCCAATTCAGCACCAGTTATGTGATTGGTTTAAATATAAAGTTGTCACTGAGTATGCTGGTGAAGGTTATTCAACAGAATATGCCTATCTTTGGGATCAAAATGATCATTTAATTGCGATCTTGCGGCAAACTGTTACCGTATTTACCTAAGTAATCTACTTCCTCGATGTACATATTTCGTATAAAGTGACTGTTACAGATAGATACAATATTGAAGTATGTGTCTTTGTCTGTTAAAAGATGCGTGACGACTAAATTGGCGGTGTTTATGACCACAGGGCGAATCCTGAATATCCCAAATATCCTAACTTTGGCGCGTATAGCGCTTATTCCTGTATTTTTGGTGATTGCATATTGGCCGCCTGCAATAGGTATTGGTGAGCATGTAGGAAGTATGACTCGTCATATTATCTTGACTGCAATTTTTGTGCTGGCAGCCATAACCGATTGGTTCGATGGTTATTTAGCACGAACTTTAAATCAGACTTCAGCATTTGGCCGTTTCCTAGACCCAGTTGCAGATAAACTTATGGTGGCAGCCGCACTTATTGTATTAGTGCAGTGGAAACCTACCATTGCAATGGCTTTTGCAGCAATTGTAATTATTTCTCGAGAAATTACTGTTTCTGCTTTACGTGAGTGGATGGCAGAACTCGGCGCACGAACCAATGTGGCTGTGTCAACTGTAGGTAAATACAAAACAGCATTTCAAATGATTGCGATTAGTGTTTTTCTATTAAATTGGCAACCTTTAGAAATGCTGGCATATGCTTTGTTATATACCGCTGTTATTCTTACTTTGTGGTCAATGTTTATTTATTTAAAAGCAGCTTGGCCATATCTAAAGCAGCCATAAATCTAATTATGTTGATAAAAGCCTTTCCTCGATGAAAGGCTTTTTTATTGCAAAGTGCAAGAATCGGGTCGTCATCATGTCTTGGCTACTTTAAAGTAAGATTGAGTACTAAGGAGGTGACAGATGCAAATGCTTTCTTCTCGGCAATTTGCTGTGATTGCCACAATCATTGAATATTTATATGAACATCTAGACCAGCAGCCAAGTCTGGAAGATGTCGCTGTCTATATGAATTTAAGTCCGAGTTATATTCAACGGCAGTTTCAAGAATGGGTGGGTGTTAGCCCTAAAAAATTTGTGCAATATATGAGTTTGCAGCAGGCAAAATATTATTTGATGCAGCAACATAGTTTGTTGGACACTGCCTTAAATACTGGACTGTCAGGGACAGGTCGTTTACACGATTTGTTTATTCAACTTGAAGGTATGACCCCAGGTGAATATAAACAGCAAGGTGATGGCGTTATTCTTAATTACTCAGTTGAAACGAGCCCATTTGGTGACTTGTTGGTGGTGAGTAGTGACAAAGGAATTTGCTCTATTCGCTTTATCGATCATCGTGAGAATATTGAAGAAATCGTAAAACAACACTTTCCAAAAGCCCATTTAAAAAATAACTCACCAATTTGGCATCAACAAATTGCAGAGTGGTTTGAACAAGATTTTTCGGAACACTTACAACAAAAGCTTCCACTTAATCTTGCGGGGACTCCATTTCAGTTACAAGTATGGGAAGCGTTGCTGACGATTCCCGAAGGACAGTTACGAACCTATCAGGATATTGCCGAACAGATTGGCAAGCCAAAAGCAGTAAGAGCAGTGGCTACTGCAATTGGGCAAAACCCAATCGCGTATTTAATACCCTGTCATCGGGTCATTCGTGCAACGGGTATGGTCGGTGAATACCATTGGCAAAAAGGGCGTAAACTGGCATTGTTAGCTTGGGAGATGGCTAAGCAACAAGGTGAGATTGCATGACACTAGATTTATTTTCTCCGGAACCTTGTGCAAATCTGTTGCCGTATGAGGGCGAGGTGCAAGATTATGGCTGCATTTTAAGTGCTGAGGACGCTGAAAAATATTTTCACTATCTGTATAAGCATCTGGCATGGCGGCATGATGAAGCGAAGCTATACGGTCAGCATTTTATTACCCCACGAAAAGTCGCATGGTATGGGGATGAACATTATCGCTATAAATATTCTGGTGTATATCGTGATTCTTTGCCATGGGATAGAGCGCTTGCCAAGCTAAAACAACAGGTAGAAGAAATACTTTCAGAAAAATTTAATTCCTGTTTAGCAAATCTGTATGAAGATGGGACGCAAGGAATGGCTTGGCATAGTGATTCGGATGTATCTTTGGCAAAAACCACAACCATTGCTTCTTTAAGTTTCGGAGCTACCCGAAAATTTTCTTTTAGACATATTCAAACGAAAGAGAAAGTTGAACTCCTGTTACAACCGGGGCAGCTGATTGTGATGCGCGGTGAAACTCAGCAACATTGGCAACATCGATTAAATCGTTCAACAAAGATTTTACAACCGCGTATTAATCTAACTTTCCGTCAATTCAAGTTTTCATAAATTTTATAAAAATCGGGCAAGAAAAAAGCCCATGATGGCAACATGAGCTTATTCCTCTGAGGGAGAGCCTCCTATTGATGAGCTGCTGATAAAGAATCACCAATAGGCGCTAAAATCATAATATGAGAATATTAAGATATATTCAATGCTTTAAAGTGTAAGAAAACTTTAAATTATCAAAAATCTTGTTTTATATCTCGCCCTTTTCTGACAGTTCCATAAAGCGCTGCTCAATGAGCGTGGCATTTTCTTGCAGAATTTCGATGAGTTTTTCAATATTGAGAAAATCAAATCTGTTCTTTGATGCCACTAGCGTTAAGGCTAGAGGAACTTCTTTACTTGAAAAGCGAACGGGTACAGCAAGGCCTGAAACACTTGGGTCAATCTCACCTTGTGAGAAATAGAAGCCTTGTTTCTTTATTTTACGCATGCGTTGAATGAAACTTGGCTCATCTTCGGCAAAGCCAGATTGTTTTAATTCCTGATGAAAACGTTGATAGTAGTCATGGATGCGTTGTTTGCTTAAATGCGAAACCATCGTTTTTGGAGACGAACCAACATAAATAGGTCGTGGGCAGCCTCGGCCATATGACAGTAATTCGGTGTCTTTAAATATTTCATGATGTATGTCAATGCAATAATCATCATTTAAATAAGTGAGTAAACAGCAAAGTTCGGTACGCTCTACAATATTGCGCATAAATGGTGTGCTGATTTGGACTAGAGGGTCCGTTGTTCTAGATATATAGTCAAGAACTGCAATTTTTGAGCCTAAGGTATAATCGCCAGAAGTACCATTAATGCGTTTTAATAGGTCGGCTGATACGAGTTCTTTTAGATAACGGTAGCTAGTCGGTTTAGACAAGCCAAGTTCTTCGCAAATAATATCGACATTAATCACTGGACGTGAAACTGAAAATAGGTCCAGTACGGTTAAAATTTTGCCAAAACTTGAAATTGCCATAGTGTCTTGTTCGTATCCTTTAACAGCGAATCATCTTTGAGTTTTTATAACAGAAAAAAAGAAGGTTTGTCTCAATTCTAAAATAAATGCCTGATTTGAGTATTTTACTCTGACAAAGAGAAAACTTCTCTTAATCTATACATCATATACGATAATCAAAAAACATATCAAATTATCAAATAGAGATATTTTAGTTGACTAAATCGCTTTATTTTGAAAAAATTGCCAAACAAAATATCTAATCGAGAAATTGGTCGGTTCCAGATTGATTTCTTGATACCTCTTCTTTCCAGAGTTTGGTCGTTTAAATAGCGCCCAAATTAAAATCATCTCGGTACATCATACAGAGATGTGGAAAAATCATTGTATTGAAGGATGCTCTCATATTTCATTTGTTCATAAAGCAAATGACAAAGTCGTGTTGTCTTTTTAAAAGGCAATTGGGCACTGATGAGCATGCTCCTCAGTTCAAATCTGTATTTGAGATGAGTTCATGTTATTAAAGCAAATACTGGCGTTTCGCCCGAGTAAGCTTGATCTGATTTTTGCAATAAAGACATTTATTGCCGGTATGTTGGCATTATTTGTTTCATTTGAATTAGATCTGATTAACCCGATGTGGTCGATCGGTACAGTCCTGATTATTGCCAATCCTTATTCGGGCATGGTTTCTTCTAAGTGTGTCTATCGTGTGTTAGGGACAATAGGGGGAGCTATTGTTGCCTTAACCATAACACCTCATCTGATCAATACACCTTGGTTATTTACGGTGGTGTTATCACTCTGGGTTGGTTTTGCACTTTACGTGTCTTTACTTGATCGGACTCCTCGTAGTTATGCTTTTATGCTGGCGGGTTACTCGACAGCCATGATTGTCTTCAACTCGATTACTTATATTGATCAATACAATATTTTTGATATTGCTTTAGCTCGAGTCATAGAGATTTCGATTGGGGTAATTTCAAGTGCTGTGGTTTCTGCCACTATTCTTCCAATGCATATTGGTTCTGCGATTAAACAACGGGTAATCAAAACCCTCAAAGATACAGAGAATCTGTTTGCTAATTTATTAACTACAGATTTGCAGCAGAACAATACTCAGCTTTTGGCTGCTATTACACGTGATACCACAGATATTCATGCTTTGGCAGTCCACTTGAGTTATGAAAAGGGTGAGCTGCATGGCATGACCAAACCCTTGCAGGAAATGCTGCATCAAATCTCAATGGTGGTGGCCAATTTAGTCGCTTTATCTGAACGTATTAAGCAGCTTCAAGAACTTCAGTTTATCGAAACTCATGCAGAAAAACTGCAACGACTTTCAGCGCATGTTGTTCAATTTTTAGAACAAAAAGATCTGATTGTTGATGAAAATATTTTGCAGTTACCTGATGAGTTTGAAAGTGATTTTACAAGTTTGATGGAATCGGCTTCTACGCATCAGCAAGTTTTAGTAGCCGCAATGAAAATGGATGTACGTCATTTCATTAGCAATGTTTTAGCGGTTAAAGTTTTGTGGCAGCGAATTCAGCAAGGTAATAAAGAAATTCCTGACAACATTACCCCAATGACCACCAAATATCCGAGTTTACACCGTGACCATGGCGTAGCAATACGAGGTGGTATTAGTGCAGTCCTGATTACCTTTATTGTGACTGGGGTCTGGATTGTTTCAGGGTGGAAAGCTGGATTTATGATGGCACAAATGGGTGCAGTGACTGCCTGTATTTTAACGGCCTTAGATAACCCTGTTCCCGTTTTGCGTATTTTTATCTGGGGCAGTATTGCTTCAGCAGTTTTAGTCTTTGTTTATGCGTTTGGTATTTTCCCGCATGTCACAACTTTCTGGGAACTTGGACTGGTGTTGTTACCAATGTTTTTGTTCGCAGTGTCTATGATGGCCAACCAGATGCTTATGCCAGTAGGTATGGTTTTAGGTATTAACACCATGATGGGACTAAATTTGCATAATGCGTACAGTATGGATGCAGTGTCTTATCTTGATGGTTCTTTTGCCATGATTTTGGGTGTTTTAGTCTCTTTGATTGTCATTGACGTTGTTCGTGCCATGTCTCCAGATACAAGTGCAAGCCGTATTTTAGCGTTGCATTATCGTGCCATGCGACAAGCGATCTACCTGCCATATGGGCTTGATTTCAAAGTTCATCTACGCAGTATGCTAGATCGGATTGGGATTCTAAACAGCAAAATGGTGCAGTCTGACGAGATTAAAACCTCAATTCATCAAGCATTGATTGAGTCGAGTAGTATTGTTGATTTAAGCCGATTACAAGAGTTGGCAAGTCAGTTTCCTCAAACCTCTGAGCTCACTCAGCATATTGGTGATTTGCAACAAAATCTGGATGAACTGTTTAGAGCTAAAGAAAATGATGGAAGCGATACGACAGCTTTAGTCGAGCGAATTTATCGAGCGTTATTTGAATTAAAACAGCTTGCTTCAAATGTTGAAGATATGACTATGAGACAAAGACTACTCATTTCACTGAACAATATTGCTTATAGCATGTGTCATGTGTCATCAGACCAAATGAATGAAAACAGCGCCCTGAGAGGAGCCACAGCAAATGGGTGAGTTTAATGTTTACGGGATTTATGTGCCTTCTTTGCTCATCCAAGCCCTGTTGGCATATATATGTTTTCGAGGGTTAAGTCGGTTGACCAACAAGTTGATTGCACAAGGCTGGATTGCATTACCTAGTATTTTTAATTTGTGTTTTTACCTCTTATTGCTTTTGGTAATACATCAAATTTTTGTTGGGATCGGTGCGTAGAGATGATTGCGAAATTAAAGATTGAGTTAGGTGAGTGAAATGAATCAGGTGGATTTGAAAAAAGTCATCCGTCCAGTAATTTTGATTGTCGCATTAATGGTTGCTGTTTATACCATTGTGCATTTGTGGAATTACTATAATGCAGCGCCGTGGACACGCGATGGCCGAGTTCGTGGTGACGTTATTCAAGTATCTTCAGATGTAGCGGGTCTTGTCACAGAAGTATTGGTTCAAGATAACCAGACTGTGAAAAAAGGTCAGGTACTTTTTAAAATTGATGTCTCTCGCCGAGCTTTAGATGTAGAGCAAGCAAAGTCTGATTTGGCAAAAGCGAAAGCCGCATTTGCTCAAGCAGAAGCTGGTTTAGCTCAAGCAAAAGCAAACTTGATTAAATCGAGTACGAATATCCAGCTCGCTGAAAAAAATGCAAGCCGTTATTCAAACTTAATGGATGGTGCGATTTCTAAGCAAGAACAAGATCAAGTCTTTGCCACTCGTGACCAATCACATGCAGAGCATGAGCAGCTTCAAGCAGCGATTCAACAGGCACAAGCAACGGTTAAACAGCAACAAGCACTGATTGAAGCCGCAACAAGTAATTTACATTTAGCTGAACTCAATATGCACCGTGCAGCTGTTGTGGCACCAGCCGATGGAGCACTTTCTAACTTTGATTTACGTCCAGGTAATTATGTTCAAGTTGGTCAAGCCGTTGCAGCATTGTTAGATCGTAAACAACTTTATGTGGTGGGATATTTTGAAGAAACAAAATTAGACCGCATTCATATTGGCGATGAAGCAAGTGTGCAATTAATGGGTGACAGTCAGAAAATCAAAGGTCATGTTCAAGGTATTGCATCAGGTATTGAAGATCGTGAGCGTTCAAGTAGTTCTAAATTGCTTGCAAACGTAAACCCGACTTTTAGCTGGGTTCGTTTAGCGCAGCGCGTACCTGTAAAAATTGTATTAGACGAAGCACCAAAGAATCAGCTTGCATTTGTCTCTGGTCGTACCGCAACAGTACATATTATTGAAAAATAAAATCTTTAGTTTTTAAACGCAATAAAAAAGCATGTGTAAAACATGCTTTTTTATTTTATGGCGTTAAGCCGACGGGATTGCGATACCAGCTCTGGATGAGTAAAGCCGCTGCAAAACTATCTGCTGATAATTTCTTAGCGCGGCCTTGTTCTTGGTAGAAACCAAGTTCTTCTCTAGCTTCACGGGTAGTTAAACGCTCATCTACCATCCATGTTTCAATATTGGTTTGATGGCGTAAACGTCGCGCAAATTTACGTGCACGTGTAGAAAGTTCCGACTCGCTATCATCCATGTTTAATGGAAGACCAACAAGAAACATATCTGGTTGCCATTCTTTCACGATTTTTAACAGTTGATCCCAATTAGGAATCCCATCTTTCATCACAAATAACGGTAGGGGATTTGCACTTTCAATTGATGACTGACCTATAGCAATTCCCATTTTTTGAGTGCCAAAGTCAAAAGCCATAATTGATTTTGATTGTGTCGCAGTCATCAAGCATGTCCGATTTCAGAAGCCAGCCATGTACGATCTACACCAATTTTTTTATAAGCTGCATCCCAACGGTCGTCATAAGGCAAGTTAAAGATCAGATCCATATCTGCATCACAAATAAGCCAGTCACCACGAGCGATTTCGTCTTCTAACTGGTTTTTCCCCCAACTCGCATAACCTAGCGCAATTTGGTAGCGACCAACACCTTCATTATGGGCAATTGCATCAAGAATATCTTTACTGGTGGTAATACATACATTTTCACCCACCGCAATAGAAGAGTGCCATGTAGGTTGCCCAGTATGAAGAACGAATCCGGCTTCAGGACGTAAAGGACCGCCTTGTAAAACTTCATGAGGATTTACATTATCTGCTTCAATGTCTAAATCATTGAGGAGTTCTTTAATTTGGATACCAGCAGGGCGGTTGATAATAATACCTTGCGCACCTTCTTCGTCATGGCGGGCAAGATAAATTACAGTATTTGCAAAAAATTCATCTGCCAGTTCTGGCGGGGCAATTAAACAACGGTGAGTCATATATTGTTTGGTCACCTAAGCGGTTCTCCCTCAAAAAATGTCGCTATAGGGTCTCACGACCCTTTTATCTATATAGGTTCTTTTTATCAACATACAAGAGTTAATCGGATTTCGCCAATCTTTTTCTCTTATTTTCTTTATTAATTTGAAGAAGCCTGAAATTTAAGTTGGCGTAATTGTTTGGCGTGTTGCAAGGTTGTTTCATTAATTTCAACACCACCTGACATACGTGCTAACTCAAAAATAATTTGATTTTCATCGAGTTCAACAATAGTACTGCTGGCCGGATCTGTTTGTTGCTTTTTAACTAATAAATGTTGGTCAGATTGTGCAGCGACTTGTGCTTGGTGAGTAATACATAAAAGTTGTACGTGCTGGGCCAAGTCGGCAAGTAACCGTCCAACGACTTCAGCCGTACCGCCACTAATCCCGACATCAATTTCATCAAATACTAAAACTTCAGATTCAGTTTTTTCAGCATTCATGACTTGCATTACGAGTGCAATACGTGAAAGTTCACCACCCGAAGCGACGCGTGCTAATGGTTGTGGTGGAATACCTTTATTGGCAGTAAATAAAAGTTGAATAAAGCTTAAGCCTTCTGCACCTGGTTGCTCCAATGGCTCAAACTTAAACTCAAAGTGTGCCTCAGGTAGTGCCAAAGGTTTAACCTGTTCGGTGAGTTGTTTGGCAAGTGGGGCAGCAGCTTCACGACGAATATGGTCTAAATGCTGAGCTTTTTCTAAAAACTCCTCATGCGATTTTTCAACTTGCTCCGCCAGTGTTTCTGGGTCTTCAAGCTGATGTAATTGCTCAAGCTCATTTTGCCAAGTTTCATATTCTTGTTTGAGGGTCTCTGGTTGAGTCCGGTATTTACGGGCAAGACGATGGAAAACTTCAAGTTTGGAGTTCAGTTCTTCCATGCGTTCAGGGTCGAAGCTCTGACGGTCAATAAATTGACGTAAACTTGATGTTGCATCATCAATTTCACTTTGAGCATTCAATAGTGAATTATAAATTTCCGAAAGCTGTTCACTACGTCCTGCATGAGACTCTAGCCGACGAATGATCGATGACATTTCTTGGGTAATGTTCTGTTCAGCTTCATCAAGTGCATTCAAACTATAGCTACAGTCTTGCATGATATGTTCATGATGACTAAGGCGATCGAATTCTTGCTCGATCTCTTTGTAATCGGTTTGAATGACTTCTTCTAGCTCTTCGATTTGCAGTTCTAACGTCGCGATACGTTGCAAACGAGTAGCTTGGGCATCAAGAGCGGCCTGATGCTGACGAATATTACGCTGCCATGTGCTATAGGCTTCACGGACATCATTTGCTTCGACATAAAAATTGTTATAACGGTCTAACCAATGCTTTGGATAAGGCGGTTCAAGAAGTTGTTGCTGGCTATGCTGGCTATATAACTGAACCAATAAACGGCCTAATTCTTTGAGCTCAGATAGGCTGCTCGGACGACCATTGACCCATGCTTTACTACGGCCAGTTGCAAAAATAACACGACGTAAATGAATTTCCCCTGAGTCATCATCTAGTTCGTGTTCTTTTAACCATTGTGCTTCAGGACTATTATCCTGATAAGTAAAAACCGCAGTCACATCTGCTTTGTCCGAACCATAGCGGACATAATTTGTATCTGTACGTTCTCCTAAACAGGCAGAGAGTGCATCCAGTAATAATGATTTTCCTGCACCTGTTTCACCTGTTAGAACATTAAATCCTTGTTCTATATCAATGGCTAAATGATCGGCTAATGCAAAATTAATTAAAGTTAAATGTGTGAGCATAAACGCATCCAACGCGCCAAATTATGGGTTAAAGATAGAGAAGTTTTGAATTTGCTACAAGTGATCTATTATTCTAACTGAAATTATATAACAGCAAGATTGCGGATCTTTACAATGAAAAAAACATTAAGTTTACCGAAAGCACCAATAGGGATGATCAACCGCCATAAAAAAACCAATCCTGCTGAAATGAATAAAATTTTAAATCAGCATTTTAATGCATTTAAACAAGCTGCTGCACAGGGTGATTATCTCAAAGCTTATCAACATGTAAAAAAAGCGGTGAGTTTGGTTCCTCAGCACCCCGGAGCACTATCTGATTTAGCTTATACCGAGTTACGTTTACGCCGTTATGACGATGCTTATCAACATTATATACAAGCGATCAATGCAAGTGGTACTAACGTCCATACAAATCTATATGATGGATTAACAGAAGTTTGCCATCATTTAAATAAAAAAGAAGAAAAAATCAAATTTGGGCGTTTAGCCATTTCAACCAAAAAAGAACTCACAAAGAATGAGCCTACTTTATCAATCCCAGCCCATACACCCACGCCGTTTAGTCCAAATCCACAAGAAAATATTATTGCTTTTTCATTATTTGGGGCAAACCCGCGTTACTGTGAAACATCAATTTTAAATACCAAATTAGCAAAAGAAATATATCCAGAATGGACATGTCGGTTCTATGTAGATGATACGGTTCCTGAACTTGTGCAACAGCGATTACAAGCAAATGGTGCTCAAGTGGTACACGTCAGTGACTCACAAAAACAATTGTCAGGTCTATTCTGGCGCTTTTTAGTCATGGATGATCCCACAGTGAAGCGCTTTTTGATACGTGATGCTGACTCTATAGTGTCTTATCGTGAAAAAGCTGCTGTTGAGGCATGGCTTAAGAGTGATCAATGGTTTCATTTAATGCGAGATAGCTACTCTCATACTGAGCTTATTTTGGCAGGTATGTGGGGAGGTTGTTCAGGTATTTTTCATAATATTGAAGCACATATCAGAGATTATGTTGCCACTGAACGATATCCGGACAATCGAGTTATAGATCAGCATTACCTGCGTTATTGTATTTGGCCAACGTTAAAACAAAGTGTGCTTGTACATGATAGCCAGCAGTTTGATGAAAATAGTGTCGGTTTTCCGGCTTATGATTCAGCTTCAATGCAAAATGACCTAGACAATTTTCATGTTGGCATGGATCATGGCTCACCCGTGGTTACAATGCCAGTGACTCACCCAACGGCGAAGAAAGTTTGTTGGGTTTTACTCGATGAAAATCACGATGAAGTTTGCAAATATGATGCAATTGTGTCGAAGAGTCGAAATATTGAAGTAAATTTGCCCCACGCTTTCGCTAAAAAAATTCAGTTACAGCAGTGGAAATTACAAGTCTATCCGTATGAAAACTGATTGATTAGTTATTTAGGCACAATTAAACTACATTCATCATAATTTATATAAATGCGGCATTATCTGGAGAATGTGCATGAGTTCAACCCAATTTGATCATGTAACGGTCATCAAAAAATCAAATGTTTATTTTGGTGGAGCATGTATCAGCCATACCGTGCAATTTGAAGATGGAACAAAAAAAACACTAGGTGTTATTTTGCCGACTGAGCAGCCTTTAACATTTGAAACACATGTTCCTGAGCGTATGGAAATTATTTCAGGTGAGTGCCGCGTTACAATTGCGGACAGCAATGAAAGTGAGTTGTTCCGCGCTGGTCAATCATTTTATGTACCGGGCAATAGCGTTTTCAAAATCGAGACTGATGAAGTACTCGATTATGTTTGCCACTTAGAAGGCTAAGAAATTACTGTTTAAATCGGGTACACTATGCCCAAAGAAATCCTGTGAAGTTGGCTTTACAGGATTTTTATTTTTTTGCTCAAACGTTGTTAGAGGTCATGCATGGCAAAACCGGAATATTATTATGGCGTTCACTCAGTGGAGTCATTGTTAGAACTTGAGCCGGAGCGTGTGCTGACCCTGTTTACATTGAAAGGGCGGGATGATCAACGGTTACAAAAGATTTTACAATTAGCAGAACCTTTTGGAATCAGCGTACAAAAAGCAAGTCGTGAAAGTCTTGAGAAACTGGCTGGTTTGCCATTCCACCAAGGTGTGGTCGCAGCAGTACGTGCGCATCCGACCTTAAATGAAAAAGATCTAGATCAAATCTTGGCTGAAACTCCAGATGCTTTATTGCTTGCATTAGATCAGGTGACAGACCCACATAACTTAGGTGCTTGTATTCGTACTGCGGCCGCAATGGGTGTTCAGGCAGTGATTGTGCCTCGTGATCGTTCAGCGAGTTTAACTCCTACAGCGCGTAAAGTTGCAGCGGGTGGCGCCGAGAAAGTTAAGTTCATTCAAGTAACAAACTTAGCTCGTACATTAGCGCATCTGAAAGAAACCACTCATACACGTGTGATTGGCACCATGCTTGATGAAAGCGCATTACCAATTCAAAAATGTGATTTCTCTGGCCCAGTCGTGATCGTAATGGGAGCTGAAGATACCGGTTTGCGCCCAATTACACAGGCACAGTGTGACCATAAAGTTTATATTCCGATGTCTGGAAACTTGCAGAGTCTAAATGTAAGTGTGGCAACAGGTATGGCACTTTATGAAGCTTGCCGTCAGCGTTCTGAGGTATAATTGAGCTGCCTTTCTAGTATGTAAGCAGTCTTAATATGTCTCCCCGTAAGCAAGGTTATTTTTTTGTATTGGTGACCATGTGCATTTGGGGTGGGTTTACGCTTTTTGCCCGTTTAAATGCACAGTGGCACATCAGTGCTTGGGACATTGCCGCACTGCGCTTTGCTATAGCTTTCCTCATTTTAATGCCTATCTTAATTTATAAAAAAGATCTCGCTTTTTTATGGAGTAAGCATGCGGTTATTTTAGCGCTCATTGGCGGTGTCATCTATTGTCTGACCGTTTACACAGCTTTTCTTTATGCACCAGCTGCACATGCTGCAATATTTTTAAATGGCTGCATACCCATCTGTACCGCGATAGCTGCTTATATTTTATTTAGACAACCGTTTGATAAACACACATGGGCTAGTCTCGCCATCATGATCGCTGCTTTAGCACTCATGAGCGCTTTGATGCTACGTACAAGTACCTCTGCGTTTGGAATTGGAGACTTACTGCTTTTTATTAGCGCGATTTGGTGGGGCATCTTCACTGTATTACTTAAACAGTGGAAATTGTCTGCTTGGCACTCTATGGCCAGTGTGGCAATTTGGTCAGCAATCATTTACTTGCCTATCTATGTTTTATTTTTGCCTAAGCATTTCATAGAAGTAGATCCTGTACATTTGGCTGTACAGGGTATTTTTCATGGCGTATTTGTCGTGATTATTGCGACATTAACCTATGTTGCGGCTATTCAAAGACTAGGGGCTTTTAAAACCGGAAGTATTGTGACTCTGGCACCTTTTATTGCTGCTATTTTAGCGGTGCCTTTACTTGGTGAGTCATTAAGCCCATCAATTGTGGTGGGCTTGGTTGGCATGGGAGTGGGTGCTTTACAACCCTGGCGCTGGTTTAGACAAGACAGTTTGGAACAAAAGATTAAGCAGCAAAAGCAACAAAATTAGTTTGCACGTTTCAAATAGCTTTGATGTAAAGGTTCTAACTGCTGATATAAATGCTCAAGTAAACCATCATTAAACACTATGTCATTTGCAAGCTCACGTTTTCGATCACGTGGCATTTGTGCCGCTATAATTTTCTGGATTTGTTCTTGGTTTTGCCCATCGCGTTGACTTGCACGTTGAATTTGAGTTTGTTCACTCGCATCAACCAGTAGCGTGTGATTGACCAACTCATGTTGGTTGGTTTCAAAAAGTAATGGTGAAACTAAAATCACGTAGGGACTTTTGGGATTTTGTAGCTGTTGAATAATAGATTGGCGAATGGCTGGATGTGTAATTTTTTCAAGTGTTTGTCTTGCTTCCGGATTTTGGAAAATATATTCACGTAAGGCACGACGGTCCAAACATCCATCAGGTTGAAGGACCCAATCTCCAAAAGTTTGTTGTATCTGTTGAAGAGCGGGTTGGCCTTTTTCAACGACTTCACGAGCAACAATATCGGCATCGACGACTTGGATTCCTTGGGACTCAAACCATTGTGTTGCAGCAGATTTTCCACTGCCAATACCACCTGTGATTCCCAAAATAAACGCCATCTTAACCTCCCAAATAAATTTTCATAATCTGGTCACCCCATAAAAAGGCAACCCAACCAGCAATCGCAATATATGGTCCAAAAGCAAAAGGCTGATTTTCATTACGTAACTTTAATAAAATGATGCCAATAATTGCACCTAGTAAAGATGACAATAGCACAATTAACGGTAGCATCAATGGCCCCATCCATGCCCCTAAAGCTGCAAGTAACTTAAAGTCGCCGTAGCCCATACCTTCTTTGCCAGTAATCACTTTAAATAAGTAATACACAATCCAAAGACATAAAAAACCAATTAAATATCCCCAAATCGCTGAGCTAGGTGAGGTGTAAATATTAAAGGTGTTAATGCCTAAGCCGAGTGCAGCCAAAGGTAAGGTAAAGCGATCGGGTAATAACTGCGTATCGAAATCAATAAAGGTAAGGGCAATTAGTACCCAGGTAAGAACGAGTCCCCAAAGCATTTGTATAGTTGGGCCAAATACCATGACCACTACCAGTGAACATAGCATGGTAAGTAGTTCAACAGCTGGATAACGTATGCTAATCGGGTGCTGACATTGCCCGCACTTTCCTCTTAACACTAGCCAGCTTATGACAGGAATGTTTTGATACCAACGAATGGGGTGGTGGCACTCAGGACATGATGAAGCAGGCTTACTTAATGTCAGCTTTGCATGGTCAATAACAGGCTGCTCAGGGTTGAGTAGCATTTGGCATTCTTGCTGCCAGTCTTGTTCCATCATTTTTGGCGTGCGATAAATCACCACATTCAGGAAGCTACCAATACATAGGCTCACAAGTGCAACTGCAATATAGAGTGCAGTTAAGTTTTGAATAAAATAAGCAATAATTTCTTGCATTATACAACTGAGCCCATTTGGAAAATTGGAAGATACATCGCAATCACTAGACCGCCTACAAGCACCCCTAAAATTGCCATGATTAAAGGTTCCATCATTGCAGTTAAACCATCAACGGCATTATCAACTTCATTTTCATAATAGGTGGCAACTTTATCTAGCATGCTGTCTAAAGCACCAGATTCTTCACCAATTGCAACCATTTGTATAGCCATAGATGGAAAACGGTTAGATATACGCATGGCAAACTGAAGTTGTTGTCCTGTTGCAACATCTTCACGAATTTTCATAACGGCTTTCTCATAGATAACATTGTTGGTTGCGCCAGCAGTCGACTCAAGTGCATCAATGAGTGGAACACCTGCTGCAAATGTTGTAGCAAGTGTACGGCTATAACGAGCAATAATTGCTTTATAAACCAAGTCCCCAAAAATAGGTAATTTAAGCGTGAGTTTATCTAAACCATCACGAAACTTTTTACTGCGCTTTTTAGCTTCTAAAAAGGCAGCAATGATTGCACCAATCACAATAATCATAATGAACCAATATTCTTGCATCCACTTCGACATATTTACGACCATTTGCGTAAAGGCTGGTAGTTGTGCGCCGAAAGATGAAAAGAGATCTTGGAATACTGGAACTACTTTAACCATCAAAATGATGGTCACCACAATCGCTACCACAATAACCGTGGCAGGGTACTTCATGGCTTTCTTGATTTTCTGTTTTAACAATTCACTTTTTTCTTTGTAAATTGCAACGCGGTCCAGCATTGTTTCAAGTGCACCTGATTGTTCACCAGATTCTACAAGTGAACAAAATAGGTTATCGAAATGTTGATGATATTTTCTTAAAGCTGAGGCAAAAGTACTACCACCTTCGACTTCACCTTTAATGCCAAGTACCACCTCACGCATGGCTGGATTTTCCAAACCTTCGGCAACAATTTCAAAACCTTGTACGAGGGGTACACCCGCTTTCATCATGGTCGCAAGTTGTCGAGTAAAAATCGTAATATCAAGTGTTGATACTTTTTTCTTAAACAAACCTTCAAGAATATTTTTACGCTTTTCACGAATAGTTCGAACAGTGACACCTTGTTTGCGTAAGGTCACTTTAGCTAAAGCCATATTTTTAGCCGGAAGTTCTCCCTTAATTTTTACGCCCTTACGGTCAACCCCTTCATAAGCAAAAGTCGGCATCATTTGTGCCTTTTTGACAGCCATTAGATTATCCTTATTTTAAATAGTGTCTTATTCACTGGTTACACGGTTAATTTCCTGTAAGGAAGTCACACCTTGCATCACCTTTTTTAAACCTGAACGACGTAGATTATTAAACCCCAATTTTTCAGAGGCAGCCGCGATTTCTAGAGCGTTGCCATCTTCCATAATAATCTTGGAAATTTCAGGAGTAACTTTCATTACCTCATAAATACCCACACGACCTTTATAGCCTTCACGACATTCAGGACAGCCAACAGGTTGAAAAACCCGAAAGTCTGGATGTGTTAAGTCTTGTTCGGTAAAGCCCATTTCTAATAGACTTTGTTTAGGAATATCAGCCGGTATCTTACATTGAGAACAAAGACGACGTGCTAAACGCTGTGCAATAACCAAGTTGACTGATGTTGCAATATTGAAAGACGGAACCCCCATATTACGTAGGCGTGTCAAGGTTTCTGGAGCACTGTTCGTATGCAGTGTTGACATGACCATGTGACCCGTTTGCGCAGCCTTAATTGCGATTTCTGCTGTTTCTAAGTCACGAATCTCACCCACCATAATAATGTCGGGGTCTTGACGTAAAAAAGATTTAAGTGCGGCAGCAAAAGTAAGGCCAACTTTTGGGTTCACGTTAACCTGATTAATACCTTCTAAGTTAATTTCTACCGGATCTTCGGCAGTAGAAATATTGGAACTTTCAGTATTTAAAATATTCAAGCCCGTATATAAAGATACGGTTTTACCGGAACCTGTGGGTCCAGTAATTAAAAGCATGCCTTGTGGCTTATCTAAAGCCTCCATAAACAAAGCTTTTTGTTCTTCTTCATAGCCCAAGGCATCAATACCCAGCATTGCACTAGATGGATCAAGAATACGTAGAACTAACTTTTCACCAAATAAAGTAGGGAGTGAGTTCACACGAAAATCAATGGCCTTGGTTTTTGATAGCTTAAGCTTGATACGACCATCTTGTGGAACACGTTTTTCAGAAATGTCCATTTGAGACATGACTTTTAAACGCGAAGCCAAGCGGTTTGCCAGTTGTAAAGGGGGATTAGCAATTTGACGTAATACCCCATCGACACGATAACGTACCCGATAAGACTTTTCATACGGTTCAAAATGTAAATCCGAAGCACCCATACGAATGGCATCAATCAATAACTTATTAATATATTTTACGATCGGTGCTTCATCGCCTTGTGGCGTTTCTTCTTCATCTTCTTGAGTGGTAGGACCATCAAGACTGACGTCGAGATCAAACTCTTCATCACTAAATTCAAAGCCGCTTTCTTCTGCAAAATGCTGACCTAAAACTTTTTCAAGTTTATGGTACTCAACAATGACAGGTTCAACGAGCAATTTACTGTTAAAACGGATTGCATCAATCGCTTCAATATTACTTGGATTGCTCGTCGCGACATATAGAATTTGCCCTCTTTGAATCAGGGGCAAAACTCGATGCTTTAAAACCAGTTTTTGATCGACCAAATCTTTGGGAATCTGAGAAGTGTCATAAACATCCAGATCGAAATATGGTTCGGCGAACTCAGCAGAAATTGTTTCAGCCAATAAAGAAGGGGAGAGATGAACCTCTTCAATTAAATATGCGACTATATCCTGCTTAGCTCTTTTTGCTGCATCTAATGCAGTTTGCATGGTCGCTGCCGACACATGCTTTTCTTCGACTAAACGTCGAAAAAACCCCGTAAATTTTGGAGATGTTTGTAATGCTGACATCTGCCTGCCTATGCTAATGTGTTTATAATTGGTATAGGAAAAATTATACTTTTGTTATGTAAAAATACTACCTTAGAAAGTGTTGCTCTAGTCCTAATCAGCTTATTAAAGCTTGAACTAGTCGAAGTTTTTATAGATTAATTTTTAAAATGTTCAACTTGGAACGCTATAAAGTTTTTTCTTAATTTCAAACACTAGAAAAGATATCAGTATTCCCATTAAAGAAAAGTATCTGAAATTTGTATAAATGCGTGTAGAATGTGCTGCATTTTTGATGAAAGGTGAGCAGTATGTCGGGTACGACAATTACGCCTTGGGTAGTTGGCAACTGGAAAATGAACCCAGTGCGTGCTAACGCCAACCAACTTATAGAAGAATTTAAACAATTATTGCAACAAAACCAAATTGCAGATGAAAGCTGCCATGTGGGCGTTGCTCCTGTTTCTATTGCACTGACAACAGTACAGGCACAGTTACAGGATGCTGCAAGAACAGTATATACAGTTGCACAAGACGTATCTCGTGTTGCAGGTACGGGTGCTTATACTGGCGAAGTCAGTGCAGAATTATTAAAAGACAGCCAGATTGATTTTGTACTGGTTGGGCACTCTGAACGTCGTGATATTTTTGGCGATAACGTTGAAATTTTGAAGGCGAAACTCCAAAATGCATTAAATGCAGGCTTAACTGTCATTTATTGTGTTGGCGAAAGTCTTGATCAGCGCGAACAGGGCCAAGCAGAGCAGGTTGTTTTACAACAAATTTGTGATATTGCTCCTGTAGTAACGGCAGAACAATGGCAAAAACAAATTGTCATTGCTTATGAACCAATTTGGGCTATTGGTACAGGTAAAACAGCTTCGCCACAAGATGCTCAAGCGATGCATGCTAAAATTCGTGAAGGTTTATGCCAGCTCACACCAGCAGGTTCAGGCATTGCTATTTTATATGGCGGTAGTGTAAAAGCTGAAAATGCTGTTGAGTTAGCTGCGTGCCCAGATATTAATGGTGCGTTGGTGGGTGGTGCTTCATTAAATGCAGCATCTTTTTATCAGATTGTACAAGCCTTCGCGCAAAGCAAATAACGAGGATAGGGTATGCACTCTTTTGTACTTGTTGTACATATTATTTTAGCGGTACTGATGATTGCATTGATTTTAGTGCAACATGGTAAAGGCGCAGATGCCGGAGCTTCATTTGGTGGTGGCGGTGCAGCAACTGTATTTGGTGCATCTGGTTCAGGTAATTTCCTTACCCGCCTTACAGCTGTTTTAACAGCATTGTTTTTTGTGACTAGTTTGACTTTGGCTGTTTTTGCAAAAAAACAGACAACTGAAGCATATAGTTTGAAAACTGTACAAACTACAGCACCAGTTCAAACGACATCGCCTGAAACTTCACCAAATGCACCAAAATCGAGTCAATAATTCGAAATAGGGCTTTCCTTTTGCAGTTGGAAGGACTAGAATGCGTCCCACAAGCTGCGGTGGTGGTGGAATTGGTAGACACGCTACCTTGAGGTGGTAGTGCCTTCGGGCGTGGGGGTTCAAGTCCCCCCTTCCGCACCAACTTTGAACCAGAAAGTTGAGTGCAAGCAGTTTTTTGATGCGGGATGGAGCAGTCTGGTAGCTCGTCGGGCTCATAACCCGAAGGTCGTTGGTTCAAATCCAGCTCCCGCTACCAATTTGATTAAGGTGCAACTTAATCAAGCGAATATTGGATAAGTTTACATTGACTTTTTTCGATATTTGTATATAATTTTGCACGTTGATGCGGGATGGAGCAGTCTGGTAGCTCGTCGGGCTCATAACCCGAAGGTCGTTGGTTCAAATCCAGCTCCCGCTACCAAGTTTCTTAAAAGAGGCTCACAGACAGGTGGGCCTTTTTGCACAGTGGACTATTGTTTTCTGTGCTACATAGGGGCGATTAACGCCCTTTTTTATTGGTTATCGTATCGCTATCGTGTAGTGTCGACATCAATTGGTCAAATAGTCATGCTTCACTATAGTAGGTCTGTGTCGGTTAAAACAACCGATTGAATCGCACGAGAATGACGAGAGTAAATGAAATTATCAAATAAATCCCAAGCATTGTATGACATGATTGCTCCAGCGGTGCAAGCATGTGGTGTTGACCTGTGGGGAATTGAATTCCTTCCACAAGGTAAACGTTCATTATTGCGTATTTATATCGATAGACCAGTTGATGAAAATGCTGAGCCAGTGATTAATGAAGATGGTGAAGTAGAGCTAGGTCGTGGCATTGGTGTACAAGATTGTGTCCGTGTTACACAACAAGTCGGCGCAATGTTGGATGTTCATGATCCGATTTCAGGTGAGTACTCATTAGAAGTTTCTTCACCAGGTTGGGATCGTCCATTTTTTCAACTCGAACAGTTGCAAGGCTACATTGGTCAGCAGGTTGCTTTGCGTTTAATTGCAGCAGTAGAAAATCGTCGTAAATTTCAAGCAAAACTCCTTGCTGTAGACCTTGAAAAAGAAGAGATTCAGGTTGAAGTTGAAGGAAAGCATGTGCTTGATATCGACAGCAACAATATCGATAAAGCAAACTTGATCTATCAAGATTAAATTTATTTAAATTATATAAGAAATCGGTAGGTGACTTATGGGCCGCGAAATTCTTACCGTTGTAGAAACGGTTAGTAATGAAAAAGGTGTTAGTCGTGAAGCGATCTTCGAGGCTTTAGAACAAGCTCTAGTTGCTGCAACGAAGAAAAGATTTTACGAAGGTACACATGCTGAAGAAGCTCAGCTTCGTGTAGAGATTGATCGTAAAACTGGTGATTACCGTACATTCCGTCAATGGACTGTTGTGGCAGATGAAGATCATGAAATGCCAGCTTGCCAAGATGCGATCTCTGATGTTGATCCATCTAAATGGTCAATTGGTGACGTGCGTGAACTCGAAGTAGAATCTATTGAGTTTGGCCGTATCGCTGCGCAAATTGCGAAACAAGTGATTGTACAAAAAATTCGTGAAGCTGAGCGTGCTTTAGTTGCTGATGCCTACGAGTCGAAAGTCGGTGAGTTGATTTACGGTGAAGTGAAAAAACAAACCAAAGATGGCTTTATTATTGACTTAGGTGATAACGCAGAAGCTTATCTTGCTCGCGAAGAAATGATTCCTAAAGAAATTCTTCGTCCAAAACAACGTGTAAACGCTATTTTATATAATGTTAACCGTGAAGGTCGTGGCGCTCAGTTGTTGTTATCACGCGCTAAGCCTGAAATGTTAATTGCTTTAATGAAAAAAGAAATTCCTGAAATTTCTGAAGAAATTATTGAAATTAAAGCAGCGGCACGTCAACCGGGTGTTCGTGCTAAAATTGCAGTGAAAACAAATGATCACCGTATTGACCCTGTAGGTGCATGTATTGGTATGCGTGGTACACGTATCCAAGCTGTACAGCAAGAGTTAAATGGTGAACGTATTGATGTAGTGGTTTGGTCTGATGATCCAGCTCAATACATTGCAAGTGCATTAGAACCAGCTGATGTTTCAGGCATCGTGCTTGATGAAGATGCAAGAAGTGCCGACATTATTTTTGCAACCAGCGATCAATTGGCTCGTGCGATTGGCTCTCAAGGTCAAAACGTTCGCTTAGCTTCTGATTTAACTGGCTACAAACTCGACATGATGCTTGAAGAAGAGTATCGTGCTCGTCAGCAAAATGAAGCTCAGCAATATCTCGACATGTTTGTATCACGTTTAGATATCGAAGAAGATTTAGCAATGGCATTGGTAGAAATGGGCTTCACTTCTTTAGAAGAGATTGCTTATGTTCCTGCTGAAACTTTTGACGAAATTGAGCTTGATGCTGAATTGGTTGAGTTATTGCAAAGTCGTGCAAAAGAAGCAGCTCTTACTGATGCTTTGAAACAGCAAGAAAATATTCAAGAACCGAGCGCAGACCTTCTCACTATGGAAGGCATGACTTCTGAGATCGCTTACTCGCTTGCCGCTCGCGGTATTATTACCGTTGATGATTTGGCAGATCAGGCTACTGACGATATCTCTGATATTGAAGGTCTTGGTCATGAAAAAGCAGGTCAATTGATCATGAAAGCTCGCGAATCATGGTTTAACTAGGAGATGAAATATGACGGACAAGTCGATTAAAGAGTTAGCTCTCAGTGTAGGACGTCCTGTTGAGAAGCTCCTAGAACAGGCTCGTGAAGCAGGTTTGCCTCAACGTACAGCAGACGACATTATTACCACTGAACAACAGGACACTTTAGTCAATCATTTGAAGAAAGTGCATGGTCAGGAAAGTGGTAACACAGGAAAAATTGCGTTGAAACGTAAAACAACCAGTACCGCTAAAGTTGCAAGTACTTCAGGTAAAGCAAAAACAATTAACGTAGAAGTACGTAAAAAACAGGTTTTTGCTAAGCCAAACCCAGAACAAATTGCAGCAGAAGCTAAAGCACGCGCAGAAGCAGACGCTAAAACACGTGCAGATCAACAAGCGCGTGAAACTGCAGAGCAAAAAGCGCGTCTTCAAACAGAGCAAAAAGCAAAAGCAACTTTAGATGCAATGCGTGCTGCTCATCAACAAGATAGCGCTGCACAGTCAGCTCCTAAAGCTGCTGTTGTAGTGAAAAAACGTGGTGGTGGTACAGTAAAACCTGCACCAAAACCAGCAGAAACATTAGAGCAAAAGAAAGCGCGTGAAGCACAAACAGCTCAGTTAAAAGCAACTGAAGAAGCTGCGCGTCGTAAAGCGGCTGAAGAAGCTCAGCAACGTACACTTGAACAAATGCGCAAAATGGCGTCTAAGTATTCAAATGACGATGCTACTACCACAATTCGTGTGATTGATGATTCTCCACTAGCGTCTGGTCTTGTTGGCCAAGCTTATGAAGATTCATTTAAGCAAGAAGACCGTGAAATTAAACGCGGTGGCGCAACTACTAACCCACGTGCGGGTAAGAAAGGTGGTCGTCGTGGTCAAGAAGAGCAAAGCTTTGTTAACCATAACAAACGTGGTTTAAAATCAAGCCAAGCAAACAAACATGGTTTTGAAAAGCCAGTTAAAAAGCAAGTTTATGATGTAGAAATCGGTTCAAGTATTGTTGTTGCCGATCTTGCTCAGAAAATGGCGATTAAAGTACGTGAAGTTATCAAAACACTTATGAAAATGGGTGAGTTGGTTAATCAAGATCAAGCGATTGATCAAGATACAGCAGCACTTGTTGTAGAAGAAATGGGCCACAACCCAGTTTTAGTTTCTGATACACAAGCGGAAGATAACTTGCTTGAAGCGGCTGAAGAAGCACGTGGTGAGCAAACAACTCGTCCGCCAGTAGTTACCATTATGGGTCACGTTGACCATGGTAAAACATCATTGCTTGACCGTATCCGTCGTTCGAAAGTGGCGGCTGGTGAAGCAGGTGGTATTACCCAGCATATTGGTGCATATCACGTTGAAACAGACAAAGGAATTATTACATTCCTTGATACACCAGGACATGCAGCATTTACTTCAATGCGTGCGCGTGGTGCTAAAGCAACGGATATCGTTGTATTGGTTGTTGCAGCAGATGACGGTGTAATGCCACAAACTGCAGAAGCAATTGACCATGCACGTGCAGCAGGTACTCCAATTATTGTTGCAATCAACAAAATGGATAAAGAATCTGCTGATCCAGACCGTGTGTTAAATGAATTAACAACGAAACAAATCGTTCCAGAAGAATGGGGCGGTGATGTTCCGATTGCTAAAGTTTCTGCACACAGCGGACAAGGTATTGATGAACTCCTTGATTTAATTCTTATTCAATCAGAATTGATGGAATTAAAAGCATCTGCTGAAGGTGCTGCGCAAGGTGTTGTTATTGAAGCACGTGTTGATAAAGGCCGTGGTGCAGTAACTTCTATTCTTGTTCAAAACGGTACATTAAATATTGGTGACCTTGTTCTTGCAGGTTCATCGTATGGCCGTGTTCGTGCAATGTCTGATGAAAACGGTAAGCCGATTAAATCAGCAGGACCATCTATTCCAGTAGAAATTTTGGGTCTACCAGAAGCTCCAATGGCTGGTGATGAAGTTCTTGTTGTAAATGACGAGAAGAAAGCACGTGAAGTTGCCGATGCTCGTGCTGACCGTGAGCGTCAAAAACGTATTGATCGTCAAAGCGCAATGCGTCTTGAAAACATCATGTCGTCAATGGGTAAAAAAGATGTTCCTACAGTGAACGTTGTTTTAAAAACAGACGTACGTGGTACTTTAGAAGCATTGAATGCAGCTTTATATGAACTATCTACTGATGAAGTAAAAGTTCGTGTAATTAGTTCTGGTGTTGGTGCGATTACTGAGTCTGACGTAATTCTTGCTGAATCTTCAGAAGCTGTATTGTTAGGCTTTAACGTTCGTGCAGATACTACTGCTCGTCAACGTAGTGACCAAGACGGTATCGATATTCGTTACTACAGCATCATCTATGAGTTGATTGATGATGTGAAAGATGCGATGAGTGGTAAACTTGCTCCTGAACATCGTGAAACAATCTTGGGTGTTGCTGAAGTACGTGAAGTATTCCACTCAAGTAAGTTTGGTGCAGCAGCAGGCTGTATGGTGCTTGAAGGTACATTGCATCGTAATAAACCGATTCGCGTATTACGTGATGACGTGGTTGTATTCCAAGGTGAGCTTGAGTCTCTTCGTCGCTATAAAGACGTGGTTGAAGAAGTTCGTGCCGGTATGGAATGTGGTCTTGCGGTGAAAGGTTATAAAGACATCAAAGTAAACGATAAGATCGAAGTCTATGATGTTCAATTGATTAAACGGAGTCTTTAATGGCGGGTAGCCAACGCTTAAAGCGCATGGCGGATTCAGTGCAACGTGAGTTGTCTGAGCTGATCCGTCAGGAGCTTAAAGATCCTCGCTTAGGTGGTCTAGTGACCATCTCTGCGGTGAAAGTCAGTGCAGATATGGGTTATGCTGAAGTTTATGTCACTGTTATGGGACGTGAGCTTGGCGATGAACAAAGTGAAGTCGCGAATAAAGAAACTTTAGAAGTGTTAAATAAAGCTTCTGGTTTCTTGCGTCATGAACTAAGTCGCCGTATCAAGACTCGTATTACGCCTCGCTTACGTTTCCATTACGATAAAACGAATGCATATGGTAACTATATGTTCGGTCTAATCGAAAAAGCGGTACAAGATTTACCGGAACGTAAGACAGATGACGAAGAGTAAGTAGAACTCAAAATAAAAAAGCCACCTCGGGGTGGCTTTTTTATTGGCTCAATTTTTATTCTTTAGGAGGTTCCATAGGTGGCTTGTTTTGTGAAAAGCGTTGACCAATTTTGTAACGATCCCAAGGGAGTGGGCGTTCGATTGCCTCAGGTACTTCACCACTGAGTGAGCGTAAACGTAGATGTAGCGCTGCTTGCGCAATTAAATTGGCTGAAACAGGAGCGGTAATGAAAGCTAAAAGCGTAATCAGTAACTCAGCAAAACCAAAGCGACCTTGAAAGGCAAAAAAGATCATTGAAGCGATTAAAAAGCTACCTAGACCTAACGTACTTGATTTGGTGGGTGCATGTAAACGCATGAATAAATCGGGTAGGCGTACCATTCCGATCGATCCAACCAACATAAAGAACGCACCAAAAACCAGAAAGATCGAAACAATAATTTCCATTGTAAATTGCATTTTGACCTCCCTTTAATCGATCACATGACCAGTTGTGAAATAACGTGCTAAAGCAGCTGTTGAAACAAACCCTAACATGGCAACCAATAAAGCTCCCTCAAATAAAGAAGTGGTTGTCCAGTAAATACCTAACACAATAATCAGACAGGTTGCATTTAAAAAGAGGGTATCAAGCGCTAAAAGACGATCTACAATTGATGGGCCCATCACCATTCGAAACAAGCAAAGTAGCATAGAGATAGTGATTGCAATCAAACTAATGCCAAGAGCATAAGGTAGGATAGTCATATGTTGTCCTCCGATTTGCTTTTAACATCAAAAATTTCCATGAGAGGGGCCTCATAGCGTTGTTTGATGTCTTGCACATCACTTTCAGTATTTTCTGTGCTAAGTGAGTGCACCAAGATGTCACCACGCTCTTGATCAATACCAGCAGACACCGTGCCAGGCGTAGTGGTAATGATCATTGCCAGTAATGAATTGACTTGTTCATGCTCAGTTTCTAATGGAACACGGTACCATTTGGGATGTAATTTTTTAGGTGAACCTAATACCAGTTTAGCAACCCGAAAATTGGAAACAATAATGTCCCACAGTACAACAAAACACAGTTTTACTGCGGGTTTCCAATGGATATGTGGTGTTCGGGTAATAAAAGGTCGCACTAAACGTGGAATCACAAGACCCAAGATTACCGCCATAAGTAGGTCACTTGCATCGAGGCTATGCGAAAGCATTAACCAGAAGATAATAATTAAAAAAGAAACAAATGGATGTGGGAACCAACGTTCAAGCAATTTAGATAGCTGCATTGTTATGGCTCCATAGGTTTCAGTTGACTTTCATCAGCAATAGTCGGCGTTAGCATTTTTTCTTGCTGCTCAATTTGGCGGTGCTTATATTCAGAAATATGTTCACCGTTGAAAGTATCTTTTGAAATAATGTCAGGAACAAGATACGCATTATGATCTTCCACTTCTCCACCATATTTTGTTTCTGGTAAATAAGTTGGGTCATAAGGCTGCACACTAATAACTTCGCTATTTCGATCAGTTTTAAGAATAGACTGCTGATAGAGCTCATGATTTTGAATTTGCTGCGCGGTGCTCGTGGTGTACTGGAGTACCGGTGAAGCAAACACTACATAAGCAACTAACCCCGCAAGCAGGATATAAATCGCTTGGTCATTACGCGCTGGTGCTCGTTCAGGTAAGGCACGATAAATAATATAAGCTGGATTTATTGGATCTTCTTCGGGCGCTGACGCACGCCAGAATAGAATAAAGCCGACACGTGTTAACGCAATAATACTTAATAGGCTGACCACAAGCACAATACCAATCACCCAGCCTTGATATGCAGTTTCAACAGTCGCTTGTAAAATAAATACTTTCCCAAAGAAACCACTAAAAGGTGGTAAACCTGCAAGCATCATGGCAATCAGGAAATAGGTCAGCATGGCTGCTTTTTGTTGTTTAATTCTTGGGGCGATTTTTAAATGATCTTTAATAGCGCCTCGTTGTGACGTCATCCAGCCACAGAACAGGTAAAATGCTGCACCAACTATTGTACTGTGTACTAAATAGAATAAGGCACCTGACCACGCTTGTGTATTTGACATTGCAATTGCAGTCAATAACGTACCAATTGAGGAAAGGATCATGAAGCCAACAAAACGTCTAAGGCGATCTGCTCCAATTGCCCCAATCACACCATATAAAGAAGTCACTAAACCAATTGGAAGTAACCAGCCTTTAAAGATTTCTTGACTAAGCACATCATTAAATACAGTTCCATTGACACGTAAAATGGCATACACACCCACTTTGGTCATAATGGTAAAAATTGCTGCGACTGGCGTACTTGCAACGGCGTAGGTTTTTGGTAGCCAAAAGCCAACTGGTAACATCGCTGCCTTAATGCCAAATACGACAAATAAGAGTAAGGCACCAGCGACTGCTAATTTGTGTTGATCTGCATCTAAAGCAGGTAAAAGGCGTGAAACGTCAGCCATATTTAAACTGCCTACACTGCCATAAATCATACCCAGACCAATTAAGAAGAGGGCAGAGGCAAGTAGGTTAATAATCACATAGTGTACGCCAAGCTGAAATCGTGGTTTTCCTTGTCCATGTAGCAGTAGGACATACGATGCCATGAGCAAGATTTCAAAGAAAACGAATAAGTTAAATAAGTCGCCTGTCAGAAATGCTCCACATAACCCCATTAATAGAAAATGGAATATTGCGTGAAAATAACGTCCGCGAGTATCCCAATTTTCACTCGCATACCATAAAACTGGAACAGCTAATGCATAGGTTAAAACCAGCATAAAAGCGGAAAGTCGGTCTAATACCAGCACAATACCAAAAGGTGCAGACCATTCACTGAGCTGATAAACCGTAATCTGGCCAGTATTTGCAACAATAAGGTAACTCACAGCCGTGATTAAACCTGCAATTGCTGAAACCAGACTAATACCGCGGCGCCAAGGTTGTCGCCAATCTTCTTTTAATGCTCCAGCTCCCGGATTACCTAAAAGTAATAAGATAAAACCCGTAAAGGCTGGAATGAGGATGCTAAAAATGGGTGTATTTGTTTGCCAAAAAGATAAAAAATCAAACATCACGGCTCATCCTCACGTGGGTCGTATGTTGGAGAAACATCTTCTTTAGCATCAACATGATCACTACCTGACTCATAACGGCTGCGTAATGCCAATTGAACAATAAAGGCTGTAGTCGCGAAACCGATCACGATTGCTGTTAAAACAAGTGCTTGTGGAAGTGGATCAGTAATATTAGTCGTTTCGGTTAAGATGGCTGGTGAGTTGACTTGCAAACGCCCCATCGCAAACAAAAATAAGTTAACTGCATAACCCAGCACGGCCAATCCAAGTACAACAGGGAAGGTACGCGCACGTAAAATCAGATAAATGCCTGTAGCAGCAAGTAGCCCAATAGCAGAGGCGAGTAAGAATTCTAAACTGATCATGATGATTCCTCCCCATGAAGTACAGGGCCAGACATACTTGAGTGGCGGGAGTCCCCTAATACAGAGATGAGTAGCATGGTGGCTCCCACGACTGTGATATATACACCCAAGTCAAAACTTGCTGCCGAAGCCAAATGTAGTTTGCCTAAAACAGGTAATTCGACATAAACATGTGCACTGGTCAGAAATGGACGTGCCCAGAACCATGCTGCAATCCCTGTAAGACCTGCAATCGTTAATCCTGAACCAATCCAGACTTCATAAAGTCGACCAGATTGTGCCTTTAACATGTATTCAGTTTGATCTTGTCCTAAGGCAATGTACTGAATAATCAGGGCCATTGAGGTAATCAGACCTGCAATGAAGCCACCGCCCGGATAATTGTGTCCGCGCATAAAGATATAGACACTCACCACAAGTGCTAAAGGCAACACCCACGAAGCTGTAATACGGAACATCAGTGGAGACGGATTGAAGCGGTAGGTGAGGCCTTGAGTCATGGTGGTACCATGTACTCGCATGCCATCCATTAAGCAGAGTGCACCAATTGCAGCAATTCCTAGTACAGTGATTTCACCGAAGGTATCGAAGCCACGGAAGTCAACCAAAATCACATTTACAATGTTTGAGCCACCACCAAGAGGCAATGCTTGCTGAGCAAAGAACCATGAAATTGAATTGTGATCACGAGTTAAAATGAGCCATGCAATCCAGCCAATACCTAAGCCACCAATAATTGCTAGTGCGGCATCTCTTAAACGTCTAGAGCGACTAGATTCATAAGGGGTAAGCTGTGGCAGTAAAGATAAGCTCATCAACAAAAGTACGGTAGTAACTACATCTACTGTAATTTGTGTTAGTGCTAAGTCAGGTGCCGACATAGTGACAAAGACCATAGTAACGACAAGGCCAATTGCACCGCTAATAAGGACTGCCTTGATGCGTTCATGGTGAAACCAAAGCATCATCCAGCAACCTGAAAATAATGTCAGCCAAAGAACAACCGCAATCCATGGTGCATGAGTGAGTTCACGTGTACCTGTGGTGAGACCTTGGTTGAGTAAAGGCATCGTGACCATAATGACGCTAAAAGCAATCATTAAGAACAAGTAGCTTTGTAATGAGCCGTTCTCGGTTTTTTGTTTGATTTTACGGCTCGTTAATAGTAAATGCTTTAAAAACAAATCAAATAAAATGCGACCTTGTAAGCGCCCCAGTCTTGGGTCAAGGTCAATCTTACGAATCATGCCATCTTTTGCTAAAGCAAAGTAGAAAAGCGTACCGCCAACCAAAGCAATAATACTCATGACTAATGGCGCATTAAAACCGTGCCAGATTGCAAGATGAGTTCCTGCAAAATCAGGCTGCATAAGACTTGCACGTGTCACACTGTTGACTAAAGGTTCAACCAATAGAGAAGGGAGAATACCCACTAAAATACACAGTGTCGCAAGTAGTATGGCTGGTGCACGCATGCCTAGAGGTGGTTCATGTGCATTTTTATTTGGAACTTGTTTACCTACAGGGCCATCAAAAAATACGCCGTGTACTAAACGAATTGAATAACTGACCGCAAAAATACCTGCGAGGGTTGCAATAATACTTGCAAAGATAACTGTTGAACCTGAAAGATTTGCCAATAGCTCGGTAAAGAACATTTCTTTAGAAATAAAGCCGTTGGTCAGTGGAACACCCGCCATTGATGCTGCGGTAATCATAGTGAGCGTTGCAGTAAAAGGTAATAACTGCCAGACCCCGCTTAGTTTTCTAAGATCACGTGTCCCTGTTTCATGATCGATAATACCGGCAATCATAAACAGTGCAGCTTTAAAGGTAGCGTGGTTAATAATATGGAAAATTGCAGCAGCTACAGCTAGAGGTGAACCAATACCTAATAAGCAGACAATTAGACCCAAATGACTAATTGTAGAGTAAGCCAATAACCCTTTTAAATCTTCTTTAAAAATCGCAAAGCAAGCGGCCATACATAGGGTAAACAAGCCTACGAAGGTAACAATATTGTGATAAAGCGCAGCACCAATAAAAATTGGAAGTAAGCGGGCAAGTAAAAAAATCCCGGCTTTTACCATGGTTGCAGAGTGTAAATAGGCTGACACCGGAGTAGGTGCTGCCATTGCATTGGGTAACCAAAAATGAAACGGAAACTGAGCACTTTTAGTAAAAGCACCAAGTAAAATAAGCAAAAGCATCGGGATGAAAAGATGATGACTTTGAATAAGATCTTTCATGCCCACAATGGCATTAATTTCGTAAGTACCAGTGATTTGCCCCAATAAGACAAATCCACCTAGCATGGCAAGTCCACCCATTCCTGTAATGGTAAGTGCCATACGCGAACCGCGTTGAGCTGCTTCGTAGTGACTCCAATAACCCACCAATAAAAATGATGAAATACTGGTAAGTTCCCAAAACACCAATAAAATAATTAAATTATTAGAAAGAGAAATACCCAGCATTGCTGCCATAAACAGCATGAGTAATAAATAGAGTTTACTTAATGAATTTTTAGGGCCTAAATAATAATAGGCATAAATATAAATGAGTGTACCGATACCGGTAATAAGAAGAGAAAATAATAAACCAAGGGCATCAAGTCTAAAGCTCAGATTAATACCTAATTGTGGTAACCAATCCCAACTTTGTTGAATGCTTGCACCACCAAGCACAGTTTTAGCTTGAGTCAGTAATAAACCAAAACTGGTTAAACTGACTCCGATCGCCCCTAAAGCCGTTACTCCACGTGAAAACCGTTGAAGCAATGAAACAAGGGTGGTGCCTAATATTAACGGTAATAAGATAATTATCGGTAGCACACTCGTATCCATATATAATTTAGACCGAAGCCTAAAGGTGAAATTTTCATTTCAGAATAGATAGGAATTCAAAGAGATTTCCAAAGCTTATATTCTGAAAACCCGACCAAAATAGAAAAGTAAAGCGAGAAACAAGTTATATTGCACAACTTGAATAATAAAAACGCAAAATGAAATTTATTGTACACTAAAAAATCATTAAAAATCTGATGTTATTACATGCGGTAACAACATCTAGTGATTTTTCAGCTCAAAAATCAGATTTCATCGTATATTTAGCGAATTCGGTTTTATTATAGAAATTGAGCTAAATGGATCATAAATTTTAAAGAGATGAGGTTTCTTCCGAGGTATCTCCTGCATGAATCATACGCAATAATTCATTTTTTTGTTGTTCATTTAGGTTTTGGATTTGTTGGTACAAATTGTCTATTTGAGCTGTTGTTGGTTCGCTATCAAGCGAAAGAGTATCTAGATGTGGCGCTGAAACTTCATCTCGTTGCAGTAAGGTATAAAGATGTTCTAGCTGCTGCTGAGTTGTATTTAAATCAAGCTGGTTAATTTTGCCATGCTCTAGTTTTAGGCATTGATAAGCGGCAGCATGTTCAAGTAACTCTTCACGGCTTCCTGTCACAATAATTTGTAAGCGTGGAAACGCCTGATGCAGACGATTTAAAATTTCTGAACAATGTAAAGCATCTAGCTGTGAGTCGATCTGGTCAATCAACAAAATGCCTTCACCTTCAAGACAGGGGTCTAAGCTCAATGGGTTGAGTAAACAAAGTCTGCGTACAACATCACCTACCAGTGTAATCCATGTTTTTGTGGTTGTAGAAAGTTGCTGAAATGCTAAAGCTTCATCTTTGTAATGCGCCATGAGTTGAAGCCGTGGGTGATATTGCAGATAGAGGTCTTCTAGCTCTGGAAAAATGATTTTTAATGCTGACTTTAAGGCATATAAGTTGGGTGAAGGAAGCTGCTTAGGTTGTCCTGCCAACTCGATTTGAAGTTGATGTAAAAGCTCTTCCTGATTTTGTGGGTTCGATTGTTGTGAAATAATTTTTTGTACAACATGAGCAGCTTGTGCATTTTCAATATCGCTAATTTCACGTAACCATTCAAAAAAGCGAGTGAAGGTTGTAAATGGGATTAAGCTAATGTCATAGGCAGAAATAGGCTGAGTAATACCTGGAAGGTTTTTATTCAGCAAATTTATATCATTAATAAAACGCTCAGATGGGTAATAGGCGAGTAGGGGAAGACCTTGAAGAGGGTCTTTTCTTGTAACTTGATGGTAAAGAGTAACCGTCTGTTCGAGTTGTTGAGTTTCGACCTGACTAATACCTATGCCACTTGCATTTAAAGTTTTAAAAAGTTTCCAGCTACAAATAGATGAATCTATTTGCTGTGCAGAGGTTGTTTCAGGTAATTGTCCGAATTCTGGGGGAATTTGAATGCTGACTTCTATTTTAGCCTGCAAACGAGAATGGGTAATGTCTTGATCAGGCAAGACAATGCCTGGAGTGCGAATATCTTTTAGGCGTGCAGGAAACCATGTTAAAGCATGGTAAATATGCTTAAGTAGCATACTTTTGCCAGTTGCCTGCTCACCTAAAATTAAAGTAATTGGTTGTTTATCATATTGAAACTGGATCTTTAGGTCATGAAACAGAGCAACATGTTTAAATTGGATAGATTCAAGTTTCATAGGCTCACCTAATTATGAGCGCTTCAACCAACCGACTTACGAAGACTTAAAGGCGCCCTTACTTTTAGTTGTTGTATCAGATCATAAAGATGATGAATATTTAGACTTACTTTAGCACGAGTACAAGCCACGTAAAGTAATCTTAATTCTTCATCTGTAATCTTGTGTTCTAAGCCATTAATTTTAAATTGATAGTCATCTTCAATATGAACGCGGTTCCACTCGAGTCCTTTTGCTTTATGGGCAGTCGAGATGACATAGTCAGCTTGCTCAAGAGGAGTGATTTTAGCAAGTGCTTTTTTTAAAGGTTCAGTGCCGTGGTCATCGACCAATTTCACTAAAGGTTTGATGTCACTTCCTTCATTGGTTTCACAGTATTCATGCACATCGTGCCATGAATTAAACCATGCCAGCTCAGGAACGTCAGTGACGCGTTTTCCTTGTTTGAGAAAACTTGCCGCATCGACGAAACGGTTTAGTTTTTGGTGATCTGCCTGCAAACTTACTTTATCGCCATGCACTAAACCAGCCAATAAAAGCTCCATTGCCCGAGCATTGGTACGACACAAAATCGCATCACGCATTTTGGTATGTGGTTTATTGACTACACTTGATTTTTGGTTCGGATTGCCAAGTAGAGGAACTGTCTCATTTAAACCACCTAGCAAAGCATTAGCGACATCGGCAATCGCCTCTCCAAAACGGAAAGAAGTGGTTAAACGAGACTCTGGCAAAGGTAGTTGTTGCATGGCATTTACTGCACCACGCCATGCGTAAATTTGCTGATGTGCATCACCGACATAAATAACTTGCGTACTTTTCTGGCGAAGTAAAATACCCAGCATTAAAGGGTCAGCATCTTGTGCTTCATCAAATAAGACATAATCGGCTGGAATGTTAGGTTCAGACAATGCCCAAAGCTTGAGGTAAATATCGTGACCAATTCCAGCTTGGTGGTTTGGGTCGATAGACTCTAACCAGCGACGTTCTACTGAAGGGTAAAGGTGAGTCTGTAGTTCGGTAATATCGTCGGGATGTAACCAGTTAGGTGCCTGAATATGTCGAGGAGCAGGATATTGCGAGCTGGTCGAACAAAAATAGCTCACAGCATTGGCCACAAGGCTTGCAAGGCGACTTGGCATCAAAACATATTTTTCATAACGGCCGCCCATCATACGGCGCAAGGTAATCGGCTCTAGTCGATATTCTTTTGCAATAAAGCTTGGGCTCAAGCGAGGCAGACGTAATTTATCAGTCACACCTCGTGGCACGCTACGAAACGCAAGCGAGTGAAATGTACGGCAGTCTACATTACGATGAAATTTGTTTTGTGCTTCGCCTGCAATGGCTTTGTTAAATGCCAAGTACATACCGCGCCGTTCAGGCATGGCGTCACTAATCATTTGTAATGTAGTAGTTTTACCTGTACCCGCATAGGCAATCACTTTAAATGATTGCCCAAGACGTGCATTATCTATGGCAATGGCTTGCTCATAGGTAGCTTTAGGTTTTTCGATATTCGACACTGAGTGATTTTAAACCTTGTTGCGGTTAGCTTTTTCAACTAAACCAGATAAACCCTGACGACGAGCTAATTCGTCAATAATAAGTTGTGGATTAAGATCGAAATAACCCAACATGACAATGCTATGGAACCACAAATCGGCAGTTTCATAAATTAAGTCATTTAAATTGCTTTCTGTATTTTGAGCAGCGTAGTCTTTCGCAGCAATAATAGTTTCTACACTTTCTTCGCCGACTTTTTCTAAGATTTTATTGATGCCTTTCTTGTAGAGGCTTGCAACATATGAAGTATCCGCTTCTGCCTGCTTACGCTCTTGCATTAACTGCCCTAAGTGAGCAAGTACATCCACTTGTTCAGTGGTATGAGCATGATCGTGGCTTTCAGTTTTGGCTTTGTCACCGTAAATTGCAGTAGGATCTTTTAATTGTGCGTCTACAATTTCCCAGCCCTGTGGGGTAAGTTTACGGTAGAAACAAGACTCACGACCTGTATGGCATGCAATACCGCCGTGTTGTTCAACCTGTAATACAATCACGTCGCCATCGCAGTCTAGGCGAATTTCATAAACCGTTTGGAAATGGCCTGATTCTTCACCTTTGTGCCAAAGTTTTTGGCGAGAGCGAGAGAAGTAAACAGCCTGATTTTTTTCTGCTGTGAGTGCAAGTGACTCACGGTTCATCCACGCCACCATCAAAATACGTCCGGTTTGATGATGTTGAGCAATGGCAGGGATAAGACCATTGGAATCAAATTTAACTTCATCTAACCAGTTTGACATGAGTGGAAATCCATTGAGTGGAAAAGAGCTAGTGTAGCGCTTGTGCTTGGGGTTGGCTATGCTTGTTGTATAAAAAATCGGTTACATGATTTGTGTATAAGATCGATATGAGTAAATTGTAATTTAAGAGTTGTTTAAATTAATTTTGATCTATGAAGTCATCGCTATTATAAAATTATCTCAGCATATTGTATAACTTAGGAAAATAAATTTTGGACAAAATAGAAAATTTTGTTTGTCGAGTATGTGGGCTGATACAAGATGAAGAGCCGTGGGGTGAAAATGGAGACACTCCAAACTTTGCTATTTGTGCTTGTTGTGGCGCTGAATTTGGATATCAAGATTGTACTAAAGAGTCCGTAAAAGCACACCGTAAGAGATGGTTGGAGGCAGGTGCTAATTGGTGGGCATTAAAAGAGAAACCCAAAGATTGGGATATTGAAAAGCAATTACAAAATATCCCTGTAAACTTTAAATGACTTATAACTTTATGTTGTTTGAAATCTCAATCAAATTTTGATCTGGATCTCGAATATAAACTGAAAGAATAGGGTGCATTGCGCCAGTACGTTCAACGGGGCCTTCTTCAATTGTAATATTTAACTGATTAAGGTGTGTAACCACTTCTGAAATAGGAGTATCTGAAATAAAACACAGGTCGGCAGATCCTGGCGTCGGTTGTAATGCCTTAGGTTCAAATTCTTTGCCTTGTTGGTGTAAATTTATTTTTTGATTTCCAAACTGTAGAGCCTTTCTATCACCTTTAAAAGTAACGACTTCAAATCCCAACACGGTTTGGTAAAAATTACAGGTATTCTCAATACTGGCAACAGTTAAAACTAAATGATCAAGATGGCTAATTTTCATGTGCTACTCACAAGTATTTAATAGAGTTAATAATCAGATAGAGATTCATTTTTTAAATGAAATGCACTGCTTCCTTTAGGTAATTGAGCTACTCGCTCATAATCGAGTTGTTGGAATGGTCCTGTTTTTAAGCCTGAAATCGTGATTGCCATTTCTTTTCGAAAATAAGGAATTTGATACATCCAAGGAAAAACTAGATCTCTTAAACCTCCAGCCCACCAATGATCAGATTGATAAAGTGGTGTCAATAAACGACTAAGGAATTGATAAAACTGGGTGGATGAGCGGCGAAGCTGGTGGTAGTGCTGCCAGAGTAGGGGCCAATCAATATTTTGGTTTTTATTGGCTTGTTGCAATGATTGAGAAAAAGCCCAAGCATCCAATAATGCCATGTTTGCACCTTGTCCTAACTGTGGACTCATGGCATGGGCTGCATCGCCAATAACACCAATTCGACCTTGCCCAAATTGAGTCATGACTACATCACGGTAGTTTGCAGATAGCCATTTAGGTTGAGTTTGAGTGTCATATAAAATCTCTTTTAGCCACTGTGCAATTTTGGGCCAACGCTCAGAGACTTGTTTTAACCAAGTTTGTTTAGCTTGCTCATCTTGCAAAAAGCTTTGTAATTGTGGAGTAGGTAAGCTCCAAAAGATACTCGAAAGGCGCTGTTGCGGCTCTGTTGGAATCGCTCCTGTAGGAAGAATTCCCATCATAATTTTCGAGCGATCATAAAATTGATGCAGAATTTGAGAATCGAGGACTTGGCACTCAGGCACGATACTCCAAGCAGCACCCCAAGGGTAGGCTTGGTCAACCTTTACCCATGCTTTGGGTCTTAACTGGCTACGAGCGCCATTGGCAATAAGTACGGCATCAAAACAAGCATCAAACTTTTGGTTTTGATGATTTCCGAATAACCGGACTTCATCGTTATATTCTTCAAAGCTTTCAATAGAGTGGTTCATGCGCCAAGTAATCTGGTGTGAATACTCGCTAAGCTTTTGTGTGAGAACATGGCATAACGTAGCTCGGTGTATACCTAGCCCATAGAGATTTGTTGATGCTTCATGATAATGACTGTTAACTAAAAGACGCTTGTCCGGAAGTTGTCCTTCTAAGCCTGTGACTTTCGCACCTAAGGTTAAAGCGTTGTCGAGCACACCTAAATGCTCAAATACAGCTAAACCCGCGGGTTGTAGTAATAAGCCGGCACCTACCGGAGATAACTCATCAACTTGTTCAAAAATAGTTACTTTATTACCTTCTCGGGCGAGCAAAATTGCGGTGGCTAAACCTGCTGTACCTGCACCGATAATGGCAAAATGAGGTGTTTTCATTGTTTGTTCTTTTCAAGCATTTATGCATGCTAATTTAGCAATGAACAAATAATTGATCTATATTTTTTGAAATTAAAGTGCGCCTATAAAAAATCCCTTGCGAGGGCAAGGGATTTAGAATTTATTTCAATATACGCCAAAGCGCTAATAAGCTACTCAGCACAATTAAAATAATAGAAACAAACCAAGGGCTAATAATTGCAATGGTCAGTAAAATCAGCATGGTACTGCCAAACATCCAGCTACGGCGCTGTTGATGTTCCATTTGCAAACGAAGTTGCTGAATTTCACGTAGCTGACGGTCTTGCCATGCAGATTGATTTTTTAAGCCATTTAAACTGTCAATAATTAAGCTTGGAAAATCCTGAGCACCTAAAAGCAGGTCAGGTAATTGCTGGCCCAACTCTTTTACATTTTTGACTGGATTCATGTTGGACTTAACCCATTCCGTCAAAATAGGTTTTGCCAATTTCCAGATGTCGAGCTGTGGGTAAAGGTCGGTGCCTAAGCCTTCTACATGCACTAAAGTTTTGAGTAGCAGCATGAGTTGTGGCGGAATTTCTAAATGGAAGCGACGAGCAATATCCATGACTTGAATCAAGATACCAGCAAAATCCAGTTGGTCCATTGGTTTAGATACCATTGGCCCAACAGTACGGCGCATTTCACGTGCCAGCGCATCTTGGTCGGTACCCGGTGGAATCCACCCAGCTTGATGCACAATTTGAATAAGCTGCATAAAGTTGCTGTTCATCACAGCAAGCAACATGCGGGCAACCGTCATTTGGTCGTGTTTAGATAACTCACCCATAATCGCGCAGTCCAGTGCAATAAAGCGTGGATTGCTTGGGTTAATGGTTTCTACAAAGACATTGCCGGGGTGCATGTCGGCATGGAAAAAGTTATCGCGGAATACTTGCGTAAAGAAAATGGTCAATCCTTTTTCTGCAAGCTGTGCGCGGTCCATGCCTAAACGGTCAAAGGTTGCTGTATCAGAAATAGGAACACCGGTAATGCGCTCAGCCACCATGACATCTTTGGTGTCCATGTATACTTCTGGCACATACATCATGGTTGAGCCAGTGAAGTAATGGCGCATACGACGAGTGTTATCTGCTTCAATACTCAAGTCCAGCTCATTTAAAATGATCTGGCGATAGTCTTGAATAATTTCAGTGAGATGCAGCGCACGAGCAGCTTCAAGGCGGCTTTCTAACGTGTTGCCTAGCCATGCCAAAATTTCAAAGTCTTGTAAAATTTGGCTACGAATGTCCGGACGAGTGACTTTAACAACAACTTCACGGCCATCATGTAATGCTGCTGTATGTACTTGTGCAATTGAAGCAGCAGCTAATGGCTGGTCATCAAAACGGGCAAAGAGGGTGTTTACGTCTGCTTTTAAAGAATCTTGAATACGTTGTTTGGCAACATTGCTATCAAACGGTTTGACTTGATCTTGAAGTAAAACCAATTGAGCGAGTATTTCAGGTGGAATAAGGTCACGTCGAGTAGACAATAACTGCCCAAGCTTAATCGCAAGTGGCCCCATATCTTCCAAAGCTTCTTTAAGTTTTAATGGGTTTTTGCGTTCACGACTCGACCATGCTGCCGGATGCATCTTAATAATATTTAATGCATGCTTGGCTTTAACCGGTAATTCATCCGCAGGGAACAACGTATCGAGTCTATAGTGCGCTGCAATACGCCAAAGTTCGAGTAAACGTGAAACGTGCGGAATCATATACAGTCTTACCTAGTCTTGAGTGGGTTGTAGTTGTGTGTTGAGCTGCTGTAGCTTAGCTTCTAGACGGTCAATGTCTTGATTAAGCTTACGCGTAGCTTGATTTAAATCGTCCATTTCCCAACGTGGGGCAAATAAACCACTGTCTTCTTTTAATGCATCTTCAGCAAAAAATAGATGGCTTTGCACGGAGCGTTTTAAATGCTTTGGTGCAAGTTGAATTTTGCCAATTTCATGAGCGAGTTGAGGACCAACCCATTTTGATAAATGTGCAGCTAAATCAGGTTCAGCTTGCAGCATAATTTTTTGAATATCTTGTAATAGATGATAATCGCCCTGTAGAGGAATATTACCAATCTGGTCTGGATCGCTCACCAATAGTTTGATGAGTTCAACGACGTCTTTGACATGCAAAGTTGCAGTTGCTTCAGAAATTTTAAATTGTGGATCAAAGGGGCGTTGTTCAAAAATAGAAGGGTTTTCACTGTGCCCTGTTGCAGTAGGTTCAAGACGTACTTTTTCTTGGTCAAAGAATACATCGACAGAAAGTTGCGGGCTATCAATGACAACACGCAACATTTTGCCCTGTAACTGATTGAGCTGAATGCGAGTTAATGCATCCAGATCGATCAGATGATGAATGATACGTTCGACTGCACCAAGTGCCAAAATCGACCACATATCGTTATCCCTTACAGTTTGAAGCCACGGTGAACGGCAACAATACCAGCAGTTAAGTTGTGATAGTCACAGTTCTGGAAGCCTGCATTTTCCATCATACCTTTTAAAGTACGTTGGTCTGGATGCATACGAATTGATTCAGCCAAATACTTATAACTTTCTGAATCATTGGCAACCAATTTACCCATAATCGGTAAAGCAGTGAATGAGTAAAGGTCATAAAGTTTTGAGAATGGCTCAAATACAGGTTTAGAAAACTCAAGAATCAGTAAACGGCCACCTGGCTTAAGTACACGGAACATAGAAGCAAGTGCTGCATCTTTATCTGTCACGTTACGTAAACCAAAGCTAATCGTTACAAGGTCAAAGCTGTTGTCTGCAAAAGGCTCTAATGTTTCTGCATTGGCAAGAACAAAGTCGACATTGGTACAGCCTGCATCAATTAGACGGTCACGACCAACATTGAGCATAGACTCGTTAATGTCTGAAAGTACCACATGACCTTGTGGACCAACTTCACGGCTAAATACTTTTGCCAAGTCGCCTGTACCGCCAGCAATATCTAACACGTGTTGACCGCGGCGTACACCTGACATGTTAATCGCAAAGCGTTTCCATAGACGGTGAATACCAAATGACATTAAGTCATTCATCAGGTCATATTTGCTTGCAACCGAGTGGAAAACTTCAGCAACTTTTTGTGCTTTATCTTCAGTTTTAACTGTTGAGAAACCAAAGTGAGTTGTTTCACCAACGTTGCCAGTGTTGCCTGCGCCACGAGGTAAATTGTATTTCGGTACAGAACTATTAACCGGAGTATCTGTTAAAGCCTGTTGTAAAGATTGTTGTTGCCCTTGAGGAGTACCTTGCGGTAAAGGTGAGCTTAGGAATGGGCTAACTTTGTCTGAACTTTGTGCCTGCTCAGTTGGAGATGTTGGCTTTTGGTTTTCGTTAGACATATTGTCTCTCCTAGACTCAAACTCAAGTGAAACGGAATAAGTTCTGCATGATGACAGATTTTGTCTATTTTTACAGGCATCATCATGCAAATATAATGGATAAAATCTCAACTTCGTAAGGTTGAGTTTTTTCTCTGTGCCGACCTTATCACACTCTAAACGGATTCGGATGTCCTGAATGTACTTTTTCAACAATCTGACGTTCTTTTTCCGTAAAAGTCTTAATAAAGGCTTCTGCCGATTTTAATGGTTTCATTGCGCTAAAACCATCTTGAATAAAATCATACATCAATTCAAAGTGATATTTTTGAGCAATACCTTTACACATTTTAAACGCAGTAAACATCATAAATGAACGCATATATTTATCCAGCGCCAATCCTAAATCGTCAAGAAGGGCAAGTTGCTGATAACGAGCTTCTGCCTGATCGAGTTTGAGTAAAGTCAAACGCATAATTTCATCGGTGAGTACGGTATCTGCTGGATAGTCTTCAAGAAGTTGCATTGCAACTTGTTCATCAAGTCGAGTGGCAAGCACGGCAAGGCTTACTGACTTAGTTCCAGTTTTAATGGCATTGTCAGGCAATACTTTTTCAGCTTTATGTGCGTAGTTTAATAAGCGTTCAATTTGTGCTGCAAGACCATCAAACTCTGGGCCACCATATAAACGGTTTAAAAAATATGCAGACATGAGCTTATGCTCTGGCAAATTAAAAAATTCGTGATGTGTATCCTTCATCCGTTCTTTTAGCCAGATTTGTACATCTTGCAAACGTTGGGCAAGTACAGGATTGTCGTGATAATTAAATTTTTTATATTGTTGTAAAAGATCATCAAAAGCAGCGAGTTTAGACATGTAAGGCTCTAATATTGGGCTATTTACAAAAAATCATAAGAGGCATTGTAACCTTGTACTATGGCGAGTAGATGTAAAAAAATGATTTATGCGTCAATTTTTAAGTGAAATTGTATTGCAATGACATAATTTGTATAGCAATTCATCATTTAAGCGCATAAGTTAAATAACATCGAAATTAAACAATAAAAGATTAGAGCAGTGGACCATGAGTGAACAACAGCCAAAATTTGAAATTCGAGATAAAGAACAGCTTTCGGTCGATTTGATTGAAGCACAATATGCTTTAAAAGACAGTCGGGGCAAAAAAAATGCCAAAAGTACACTCATTTTAATGAGCGGAATTGAACTGGCTGGAAAAGGTGAGGCTGTTAAGCAGCTTCGAGAGTGGCTAGATCCAAGATATTTACGGGTAAAAGCCGATGCTCCGCGTGTGCTAAACGATACAGAAGCTTTTTGGCAGTCATATTCAGAGTTTATTCCAACTGAAGGTCAAATTGTGGTGATGTTTGGCAATTGGTATAGCGACTTGTTAGTTACCGCGACACATGTGTCAGAGCCTTTGGATGAGGCACGTTTTGATGCATATGTGGAAAATATGCGTTCATTTGAACAAGACCTAAAAAATAACTATGTGGATGTGATTAAAGTTTGGTTCGATCTTTCGTGGAAGTCGCTGCAAAAACGCTTAGATAAAATTGACCCATCTGAACAGCATTGGCATAAACTTCATGGCTTAGACTGGCGTAATAAAAAACAATACGACACCTTGCAAAAGCTACGCCGCCGTTTTACCGATGATTGGTACATTATTGATGGCGAAGATGAAGCTCAGCGTGATCAATTTTTTGCTCAGTACCTTTTGCAACACATGCGTGAATTGCCTGAACATAAAACTGAAGTCAAAGGCAAATGGCAGCAGGCAAAAATTCCAGAGAGTTTATTAAAACCTGCTCAGGAAAAGCTTGATAAAGCTGAATATAAAAAAGAGCTTGATAAACTCAGTAAAAAAATTGCCGATACCATGCGGTTTGATAAACGAAATTTTGTGATTGCTTTTGAAGGAATGGATGCTTCGGGCAAAGGCGGTGCCATTAAACGAATTGTGAAAAACTTAGACCCACGTGAATATGATATTCATTGTATTGGTGCTCCCGAACGCTTTGAAGCAAGACATCCGTACTTGTGGCGTTTTTGGAATCGTATTAATGAAGCCGAAAAAATTACGATTTTTGACCGTACCTGGTATGGCCGAGTGTTGGTAGAACGTGTTGAAGATTTCGCCTCGCCTTTAGAGTGGCAGAGGGCATATGATGAAATTAATCGCTTTGAAAAAGATTTATTTGATAGTGAAACGATTGTCGTAAAAATTTGGTTAGCGATTAGTAAAGATGAGCAAGAACAGCGTTTTAAAGCTCGAGAAGAGACTCCACATAAACGCTTTAAAATCACTGCGGAAGATTGGCGTAACCGTGATAAGTGGGATGATTATTTAAAGGCCGCGGCCGATATGTTTGAACGAACCAGTACCGAATATGCGCCTTGGCATATTGTGGCAACTGACGATAAATATACGGCGCGTTTAGAAGTGTTAAAAGCGATTTTAAAACAGTTAAAGGCAGACTAAGGTCTCCTTTAACTGTTTAAATATTATTGAGTCGTTGTTTGTGCAAGTTGATCACTGATTGATGGGGATTCTATAGCAAGAGTTTGTCGATTACGAAATACAATAAGCGTTGCAATCAAACTAATAATTGCGGCAAACATTAACCAGAAAGCAGGCATACTTTTGCTGCCAGATTCTTGTACAAGATAGGTGGCAATCATAGGTGTTAAACCACCAAATATAGAAGTGGCAAGACTATACGCTACAGAAAAACCAGCAATTCTTACAGAGCTTGGCATCATTTCAGTGAGGGAAACAACCAATGCTCCGTTATAAAAACTATAGAGCAGAGATAGCCAAAGTAAAGAAATTAACATATGTCCCAAACTAATGTTTTGAGTCAGCCAGCTTAATAGAGGATATGCACTTATAAAAATTAAAACGGTTGTGGTGATTAATAATGGTTTTCGACCAATTTTATCTGATAAATAACCGCCTATAGGTAATAAAATAAAATTACTTGCCCCCACCATCACCGTTGCAAGTAAGCTTTCCGTACTTGTTAAATGTAGGACTTCTTTTCCATAGGTTGGGGTATAAACTGTAATGAAATAGAACATGGTTGTGGTTGTTGCAACCATACACATTCCAACGATTACAATTTTCCAGTTCGCTGCAAGCGTTGACATAATTTGTCTAGTGGTTGGATGCTCTTTTCGAGAGGCAAAAGCTTCGGTTTCGGCCAAAGATTTACGTAACCAGAATATAAATGGGATAATTGCACAGCCGACAAAAAATGGAATACGCCAAGCCCAAGCATCAACTTGACCTTTCGTAAAGGCTATACTGACTAAATAACCTAATGTGGCAGCAAAAACTACAGCGACTTGTTGGCTAGCAGATTGCCAACTGGTAATAAACCCACGGTTATGTGGTTCAGCAATTTCAGATAAATAAACCGAAACACCCCCTAACTCAACACCAGCCGAGAAACCTTGAGCTAGACGACCAAAAAATATTAAAACAGTGGCTGCAAAGCCGATCGTGGCATATCCGGGTGTTAGTGCAATTAACAGTGAGCCAAATGCCATAATACTTAAGGTGACCATTAAGCCTTTGCGGCGACCAATTCGATCGACGTATGGACCTAAGACTAGTGCGCCAATTGGTCGCATCAAAAAGCTGACGGCAAATACCAAAAAAGTTTTCATTAGCGCAGCATAGCTGCTATCAGAATGGAAAAAAGTTTCACCTATCGCTTTTGCATATAGACCGAAGAGAAAAAAGTCATATTGCTCTAGGAAGTTACCACTGGTCACATTAAAAATGGCCCGTAAACGGGATGTCGGTTGTCCATATTCCACAATGAATCTCCGTATTTCATTTGGCATTGTTAGCTGAATAATAGACTTTTAAACTTGAGTAAAACTTAAAAAAATAAGTGAATATTAAAATTTTTAATCTATCTTTTGTTTTATTGTGTAAATTTTAAACCAAAAAATAAGGCACAGTGATGTGCCTTAAAAATTACGCTAGGATTTATCAACTCTCAAGTACTGTTGAGTTACGCCCTTTTTGTTGAATGCGCTTAGCAAGGTTGTAGCTGTCATTTAAATGAGTTTGGGCTATTTTTTTCATCATAAAATAGCCTAAACTTGCTGCTACAATTTGTCCACCTAGCGGTATAAATTTGGTTACTTGTTTAGTGACGATTTTTCCAAAGAAACCATTAAAAGTTTTTTTAACGGTAGTCCGAGCAACGACAAAGCCCGAAAATTGAAAGCCTCTTTTACGCAACTCATCCCAATGAATTGTTTTTGTTTTTGGATCATAAACACTGACGTGTTCAGGCGCTAAACCAAAGCGGGAGTTGATATCGGGGATCAGCTGCGACAAAATTCCCAAATCTACGACCACGTCAAAAAAAGGAATAGGTACAATTGCTGCACCAGCAGAGACGTAGGCTCTTTTCTGAATGAGCTCGTGGCACTCATCGCGAATTTGTTCCAGATTTAGGCTAGGATCAATATGGTCAGGAATGTTATCAATTTTCATAATGTTTACCTGTAATGGGTTCCTTAAGGGTGCCTTCCAACCACAAGGCAAGTGACACCTAAAGTTAGATTATGCTGTGTTTAAACCAACGTGACATAGTCAGATTCAGTTGTATAGTAATGAATGTTTATGATTTTGTGCATAAATTATGCGAGTAGGATATGAAATAAATGGGCATCCATGTTATTCAAAGTCAACGTATTGATGTGTTGTTGCAGGGCGTACTGGCATCTACGTCCCAGCCTTCTACGCATCCATTACAGGTTTTGAAAGCCCAGCATTTTATTGTGCCAAGCCCTGCGGTTGAGCAGTGGCTGATACAAAAACTTGCAGAACAACAAGGCATGAGTGCCAATTACCAGTTTCATCAACGGGTTCGTGGTTTTCAGTGGTATGCCTATCAACAAGTCCTCACCTCGCATAAAGAACAAGTGCGTAAAGCCAATATTCCACGCCTGATTTTTAAATGGCGTGTACATCAAGCCTTACAAGAATTTATTCAGCCTGACGTGATGGATATAGATAATTCACATCCATTGCATTCTATTGTTCAGCGTATTTATGACAGTGCTGATCGACTAGAACAAGGTATTGAAAAACAGCTAAAAAAACAAAAAATGTTGTATTGGGTTGCCGAGCAGGTTGCTGATTTATTTAGTAACTACATGGTCTATCGGGGACAGTGCGAACGTGGTTGTGAAAACACCTGTACCTGTCCAAATAACTGGTTAGCAGCGTGGGGACAAGACCGAGCGCTGGATATTGAAAAATATATTGCGCAGAAAGATAAAGAAATTTCCGCATTTACTTTGCAGCAAACACAAGAATTAGAGCGTTGGCAGCGCTGGTTATGGCAGCAGCATTTTCATGATGACTTTATGCAAATGCGGCAAATTGACGAGTTGTTTTGGCAAGAATTAGACCATCCTGAGCGCCAGAAGAAAGCATTATCTCGTTTGCCAGAGCAAATTGTCATTTTTACTTTACTGGATTTGCCACCTAGCCAGCTTCAGTTTTTGCGCCGTTTAGGGCAATACATTGATGTGTTGATTTTGCACTATAACCCTTCACAAGAATATTGGGCCGATAGCGTCGATCCCCTGTGGAAACAACGTTATGACCTTGGAGTGAAAGAGCGTTTTATTGCAAAAAATCCTCAAGCAACCGATGCTGAGATTACCGATTTCTTTAATAAATTTACGCTTAACTTTAATGCTGAAGCACGTGAGTCCAGACATCCACTTTTAACTAGGCTGGGTAAACAAGCCCGCGACCATTTCTCCTTACTTTCAAACTTGTCTACCGGCGAAGAAGGGAAATGGGTCGATGCTTTTGTCGATGATTTTCCTGAAAGTTTACTGGGTAAAGTTCAGTCAGATATTTTGCATTTGGTAGAACCAGAGCCTAAGCAATATGAACTTCCCCCAACCGATGACTCAATTCAGATTCATGTTTGCCATTCAACATTGCGTCAACTTGAAGTATTAAAAGAGCAATTGATTGGTTGGTTGGCGAAACCACATGAGCAGCCGCGTCGTCCAAATGATATTTTGGTTTTAGTGCCTAATTTGGCAGAAGTAGAACCTTTAATCCGCAGTGTTTTCCCTGCTACGCCAACCGAGCAAGGCGTACATTTGCCTGTCAAAATTGCAGGGATTGCTTCACTCGATGCACTCAATGCATGGCGTGCCGTGATTGGGCGTATTAACCTTATGCAAGGGCGATTTAGCTTTGATGATTTTGCTGACTGGTTAAGCTTGCATGCAACCCAACAGTGTTATTCACTTGAATATGCTCAAGTAGAACGGATTTTGGCATTACTGGCCGATGCCGGATTTAAACGTGGGCTTGATGCAGAGCACCTGAAACGTAGCTTATGTGACGGTGATGAAGATTATCGCTATAGCTTTAAATTTGCTTTAGAACGGTTAGCGCTCGGCATTGCAATTCCCGAACATGCTACATTTAATCAGGTACTCAGTTACGCTAAGGTTCAACCGAGCGATTTTGAGCTCATTGGTACACTCATTCAGATTTATCAAGATTTAAATGTGCGCCGTGACTGGCTCATTATGCACGAGCAAAGAAAAGTTCATACGGTAGAATACTGGCTGCAGGTATTGTCGCAAGATATTGCCGAGTTTGAACAAGCTGGTGTTGCTGCTTTAAAAACTGCTCGGGAAATTGTGAAAAAACAAGAGCGTATGTTGACGCTTGCAAGTTACTATGCCGAGACAGAAACAGGCACTCTACGTAAAATCACTTTGCCTTTACCTTATATTCTGGATGAGATTCAGCGAACTTTAGAAAACCAGACAGCTCAAGCTGAACCAACTGGACAGATTACCTTTGCCCAAATTGGACAAATTCGCCCCTTACCTTATCGCTTAATAGTGATGTTGAATCTGGATGCAGGGCAGTTTCCCAACCGTGATACGCATGTACCATTTGATTTGATGGATGCCTTACGTCAACAACTCGGTGATCGTTCCCGTCTTGAGGATGACCAAGGTGCTTTCTTAGATGCCTTACTTTTAGCTCAAGAAAATCTATGGCTGTTTTATAACGGTTTTGATGTCAATGACGGTGAAGTGAGAGATCCTTCAAGTATTCTTCAAGAGTTCCGTGAGCACCTTGCTCTTATTGTAAAACCAGCGCCAGATGCACCTGAACGCGAAGTCATTGAAGGCATTGAAATTCCGTCTCAATTAAAGCAACTCTATCATTTACATTATTTACAGCCGTTTGACCCTAAAGGTTTCATGGCGGATAACAGCTATATTCGCTATCAAGATCATTGGTTTAACGTGGCGATGCAAATTCAACAAGCATCCGGTGTTCTTAAGCCTTGGGCGAATACATCTTATCCTTTAGAAATACCTGACATGCTGGTTTTAGACAGCCATCAGTGGATACAAGATGTGACTTTCCCTGCACGCCTCTATTTAAAAACTTTGGGTGTCGAAAACTTGGGGAGTGTGGGTGAGTTAGATCAAAATGAACCTTTACTTTTAGATGGTTTAGGCCGTTATACCATTCGACATTTTTTACAGCAAAACGAACAGCAGGCACAGCCAGAGGCTCTACTTGATCAGTTACCTGTAGGCAAAGTTCAATACAGCGCTTGGCAGCAGGGCATTTTCGAACAGGAATGTCTGCTTGAGCGTCTTCATCACTATGCACCAGCCGTGACACAAACCACGCAGCGAGTTTGGCGAATTGCCAAACAGCTACATATGAATATTACAGTGCCAAAATCTGAAACTCAGGATTGGGTTAGTATGGAAGCATCAAGTGCTCGGGCCAAAAGACGTGCAAAAGTCTGGTTAGAGTATCTGCTTTGGTTGGCCTATTTAAATGAGGGAAATGCGTGCACGGAAAAACGCCGTATTGTGGTTTTTAGTGATCAGACCGTGATTTGTAAAGGCATTAGCTCAGAGCAGGCTCGGCAGTATTTGCAGCCGTGGTTTAAAATCTGGCGTTATGCCCAGCAGCAGCCACTCGTGCTACCAGCAGCTTTAATGTTAAAGCCTCTAGAAAAAGCTAAGGCATATCAATGGGACACAATAAATCAGACAGAAAAAGTAAAACTGGACGAGAAGAGCTATGCCGAGCTGTTAAAATACTGGAATGAAACTGGGTCATTTACCTCTATCGATATGACTCAAAATGAAGCGTGTAAGTTGCATAAGGACTGGCGTTTCATTTTGCAAGAACAAGATGCTCAAGCATTGCTTCAGCATGCTTGTGATGAGTTTGCCTATGACCTGTATCATCCGGTTTTTCAATTTCAACATTCGGAGTAAGGCATGAACTCAAGAGTACAGGTGTCTTATCAACCTATTATTGATATTGAATTTAGTGGATTACATTTAATTGAAGCTTCGGCGGGCACAGGAAAAACCTATACCCTGTCGAGTCTAATGGTTCGTATTTTTCTTGAGAAATATCTACCCCGCCAAGTTATTGCGACTACTTTTACCCGTGCTGCTGCTGCTGAGTTAAAAAGTCGAATTCGTGCGCGTTTGGTCGAAACCTACCGCTATTTAAATGCTAAGCGGAGCTTGACCGAAAAAGAGATCCTTTTGCAGGCTGAGCAAGAATCTGACTTATTACTCCAACATGTTCTCAAGCATTTTGCGACACGTATAGCTTATGCCTGCGAGCGTTTAAAGCTGGTCATCGACCAGCTCGATGAGTTGTTTGTTGGAACACTCGATAGCTTTAGCCAAAAGCTGTTACGCGAGTTTGCTTTTGAAAGCGGCAAAATTGAACGTGCTCAAATTACTGATGATGCCAAAACTTATAGCCGCCAACTCATTCATGATGTTTTACGTGAATGGATACAATCTCAGCCTCAAACCGTGATTGATGCGTTGTATCTGGCAGGTGAGTTAAAGAGTGTCGATAGTTTTGTCAAACTGGTTGAAGACTCACTGAATTTTAGTTCGGCTCATTTTAAGCTTCCCGAAAAGCCTACCATTCAGTTTGAACAACTTGTACAGCTCAAACAGCTAGCAACAGAAATTGATATTAGCCTTTTAGAGCCGTATTACTTGCTTGATGGCGAGCACTATAAACATGTAAGCGGCACGATATTTCGTAATGGCGCATTTAATAAATTATTTAGTGAGTGCTTACCAGAGCTTTTACGAGTTCTCACTCAAAGCGACAGCATTTTAGTTTTTGATGGATCTTTAGCAGCACAGCGTGAACTTGTTTTTAAGTTTTTAGGCCAGCTTGCCGATCAGAAAGTTTTTAAAAAATGTCCCGCTGAAATTTCGGATGGATTCTATCAGCATCCCTGTATTCAGCAGCTTCAAAAGCTGTTTGGTGCATTGAAAAACTATGCTGAACAGTTCGACCAGCTTCATATTTATTTAAAAGCCTATTTATGTGTAGAAGTAAAAAAACGTCTGCCGCAGGTTTTACAAAATAAGGGCGAGACTACTTTTTCTCAGCAAATTCGCACTTTATCAGAAGCGCTAAAAGGCGAGCAGGGCCAGCGTTTTGCAGTATTTGTTCAGGCCCGATATCCCTTAATTTTAGTCGATGAATTTCAAGATACTAACCAAGACCAAGACGATATGCTGGCCAGCATTTGGCGCCATCCAGAGCGTTACCAAAAGGGTTGCATGATTATGGTGGGTGACCGTAAACAGGCAATTTACGGTTTCCGTGGTGGAGATATGCTTACCTTCTTAAATGCTTATAAAGACATTCAAGCAAAGCATGGTCGTGAATATAAATTAATACACAACCACCGTTCCGTTGCCGATTTGGTTGAAGTGGTGGACGCGTTATTTCAAAGGCAAATCGACTTTGGTGAACAGGTTCAATATGACCCAATTCGGGCAGGTACACGGCCTCATCCAGTTTTAGTCGATCAAGACCAGCCTAACCCGCATCCTTTACGCTGGCTTATGCTAAAAGACAAAGAAACAGAAGCGCAGCAAGTTGCATGGAAGATCCGTGATTTGCTTAACCAGTCGCATGCTGGAGCATTATTTTTTCAAAAAGATGCTCAAAGCCAAGTTTTAAATGAAGACGATATTGCGGTTTTGTCTCGTAATCATGATGGTCTAGATAAAGTTCAGTTTGAGTTAGAGCGATTGGGAATACGTGTTAACCGTCCATCAAAACGAAGTGTTTTTGATTGCTCAATTGCCCAAGATGTGGGGGCCTTACTCACTGCGATTCTTCATCCTTACGATGAGGCAAAAGTAAAACGAGCTTTAATTAGCCGTCTATTTGCAATGGACCTGAAACAGCTACTGCAACTTGAGCAAACTGCTGAAGGTTTAAGCCAGTTTATGACAAGCTTTGACGTTATTCGTGAGTTATGGTCGGCTCAAGGCTTTTTAGTGGCTTGGCAACAATGCTTAAACCAGTTTGGTATTTGGAAAAATTTAGTTGCTGCTCAGAGTAAAGACAATGAGCGAGTTGTGGTGAATTTGCGTCATTTGACTGAAATTTTGAGTCAACATAGCGAAAAATATCAAGGTGCACAAAATCTTTATCACTGGTATCTCAAGCAACTACAGTCACCGCTTGATCGTGAATGGGAATTAGAGCGGAAACTATCGAGTGAAGCTGGCGTGCAGCTCATGACCATACACCAGTCAAAAGGACTGGAGTTTAAAATTGTCTTTTTGCTTGGGGCCGACAAGCCATTTCGAGAAAATAACAAGACACTTAACTTCTCGACGCAAGATATAACAGTTCCAGAATCGGCTCAAACCGTAACACAACGAGTCGTTGCGATTGCCGATAAAACATATTTAAATGAAACTGAGCTCAAGCAGCATGAAGAACGAGCTTTAGCTGAACAAAACCGCCTTTGGTATGTGGCTTTAACCCGTGCGAGTCATCGTGTTTATGCGCTCTTACAAGATACAGATGGTAAGTCTGTTTCAGGCTTGGCATTTTGGAAAAATAGGGCAGAACCATTTCAGCACCGTTGTTGTTCTGATGAAATGATTTTGGAGCAACTTCCTGCTGCCATGCATTTAACTAAACAGCTCAATATTGTTGAAATACAGGCACAACATTTTCCAGATCAGCGCTTCTATTCGAGAGGCAAAACCAGTTTTAGTTATCTGGCACAGCACTTAAGACATAAAGTAGGTACCGATTTACTCGCGAACCAGAGCAATGAAACTGTTTTAGCCGAAGATGAACTCGATCAAGTTATTTCTGTTGAAACGACAAAGGCTCAGCCACTGAGCTGGATTAAAAGTAATTTTCCTAGAGGTACACTTGCGGGTAATTTTTTACATGAAATTTTTGAACATATTGATTTTCAATGTTCAGATGACTGGGTGAGTGAAATACGCCGTCGTTTTAAAAATGATTACAGTAGCTTGTGGCAAGATCTATTCACTAAGTATCAAGAAAGTTTTCCGGAAGAACAAGAAGCCGAATATGTGCTTTATCAAGCTGTATCCCAATGGTTACAAGAAATTTTGGACACGCCGTTATATCAAGGTTTTCGCTTAAATCAGTTACAGTCAGAGCACTATTTATCAGAATGTCCTTTTTATTTGGCACTCTCAGATCGAGTATTAGCAATGAAACGTATTCAGCAGCTTTTTGCTGAATATGGAATGGAAATGCCGGAATTATTAGAGGCTCGCTCTGCGCGGTACTTAAATGGTTCGATAGACTTGGTTTACTTTGATGGGCAGCGTTATCACATTGCTGATTATAAAAGTAATTATTTAGGTGAAGATCTTGCTGATTATAGTGTGCAAAGTATTGCACAAAGCATGTCTCTAGCCAGTTATTGGCTTCAGGCAGGCCTGTATTTGGTTGCGTTACATCGTTATTTAAAAGTCAAAATGCACAATTATGATATCGAGCGACACTTAGGTGGAGCGACGTATCTTTATTTGCGTGGTATGAATGGAGAGGTCGAGCAAGGTTACTATTATTGGCAGCCAAGTACAGAATTTGTTCTAAGACTTGATGCTATTTTGGGGTACTTTGCTGAGGATAAAATTGCATAAAAAATGCTGATAAATGATCTAATTTTAGAATTAACAAATACTTGGGGTGTGGATAAGCCTGTCTATAACCATGTGGACAAGCGTGTGGAAAACTAGGTGGATAAGTGTGTGGACAATCTAAACAGCCCTGAACAAAGCGATTTAAGCTGGTTAACGACTTGGAGTACCTTTCTAAATCAAGCTCCGTTTACTGCACAGAAACAAACGCCAGAAGCGGCTAGTTTTTTACAGCAGCTTATTGAAGCAAGTTTGCAGGGTGACAGTTGTATTGAGATTAGCCCAGAGCAAATCGAAGCACTTGGTCAACTGGTTATATCGGCTGAACAAGCGATATCTCAGGTTGCACCTTGTGTCCACGACGGGCAGGGGTTGGCATTATACCGATATTGGAATCTAGAGCAACGCCTAGCTGAACAAATTCGTCGATTAAAGCAACAACCAATTCAGCCCATTTCTTGTGAAGGATATTTGGAGCTACTAACAGACCCGCATCAGCAAGCTGCACTACAAATGGTGACTCAGCAGAGCTTGAGTATTATTACAGGTGGGCCAGGTACGGGGAAAACCTATACGCTTGCACGTATTATTGCGGTGCTGAGCCAAGCAATTCCTAATATTCGTGTGGCCATGGCAGCTCCGACGGGTAAAGCTGCACAGCGTATGCAAGAAGCCTTACAAAACTCGTTTAATGACCCCAAACTTCTTGAGTCGGGATTGGTGAGTGATGAATTAAGAAACCAAAGCACCCAGACTATTCATCGATTATTAGGAATGGGGCATAGCCAAACACCACGGTTTCATCAAAAACAACCTTTGCCTTACGATGTCATTGTGGTGGATGAAGCTTCTATGCTGGATTTAAATCTGGCAACGTTGTTATTTGAAGCAGTTCCTGAGTCTTGCCGAATTATTTTATTAGGTGATGCCAACCAGCTTGCTTCTGTAGATGTCGGAGCTGTACTTGCCGATTTACAGCAAATTGATGCTTTGTCTGAAAACCGTGTTCACCTTCAAACCAGCCGCCGTTTTGCAGAAGATGCATTAATTGGACAAGTGGCACGATTTATTCAAATGCAAACTGGTCAAATGGATCATGAGCAAGTTTTGCAGCAATTTGAAGTCGATATTGTTCAGGTTTCAGAGCTGCGTTCAATACCTTTACAAACTGATATGCCCGATGTGGTTCAGCTTGAGTATTTACCTGAAGATTCACCTATAGCATTAGAGCCTTACTATCAAAAATTAATGGTGGGCTTTCAAGGCTATGTGCACAGCCTAAAAAATTATTTACAAAATGATCGCTCACTTGAGGACATTGAAAAGATAGTAAAAGCATTTGATGACTATCGTATTTTGACAGCTGTACGTCATGGACCATTTGGCTTGCAGCAACTTAATCAATATGCAGAGCGCTGGTTACAACAGCAGCTAGGTATCGTGACTTTAGGTGGATGGTATATCGGCCGTCCAGTCATGATGACTTATAACGATTACCAGCTTGGTATTTCAAATGGTGACATTGGTTTATGTTTTGAACACAGAACCCAACCGGAACAGTTTGAAGTTTATTTTCCAAGTTTAAATAAGTGGGTTGCTGCAAATCGGTTGCCTAAAAGTATTCAAAGTGCATTTGCTTTAACCATTCACAAATCGCAAGGTTCTGAATTTACACATACTGCTGTTGTGCTTGATCAGGCAGCAAAGAATTTGTTAAGCCAAGAGCTGATTTATACCGCGATTACACGGGCAAAAAAAGTAGTGAGCCTTTTGGTTCATCAAGATGCGTTATTACAATCTTTTACAGTTCGGACTACCAGGAGAAGTGGTTTAGTTGAAAAAGTTAATCGCTTAGTTCGTTAAGACAAACTTAATATTTTCGCCTTTGTAAGAAAAAGCTTACAGGGATTCGAGATATTTGCTGCTAGAGAACAGCCTAGGTTTTTGAGATTATAAACGCACAACGAGCTTGGCAAGGAATGTCGGGCAAAATCGCACAATAATAACAACTTAAGTCGAGAGACTGCGAACTTACAATGATGTAGGTGTATAAAGAGGAAACTTACAGCCGCTAAGCCTTGTAGTTTTGGGAGAGACTACAGGGCTTTTTTATATTTAGAGTTTTTAACGCCTCCAAAAACGCTAAACAAATATTCATTTATCTGACTTTATTTGATGCTCAAATTATCAATATTCTAAGCCACTCATATTAATATATTTATTTATAATATGATTCTTAAATAAGCATTTTTCGCGTGAATTGTTAAGTTAAATGTTATACAGAACCGTACGTTATTTAGCTGTTGCAGATAAACGCTAAATATTAGACAGACCTGTACGTTTTCGCTTACATGATGATAAGAAAAATACTACTTTTCTTCATAATTAGATATGACAAAATACATCACATAAGGAAATAGAAATAAAAACAACGGAAGTGAATAAAACAAGAAGAAAGATGCAGAAAGCATCTCACATATAACAAGAAAAACAGAGATAAACACGATAAACAAGAACTACAGCGCCAAAAACCCAAGCAGAAATGCTTGGGTTTTTTATTTCTTCGATTGATTGCTTTTATCTATACCAAATCTGTTTCATGTGAGTCACTACCAAATAGTGAGCGGCGTTGGTCTCTAGGAATTCGAGGACATTGGCTAGAAATTTGATAGAGCAAATTTGCTAGGGCAGGTAGGTGAGTGCCTACTACAGATTTTCCAGTGGTTAATAATGAAACGCTAATATCGCGTTCTGGGTCGGCCCAGCATAAAATATTAGAAAAACCGAGATGACCAAAAGCTTGTCCTGTCATTGGGCCAAATAAACCCACTGGATTGCTGCCTAACATGGGTCCCAACGCATAACGCATGGGTATTAATAATGTTCGGTCAATATTTACACCTGTAGTGGGAAGCGTTGCTCTAAAAATTGTTTTCTCACTTAAAATTTGTTTGCCTTGGTAGCTTCCACCACTTAAAAGCATTTCAAAGAAGCGTCCTGCCTGTTCGGCACTGGTATAAATGTTGCCGGCAGGGCAGATGGTATCCATAAAGCGGCTATCATTGGTGACATCAACCGCGAGTTGTAAGCCGCCACCAAGTACATGATTGAGGTAATGGTCTGTACCTAAACGTGGATGTAAACCCGTTGCACAATTGAGAGCAGCTTCAGCACGATATTCCGGTCTAAGCCCATAGTTAAAATAAGGCATGTCCATCGGTTTCTCGATTGTCTCATGCATAAATTTGCGTAGGTCTTGTCCGGTCACCCGTTCTATGATTTCGCCCAAAATATAACCCGCGGTGACTGCATGATAGGCAAGATGATTACCTGCTGGAGAAACGGGTCTTGCGGCATATAAACGTTTTAAAATTTCATCTTTATCAAAAAGCAGCTCTGGTGTGACATCTCCATCAACATAAGGAATACCGCCACGATGTGATAATAGATGAAAGATCGTTGCACGGCGCTTACCGTTCACTCCATATTCAGGAATATAATAACTAACGGGGTCAAGTAAATTGATTTCGCCTTGCTCATCTAAAAGATGAATTAACATGGCAGTTATCATTTTTGATGCTGAAAATAAGCAAACGGGTGTGTCTGGTGTTGCAATGAGTGCATCTTTTTCTAGACCTGCCGGAGAGTTGCCTTGAGCATAGCCAATGCTTCGGTTTAATAAAATTTTGCCTTGTCTGCGTAGACAGAAAGTAATGAGCGGATAGTTCCCAGTTTTATATAACGACTCAATACTTTTCCAGATTTTTTGAACCTGATGTTTATTCATTCCACCCAATTCAGCGGGCACTTCATCTTTATGGTGAATGACTGATCCAAGATCGTCCGGTACCGGACAGGTGTTGGTCGAAAATATTTTCACACGTCCCTCGCGCTTCTTTCTTTTTATTGAAGGCCAAGTGTGCAGGGTTCGGACGCTGATGTCAGTGTCTAAAATGACAGGTAACTGAAAACAATTTTGCAATCCATATATAGATACCTTAAAATAGGCAACTTGCTGTAGTGATGCACGGCAGTCAGTTGCGCTCAACTGATTCATATCATTTATTTTTTTAAGCATCTCGGAGAAATCGAATGGCTTTAACTAATGCAGACCGCGCAGAGATCATTGCTAAATTTGCTCGCGCTGAAAACGACACTGGTTCACCAGAAGTACAAGTAGCTTTATTGACTGCTCAAATCAATGATTTGCAAGGTCACTTTAAAGCTCACAAACACGACCACCATAGCCGTCGCGGTTTGATCCGTATGGTTAACCAACGTCGTAAATTACTTGACTACTTAAATGGTAAAGACCACGAGCGTTACACTGCTTTGATCGGTGCTTTAGGTCTACGTCGTTAATTCGATTTTGCTTTGTTTTCGGTTTATCGCATGTTGTTATGCTTTGTTTCTGAAAAGAAAGTTTCGCCTAATCTACCGTTAGGCGATTTATAGAAGGGGCGCTTGTGCGCTCCTTCTTTGCGTTTAATATTATTTAAATTTTTTGGTCTAGTGTGATGGCTTCTAAGCTTTGTCATTTATCTACCAATAGTTGTAGTCTGAATGCCAAACCTTAGGGGTCTCACTAGAATAAAATCAGGAAAATACAATACATGTCAATGTTTAACATCGTTCGTAAAGAATTCCAATTCGGTCAGCATCAAGTCGTTTTAGAAACGGGTCGCGTTGCTCGTCAGGCAAACACAGTTTTAATTACTATGGGTGGCGTAACTGTTTTGGTTGCAGTTGTTGCTCAACCTAAAGCAAAAGCGGGTCAAGACTTTTTCCCGTTAACAGTTAACTATCAAGAAAAACAATATGCAGCTGGTCGTATCCCTGGTGGTTACGGTAAGCGTGAAGGCCGTGCTTCTGAAGCTGAAACTTTAATCTCACGTCTTATTGACCGCCCAATTCGTCCGTTGTTCCCAGAAGGTTACTTCAACGAAATTCAGGTAACAGCAACTGTTGTTTCTTCTGACAAAACTATGGATGCCGACATTGCAGCAATGCTTGGTACATCAGCAGCATTGTCTATTGCTGGTACTCCTTTCCGTGGTCCAATTGGTGGTGCACGTGTTGGTTTAATTAATGGTGAATATGTTTTAAACCCGAATTTTGAACAACTTGCTCAGTCTGACCTTGACCTTGTGGTTGCTGGTACAGAGTCTGCTGTATTAATGGTTGAGTCTGAAGCGAAAGAACTTTCAGAAGACCAAATGCTTGGCGCTGTGCTTTTCGGTCATGACGAAATGCAAATCGCGATTCAAGCAATTAAAGAATTTGCTGCCGCTGCTGGTGCAGTTGAGTCAACTTGGGTTGCTCCAACTAAAAATGAAGCACTTCTTGAGCAATTAAAAGCAGCTTTCGAAGCTAAAATTTCTGAAGCATATACGATTGCGGTTAAACAAGACCGTTATGCAGCACTTGATGCACTTTATGCAGAAGCTGTAGCTCAGTTCGTTCCTGAAAATGACGAAACTGGTATTGCTGACGAAGTAAACGAATTATTTGAAGACCTTAAATACCGTACAGTACGTGACAACATCTTGTCAGGTAAGCCACGTATTGATGGTCGTGATACTAAAACTGTTCGTGGTATCGACGTACAAGTTGGCGTATTAGACCGCGCTCACGGTTCTGCATTATTTACACGTGGTGAAACTCAAGCGTTGGTAACAACAACTTTGGGTAATACTCGTGATGCACTTATGGTTGATACATTGTCAGGTACTAAAACTGACAACTTCATGTTGCACTATAACTTCCCTGCATACTCTGTAGGTGAAACAGGTCGTGAATCTGGTCCTAAGCGTCGTGAAATTGGTCATGGTCGTTTAGCACGTCGTGGTGTTCAAGCAGTTCTTCCTGCAGCTGACCGCTTCCCGTATGTGATTCGTATTGTATCTGACATTACTGAATCTAACGGTTCATCTTCAATGGCTTCTGTATGTGGTGCATCATTATCACTTATGGATGCAGGTGTTCCACTTAAAGCGCCAGTTGCAGGTATCGCAATGGGCTTAGTGAAAGAAGGCGAGCGTTTTGCTGTACTTTCTGACATCTTAGGTGACGAAGACCACCTTGGCGACATGGACTTTAAAGTAGCAGGTTCTGCAAATGGTATTACTGCACTTCAAATGGACATCAAGATCGAAGGTATTACTGAAGAAATTATGGAAGTTGCATTAAACCAAGCATTTGCTGGTCGTATGCACATCCTTAATGAAATGAACAAAGTAATTTCACGCGCTCGTCCTGAAATTTCAATGCATGCTCCAACATTCGAAGTAATTACAATTAATCCGGATAAAATCCGTGATGTAATTGGTAAAGGTGGTGCAACAATCCGTCAAATTACTGAAGAAACTAAAGCTGCAATTGATATTGAAGATAACGGTACAGTTCGCGTATTTGGTGAAACTAAAGCTGCTGCTAAAGCTGCTATTGCAAAAATCCAAGCGATTACTGCTGAAGTTGAACCAGGTAAAATCTATGACGGTAAAGTTATCCGTATCGTAGAATTTGGTGCGTTCGTAAACATTATGCCAGGTACTGATGGTCTTCTTCACATTTCGCAAATCTCTAATGAGCGTATTGCGAACGTAACTGATGTTCTTAAAGAAGGTCAGGAAGTTAAAGTACAAGTTGCTGATGTTGACAACCGTGGTCGTATCAAATTGACTATGAAAGATATTGAGCAAGCATAATTGCTTAACTCACTAAAAAAGTCCGCTTGATGCGGGCTTTTTTTATGGCATGATGCAAGTAACACACAAATAGATCGACGTGGTATGCAGGTTTATTATTTTTATCGTCATCAAAACGATGGCTATGTTTTTTTGAGCCGAGAAAAGCACACTGAACATGTTCTAGAGTTCTTCTGGGTTGATAGTGTGAGGTCTGATGTTGTTAACCATAATGAAGAATGGCAACAAAAAATTCAGCAGCTTACTGATATAGCTATTAATGAATTTCATATGCGAGATATTGCCAATATCGAGCATCCTTGCGCTTTTGATACGCTTGAAGAATATGACTTGCTGATTTTTAAAAAGCTAGTTACCCCAGATGATGAAATTAAAAATGGGGAATCACATGAGAGTGTATTTGGCTTAGCAACCACGCCTATTAGTTTTATTTTTACGCCTAAAGTTCTGATTAGCGTACGGGAGCAGGGCAATAAGTCGATTGAAAATTATATTCAGCGTCTTGAAAATATTTTATGTCGAACTCTAGAAGAACAAAACAAAACCCGTAAGCTGCCTAACTCACCTGTAGATTTGTGTCTACGCCTACTGAATAGCATGGTGGATGGTTATCTTGATATTCGTTCACCTTTAACCAGAAGGGTTGAGCATTGGCAACAACAACTATTACAAGGTAATCGCCGTTTTAAACAATGGCATCAACTGTTTCATGAAAACATGGCTTTTCAGCAGGTCGAAAATCTATGTGAAGAGCAGATCGAAACCTTGCAAGAGTTTCGAGATGAAATTGTAGAAAACTATCATCATGTTATTGGTGAACGAACACATAGTTCGCAAGATCTTTTGTTGGTTCGTTTGAATGATTTAATGAGTCATGTTGAACGTATTCAAAAACATACTTTACGTTTACGTAGTGCTATTCAGTCAGCCATAGATTTGCATTTCTCAGCCATTTCAAACCAAACCAATGAGAATATGCGTATTCTTGCCATTATTACTGCTGTATTTGCACCGCTTACACTTTTAACGGGTATTTATGGAATGAACTTTGAGTTTATTCCAGGGCTTAAATCGCCAGTCGGTTTCTGGATTATGCTTGGTGTCATGTTGCTCAGTACGGTTTTATTGCTGTATTACTTCTATCGACAGCATTTGGTCGGGCGTGGTGAAAAAAGTGTTATCGATTTATTGGCGCAGCAGCATCGTGAAGAACGGATGAATTTGTTTTGGTTTTTGGAATATGAACCGATTAAGCAGACTGTGAAGGAATTAGAGAAAATTACTCGATTAAAATAAATTTTTATTTCTGCACGACGGAGTCTTCTCATTAATATATCAAATAGTTATAGCTAATTCGTTACTTTGGTTTTGCCCAAAGTAACCAAAGGCATTTGTCATCCTTAGAACCTGTTCACTACCAGCATTTAACTAATTTTATTGCAAAAACAATACTATTTAGATAATAGGCAGGCCAAGGATGACTTTTAGCTCAAGCTATACCTCGGAAAATATCATTTAAAAAAAACTTAATGAAAATGCTTCAACTGTTTTCTAAGTTGCTGTACTTCATCAATCAAGTCTAACATCACCGCAACAGCTGCCAAACTCGCATCAAAGTCACGTTGCAAACGATAAGCTTTACGAGCACGGATAACGTCTTCACCCATAAACTGATGTTTTTCAGGTGTACTTTCAATCACTAAAATATCGTACTCAATAAGCTCTAGAATCCAGTCCGGGCTTTGACCACAGGCTTGGGCAAATTGTTGTAAGTCAAATGTAGATTGTTCATCAACGACTTCAGCACTAAAGGTGTGGCCGTCACATACAATTTCTCGATAATGGATGGTTGTCATGATCTTGCTCCCTAATGAGATGAACGAGGTTCGAATGAAGCAAAGGCTTCAGCCAATTGCTGATACGCTTCTTTTTCTTTTTCAGAATGCGCAGGTGGGAATACAATATTTAAAATTAAATAAAGATGGCCTGGCGTTTTATTTGGTATCCCTTTGTCTTTTAAACGTAGCTGTTGTCCTTGTTTTGCATTTTTAGGTAAATTGACATGTAATGACCCCGCAGGTGTTTTTACTTCAATGCCTTGACCTAATGCAGCCTCCCAAGGTGCTACATCTGCAGTTAAATATACATCACTGCCTTCGACATGAACACGATCGGTATCTTTATATTGAATCTCTATATAAAGATCGCCATTGGCACCGCCATTGATACCACTTTGTCCCTGTCCGCTTAGGCGAATTTGTTGGCCTTCCTTCATACCTTTCGGTATTTTTACCTGTAAAGTTTTACGTTGTACCTCAGGCTCACCATAAACATTCACAGTTGGAATTTGTAAGGTAATCTGTTGCGTTGAACCATGGTAGGCAATATCTAGGTCAACCTCTATGCTGGCATGTTGATCTTCTCCGCGATAACTACGTTGTTGTCTTTGATATTGTTGTTGACCACCACCGCCAAATCCTGCACCAAAGCGACCAAATAAGTCTTCAAAACCGCTAAAGTCAGCTTCACCACCTGTAGAACCTTGACGATAAAAGCGTGCACCATCGAATCCGCCTTGAGCCGCTCCTTGACCAAAGCCATTAAAGCTTTGTGGATGGTCTAACATTTGGTCATATTCAGCTTTTTTTTCTGCATTGCTTAACGTGTCATAGGCAATGTTAATCGCCTGCATTTTTTCTTCTGCATCTTTTTCTTTGCTGATATCGGGGTGATATTTACGAGCTAATTTCCGATATGCTTTTTTAATCTCATCAGCAGAGGCTTCTCGTGTAACCCCTAATTCTTCATAATAATTTTTGGCCATAATGTTTTATCACGATGGTGTTGTTTATTTCATTATGAAACAATTTTTAAGGCTTTCAACAAGCTAGATTGTATAAGAGTTGTTCTCTTACACAATAGGGAAGTATGGTGAAAAGAGACATAGGTCGGTTAGAGCTATGCCTCGAACTTTTTACATGAAAGTCTGATATAAACCGTATAGGGCAATAAGTAAAAGTAATAGACCGCATACACCTAATATTTTAGGATATAAGTGGCTGTTAGAAAGGCGGCGGAAAAATACATAAACCAAAGATAGGGTTAAAAAATCTAAAACAATCCATGTCAGGGTAAGCAAGGTCAAACTGAAATTAAGATTCGGTGAAATTGAGACAAATTGAGGAAAAAAGGCTGAAAAGAAAATAATATCTTTAGGGTTTGAAATACCAACGAGAAAGCCTTTTTTAAAACCACCATTTTGAGACGAAATTGTTTTTATTGCTTCAGGATGAGGTGCTTGAATGACTTCTTTTAAAATGCTCAAACCTAAATAACCAATATAGAGACAGCCTAAAACCCGAATAATATTTAAATAGCTTTCATTAATACCGAGTACGCCTTTAAGTACGAGTACTGAAATAAAAATTAAAACCAGTGAGGCAAGGTTAGTACCAAAAATGGTTTCCAGTGCTTTTTTATAGCCACCTTTAAGTCCGGCACTTGCTACCAAAATCATGACTGGACCAGGGGTCGCAATCATAATAATGACACTGAAAATAAAGAGAAAATAATCAAAATAATTCATGGAATATAAGCGTCTTATTTATTGGATTACAAAGTAAGCTCATATTAACTGATTTAAAATAAGAAGCTGAAAATTATCATCACAAACGATAGATAAATAAAAAGGCGGTTTGACCGCCTTTTTATAAAATGAGGAATTAACTCAAATGTTCACCAAATAAACCCAGTGCTTCTTCAGCAGTGAATTCATAACGAGTGTTACAGAACTGACAATCCATTTGAATTGGGTTTTGCGCTTCCAATGTTTCATGAACAGCATCTACACCAATTTGAATGAGCGCTTTAGCACAACGTTCTTTAGAACAAGTACAACCAAATTTTAAGTGTTCAACTTCTGGTAAGCGTACTTCTTCTTCGTTATAGAGACGATACAGAATCTCATTTGCTGAAAGCTCTGTTAGCTCTTCAGACTTAAGCGTTTCAGTCAGCATAGTCAAACGTGGCCATAAGTCTTCATCAACCAGTTTTTGCTCTTCTTCATCATGACGAGGTAATAACTGAATGAGTAAACCACCAGAACGTTTAGCTGTACTTGCCAATACAATACGAGTTGGGATTTGTGCAGAAAGGTCATAATACTGCATTAAACAACCTGCTAAATTGGTTTGGTCAAGAGGGACAATCCCTTGATAACGCTCACCATGCTCAGGTTCGATGTTAATAAATAAAATTGGATTAACCAAAGCGCCAAGGACTGTACTGCTGTCAGTTGCTTCAACAAAGCGAGGATCTGTTTCGTAGTCTGCTAAAGCACGAACTTCACCTAAATGGTTACATTCAGCCATGGCCCATTTGAAAGAGCCGGAAGCCTGGATTTGCAAGCTGATACGGCCTTTGATTTTTAATGTACTCGCAAGTAATGCGGTCGCGCTCAACATCTCGCCTAGCAGAATTTTAACTGCAGGCATGTAATCGCGTTGAGCTAAAATAGTTTGTAATGCTTCTTCTAGATGAACTACTTCACCACGAACAGGAAAGTCCTCTATATAAAAGCGTTGGCGTAAATCAGACATAATATTCTCCAGGGCCCTAAGCAGATTATAACAACTTCGGTTTAATCAAGCTTAGGGAATGCAGTGAAGCTGCAAGCAGGACAACGGTAACTTTTGTACCGATTGTCGCAATCATTTAGGCAATGTGAATAAGTCCTTAATATAGCCATTTTGCGAAATCTCAAGTTATTCTTCGTGATCTCGTGTAATGTCGATACGATTTGGTTGTAAATGACGCTTTAAGTCCACGTCATGTCTTGATGTTGCTTGTTGTGCGTCGCTTTCAAATAGATGTTCAAGTTCAGCTAAAGCATTGCGATGAGTTTCAAAAACCTTTTGTTCATCGGTATAAATGCTTTGCTGTTGTATGAGTAGTTTTTCATCATAATCTCGAAAGATTTCGATATTGTTATAAGCTTGTTCATCAGAAATACCGAGTTCACGTAAAGCTCGATAAGCCATACCTAACGATGATAAGTAAGTTTCACGCCAAATATGTTCAACACCTAAATCTCTTAATAGATGTACATGGTGGCGGTCACGTGCACGAGCTAACAATTTTAAGTTTGGATAGTTCAATCTAAGATGACGTGCAACATTCATAGAGTCTTCGACATCATCGATAGCTAAAATAAATACTTTGGCTTTTTCAATACCTGCTGAACGAAGTAAGTCAGGCTGAGTAACATCACCATAATAGAGTTTACCGCCGTATCGACGAACAAAGTCAACTTGATGAAGGTTGTTGTCGATGGCAGTAAAACCTAAGTGTTGCAAGCGGGCAATACGTGCAATAATTTGTCCAAAGCGACCAAAACCGGCAATGATAATCGGGTTTTCTTGCTGAGGAATTTCATCGTATTCAGGTGGACGTTCTTTATGAAAAAGTGGAATGATCTTACAGGTCATAAACCAATACAGTAATGGGGTAAGTACCATTGATAAGGTCACAATAAGCGTAACAGGCTCTAATAAAGCGTCCGTTAAAATCTTTTCGCTTTTAGCAAGACTCAAAATGACAAAAGCAAATTCACCACCTTGAGCTAAACATGTTCCAAGTAGCAGGCTATTATTCCAGCTGTACTTTTTATAGCGGGCAATGGCAGTCAAGATAAGGGTTTTTATCACCAACAGGCCGACTGCTCCACCAATAATGAGCCAAGGCATTTCAATGAGCAATGATAGTTGCGTGGTCATGCCGACAGTCATAAAGAACAAGCCCAGCAATAGTCCTTTAAACGGCGCAATACTTGCTTCAACTTCATGGCGGAATTCTGAGTCAGCTAAAAGTACACCAGTGAGGAAAGCACCTAATGTGGTACTAATACCCAAAGTATCCATGAGTAATACAACAGCAAGAATAATAAATAACCCTACTGCTGTAATCAGCTCGGTTGCACCGCTTTTCGCCACAAAACGGAAAAATGGACGCATGACGTAGCGGCTAAACAAAAACAGGCCAGTAAATGTGGCAATAATCGCTGCAAAATAAGCGACGCCGTGATGGGTCGATTCTGTTCCAGCCAACAGTGGAATGACTGCCAATAAAGGAATGGCTGCAATATCTTGGAACAGCAAAATTGAAAAAGATTGCTGACCATAGGTGGTATTAAGCTGTTGTTTTTCAGTGAGTAGTTGCAGAACAAAGGCAGTTGAAGATAACGCAAGTGCAAAGCCAATCACAAAGCTGACAGAAAGCTGCTGTTTAAAGAGTAATAGCATGATCAGCATAAGTACGCCACCGCTAATGAGGACTTGCAGACTTCCCATTACAAAAATGGAGTCACGCATTTCCCATAAACGTTGTGGACGTAATTCTAGCCCAATCAGAAACATCAGTAAGATCACCCCAAACTCAGCCAATTCCATAATGGCTTCGGGGTCATGGGCAATATTTAAAACACTCGGGCCAAGAAGTATGCCCGTAAATAAATAACCTAAAACTGTTGCAATCCCTAAGCGTTTACCCAAAGGGACTAAAATTAGAGAAGCTCCAAGAAAAATTGTTGCTTGCAGTAGGAATGACATTCATTACCCCGAATGTATTGATCTTTTTAAGTGTAAAGCCAAAAAGACTTCTTCACACTATGATATTCAAATCATCTAACTAAATTCTTGTGGGTCAACATCAATTGATAGTCTAAGTTGATGTTGTCTTGGTGCATGGACCAATTGAGCCCACCATTGTCTTAAGTAAAAATGTAGACGAGCACGGTCGGCAGATAAAATCACCATGTGGGCACGGTAGCGTCCAGCTTTACGTTCCATTGGCGCTGGAATCGGTCCCCAGATATCAACAATATCACCTGCAATTTGACGTAGTTGCTCGGCAGCTTCATTTAAAAATTGTAAGGTATAGTCACGATCTTTTGACTCAGCACGTATAAGTACGGCATAGCGATACGGCGGAAGCAATGCAACTTTACGTTCAGCCAACGTTTGTTTGGCAACAGCCCGATAATCTTTTTCAATGAGTGTGGTGAGTAAAGGGTGATCGGGTCTTAAAGTTTGCAAATAAACATGGCCTTTGTGTTCTCCACGACCTGCACGGCCAGCCACTTGTACAATGAGTTGAGCAGTACGCTCAGGTGCTCGAATATCAACACTCAGTAAACCTGCATCAATATCTAAAATAGCAACTAAAGTCACATGCGGAAAATGGTGACCCTTTGCCAACATTTGAGTACCGAGCAAAATTGTGGGTTTGTTTTGATGAATACGATCATAAATTTTTTGCCAACTGCCCACACGACTTGTACTGTCACGATCGACCCGAATCACATCATGATCCGGGAATAATTCTTGTAAGTGTTCTTCAACTTTGGCTGTTCCTGCACCTAAAGTTTTTAAACTCTTTTGCTGACACTCAGGACAGTGATCGGGTAGGCGATGAACCGTGCCGCAGTGGTGACAATGTAAATAAGAATAAGGCTGAGTATGCAACGTAAAATGCGCATCACAATGTGGGCAATTTGCTTGCCATCCACAGCTTTCACAAACCAGTACAGGTGCATAACCGCGTCGGTTTAAAAAGATTAAAACCTGTTCTTTTCTTGCTAGGGTATTTTTAATTTGCTCAATTAAAGGCTGGCTAATTCCATGCTGTTTTTTGACAATTTTAAGATCGATCAAATGCATTTTAGGTAAAAGCGCGTGGCCTGCACGCTGGTTAAGTTGCAGTGAAGTTAACTTACCAGTTTCCACCAAGTGATAGCTGTCGATGCTTGGAGTCGCTGAACCCAAAATAACAGGGCAGCTTTGTAAGTGGCCTCGGTACAGTGCGACATCACGTGCATGATAACGGAAGCCTTCCTGCTGTTTATAAGACAGATCATGTTCTTCATCTAAAATGATGAGGCCCAAACGTGGCAGCGGTGTATAAATGGCTGAACGAGTGCCTAAAATAATAGAGGCTTTACCAGTTTGTGCCTGTTGCCATGCTTGGAGGCGTTTAGAGTCATTTAAGCCCGAATGCAATAAAGCAATATCGCAGTTAAAACGAGACTTAAAGCGCGAAATAGTTTGAGGGGTTAAACCAATTTCAGGTACTAGTACTAGTACTTGCTTACCTTGCTTTAATACTTCATGCATGATGTGCAGATAAACTTCAGTTTTACCACTTCCAGTTAAGCCATCTAGTAAAAATGCTTGGTATTGATGCTGTGCATTAATGACGTGCTGAGTTGCCTTCTTCTGATCATCATTTAGCGTAAGTGGCATTTGAGCCAATTGCACAGGTGCTGGGCTAAAATCATGAGGCTCAAGTGTACAGTCTATGAGTCCTTTCTTTTGCAGCGCTTTAAGCGTAGCCGTTTCTACACCACTTAAATTAAGAATATTTTCTGTAGTGCCCGCAGGATGCAATTTTAAAATCTGATAAGCATCTTGTTGCTTAATGGAACGCTTTAACAGGGCTTCTACATTGTCACAAGGAATGATTTTCCATAAATGAAACAATACATCCATTGGTTTACCCTGACGCAATAACGCGGGTAGGGCCGTTTGCATGACCTCACCAATTGGAAATTGGTAATATTGTGCTGACCATGTCAATAAACTTAAAACTTGTTCATCTAAAATAGGTTCATCATCTAAAAGTTCAGAAATGGCTTTAAGCTGAAAGTTGCCTGTAAATGATTCTTGTGGGTCAACTTTTTCAGTAATGATACCAATCAGGTTTTGCCGTCCAAATGAAATAGCGACGCGTGAACCTACCTGAGCTCGTTCATATTGTGCTTTGGTGAGTGTATAGTCAAAAGTGTCGTACAGATGCACAGGTACGGCAACACGCACACGATAAACAATAGAATCAGGTTTTGGCGTTATGGTCATAGAGGCTCATTTCGTCAATTTTAAAAAACGGCGTAGCGTCGTGAAGAGGACTTGGGTATTCTACACAGGCTATAGAATGAATATGAATGATTGCGTAGCATAGATGCAACAGCAGCGACTATTATTTTTGGAAAATTAGAACATTATCATGCCTGCATATCAATTTACTGCTATTGATGCTTCAGGGAAGCAGCAAAAGGGGGTGCTTGAAGGAGATTCAGCACGTCAGATTCGCCAACAATTACGCGATAAAGCATGGACCCCTATTAGCGTTGATCCTGTTGAACAAAAAGATAAACATCAAAGCCAAGGATTGTTCCAAAAAAAGTTTAGCGCTTATGACTTGGCACTTATGACCAGACAACTGTCAGTTTTGGTCGCAGCAGCAATTCCATTAGAAGAAGCCTTACGCGCCGTGAGCAAGCAAAGTGAAAAAGCGCATGTGCAAAATTTATTACTTTCAGTCCGCTCAAGAGTATTGGAAGGACATTCATTGGCGCAAGGCATGCAACAATCAGGACGATTCCCTGACCTTTATATTGCAACGGTTGCCGCAGGTGAGCGCTCGGGACATCTAGATCTGATTTTAGATCAGTTGTCTGATTACACCGAAAACCGTTTTGCCATGCAAAAGAAAGTACAAGGTGCCATGATTTACCCCATCATTTTAATGCTGATGTCATTTGGTATTGTGATGGGTTTAATGACTTATGTTGTACCCGAGATTGTAAAAACTTTCGATCAAAGCAAAGATGCATTGCCGTGGATTACCGTTGCTTTAATGAAAGCCAGTGATTTTATTCGCCATGCATGGGTGTTTATTATCCTTTTTGCAGTTGTAGGTATTGTGGCATTTGTTCGTTTTCTCAAAACAACCGCCGGACATTATGCTTTTGATCGCTTAACACTCAAATTGCCATTATTCGGTAAACTATCACGTGGTATTAATTCTGCACGTTTTGCCAGTACCTTATCTATTTTGACTCGTTCAGGTGTACCGTTAGTCGACGCTTTAAAAATTGGAGCGGCAGTTACCAATAACTGGGTCATACGCGATTCAATTGCTCATGCTGCTGAACGCGTCACAGAAGGTGGAAGCTTGGGGACACAACTAGAGCGTAGTGGTTATTTCCCACCAATGATGGTACAAATGATTCGAAGTGGAGAGGCATCTGGTGAGCTTGACCGGATGTTAGAACGTGCTTCGACCATGCAAGACCGTGAGGTTACGACATTTATTTCAACCTTATTGGCATTACTTGAACCGCTAATGCTAGTTTTAATGGCAAGCATTGTACTGGTTATTGTAATTGCGGTTATGCTGCCAATCGTAAATATGAACAATATGATTTAATAACTTTGATATCAGAGATAATGATGAAGATGGTCATGAAAAAAAATGAGCACGTTAGGGATGCTCAACAAACCTCAAACGTAGCTTTGGAAAATGCACAATCGTGCCACTCTGAGCATAGCTCTCCATCAGATGTTTGTTCCCCAAGTACAGCTTTCGGACTTGCGGCACGTTCGAGCGGTGTTCGAATGAAACGTGCTTCAGGTTTTACCCTTATTGAGGTCATGGTTGTTATTGTAATTTTAGGCGTGTTGGCTGCGTTGATCGTGCCGAATGTCATGGGCCGTAGTGAAAAAGCTAAAATCGATACGACTCAAATTACCTTGAAAGGTGTAGCAGGAGCTCTAGATCAATACAAGCTCGATAACGGCCATTTCCCAACTATGCAAGAAGGTGGTTTAGATGCACTTATTAACCAGCCAGCTACAGCAAAAAACTGGATGCCAGGTGGTTATGTGAAAGGTGGTTACCCTAAAGACAGTTGGAAAAATGACATCCAATATGTTGTACCTGGAAAAGATGGTCGTCCTTTTGATCTATATTCATTTGGTGCCGATGGTAAAGAAGGTGGTGAAGGTAACGACGCCGATATTTACTATCAACCTTAATTAAAATGTAGAGAGATTATCAGTTCGTTAAAAAATAAAATAATAATGCGAATTGATAATCTTTCTTAATCACAAAAATATAATAAGCTCTTGAAATTAAAATAATAAAGTTAATATCTGGATTTGAGATTTAAAATAAGAATTATTCCCATATTTAATAGTTACAAGAAAGTTAAAATATGTGAAAAAATAAGCTATATATTTAAATAAAAGATTTGCATAATAAATAAAAAGCACTTTATTTAATGAATAGGAGAGATTAAATGAAAGCATTTCTCGTACTTGATGAGCTGAACCAGTTTCATTGGGCGATGCTTAAATCTGTCCTATTGATTTTGGCATTATTACCTATTGCTGAAGTTTCTTTAAAACTATGGCTAAGTACAGAAGGAAGTAGCCAAATTGTGATTGGCTTCTTTACACTCAGTATTGTGAGTGCATGGTTAATGGTGAGCTTCTTTACTGCATTAAAAGCAAGCGTCTGGCAGGCTAAACAAATATCTTCTAAATATGAACACTTGCTCTTTAAAGCTTATCGCTATGTACCCATGGTCTTTTTATCGAGTTTAGTTGCCTATTTATCTTTGGAGCTATCTATCGCTTTTTAATGATATTTCAAAACCAAATTTTTAGATAAAACGTAGACTCAAGATCTACGTTTTAATTTTTTAAACAGGGTGTACCAAAAGTGCAGTGATTTTACGAACAATAGGTAACACTAATAGTAGCGTTGGAAAAGCAATCAGCCAAGAAATTGCCCATGCAGACATCCATACATTTATAGAAAATTCTTCTAATCCTAAACTTCGTAAAGTACTGACCATGGAAACTACAAAAGTCATAATGATGGATAGCAGAAAAGGTAAAACTATAGCTGAATAGCGACTTGGAAGTTTCTTAAAATTATAGAAAGTTTTTGGGTTTTCCATTTAGACTCCGTAAACCAACAAACGCCCGTGCCATTCAAAATAAAAATATTTTGAACAAATAGCTCCAAGCCTTGTTGGAGGTATGTTGGAACGTTGATTGACGTAAACGTTTACGGCTTTTGAATCAGCGGACTTAATTTAACATGAAATTTTCAAACAAAACATTAATAATTTATTTTTTAATATTATATGTTTTTGATTTGAAAATTTAAAAATATGAGAAATACAAAGTGGAACAGATCGAGTGGAATGATTTTTTAAAAGTAGAACTTCGCGTTGGCAAAATTATTCAAGCTGAGGTTTTTGAAAAAGCGCGTAAACCTGCCTATATTTTGCATGTAGATTTTGGTGAAGAATTGGGTGTACGTAAATCGAGTGCTCAGATTACTAAACTCTATCAGCCACAAGATTTGATTGGTAAGTTAGTGGTTGCGGTAGTAAATTTCCCTAAGAAACAAATCGGGCCTATTCAGTCAGAATGTTTAGTGACAGGGTTTCATAATGCAGATGGCGACATTGCACTTTGCATCCCAGAGTTTGAAGTTCCTCTGGGTACAAAGCTATTGTAATTTAGCGACGTGATTTAAAAGACACGTCAACTTTACGTGGACGATAAACCCAACCTAAGACCAGCAGTAATACTGCAAATCCTAAAATTGGATAATCACCTAAACGGTTATAGAGAGTTTGACCTTGCATGGCCGGTAAATCACCTCTCAAGACAAACTCTTTATCAATAGGTGCCTGTTCAGTGATATGACCATTTTGATCGATAAACGCTGTTACACCAGTATTGGTTGCACGAATAAACCAGCGTCCATTTTCTTTCGCGCGCATTTGCACCATTTGTAAATGTTGCCATGGGCCAGCTGTTCCAGTGAACCAAGCATCATTAGATACCGTCACTAAGAAATCGCTATCTTCTGCATTACGTCGTGTCAGGTTTGGATACGCCACTTCATAGCAAATTGCAGCTGCAAGCGCATGTCCTTTAATCATGAGTGGTTTCTGGTTGCTTTCACCACGTGAAAAACCGCTCATGCTAATGTCGTTTTGCATAGCAGGTAGTACCCAAGCGAGTAAACCTGAAAGTGGAATATATTCACCAAACGGAACAAGACGCTGCTTTTTATAAAGACCACTTGCATCGCTGCCAGAAGCCATAATGCTGTTGTAGTACAACGGGCTGCCAGCTTGATGTGATTTCTCAACATCCCAGTAAGGAATACCAGTTACCCATGCCGTATGGCTCTTTTTAGCTTGTGCATCCATTGCATCCAAAAACGGTTCAATATCGGTTTGGAAAAGTGGAATGGATGATTCAGGCCATACTATGAGGTCTCGGCCCCATTCGGACTGCGTTAAGCCTGCATAAATTTCTAATGTTCTGACTTGGTATTCAGTCAGCCATTTTAAATCTTGGGGAATATTGCCTTGAATCAGAGAAACGCTAAGCGGTTTAGCAGCCTTAGGTTGTACAAACTGGATAAAGGATGCTCCCCATGCGCCTAAAACTAATAGGGCAGCAGGGATAACCCAGAAAATACGCTTACGTAGAACTTCTACTAAAGCACATGCTAATACAATAACTACGAAGGAAATTGCATAAATACCAAATAATGGCGCATAACCATCAAGTAAACGTTCGGTAAAAGCATAACCTACAAATAGCCATGGGAAACCTGTAAATACCCAAGTTTTAGCCCACTCGAAAATTATCCAGAGTGGTGCAAAAGTCAGTGGTGTTTCAGGGAAGAAACGTCGATAAACCCAGGTCTGAAATGCTGTAAATAAGCCCATCACAAGAGCCATCACAGCAATCATACATACACTTAGAAAAGCATTGGTGTCGCCGTAGACATGGATAGAGGTATAGAGCCAGAAAGCGCCTACAGACCATAAACCAAAGCCATAACTCCAGCCAAGTGCAAAAGCTTGTTTAGCTGAGCGTTTATGCAATGTGGCATAAAGTAGGGCAGGAGACAAAATTGCCAACCACCACCAATAATAAGGTGCCAGTGCAAAACTGAACACGGCACCTGAAAATAAAGCAATGAGCAAGGGAAAAATAAAAGGAAGCTGTTTTTGTTGTTGCGAAGAATCTAACAGCTTTTCAAAGTATGCTCTCATTGACGTACAGCTCGAATCAGATGAATAGTGCGGGCATCTGCTTCAACAATCGTAAATAACCATTTTCCAAGCTCAACAGTCTGACCTTGTAAATCACTGACTAAACCAATTTCTTGAAGCAATAAACCGCCGACAGTTTCTACTTCATCGTCAGAAAAATCAGCATCTAAAACAGTGTTGAAATGTTCAATTGGTGTAAGTGCTTGCACCATCCAAGCATTCGCTACAGTGTGATCGTTATCAGGAACAATATACTGTGCATCTTCATCAGCAGTATCGTGTTCATCTTCAATCTCACCAACAATCTCTTCAAGAATATCTTCAAGCGTGACAATACCTGCTGTTGAACCATATTCATCAATTACAATGGCAATATGGGTCTGGGTATGTTTGAGCATACGAAGAACTTGATCTGAGCGCGCACTTTCAGGCACAAATAGTGGCTGGCGCATAAGAGAGCGAATATCTACTTTGGTATTCGGTTCAGTCAAAAATGGAAGTAAATCTTTTGCCAGCAAAATACCGACAACATTATCAGGTTGGTCAGCTGAGAAAACTGGAAAACGTGAGTGAGCAGACTCAACCAATATATGAAGAATATCGAGTAACTGATCATCTTCTTGCATACTGATCATTGCTGTTCGTGGTGTCATGACTTCACGAATTTTGGTAGCTGGAAGGTCAAGAACGCCTTCAAGCATGGCAACAGTATCAGGTTCTAAAAAACGACGTGAATTTTGGACTAGTTTTAATAATTCATCTCGGGTTTCGGGCGCTGTACCTAACCACTTTCGTAAGCCTCGCATTCCCCACGACGGACTCGGTTCCTCTTGCATGATCTTTCCTAAAGACTCAATGTATCAAATGAATACACTGATCATACCGAAGAAAAGGCCCTTATGCATCTATAAAACAAAGTAAAAGACAAAACACATATTGTTATGTAAACACCAGTTACAGTTCATAAGTCAGTGATCGGTTTATGCTAAAATGTGAAAATTCTATTTGTTCGAGTTTGTTATGTCAGAACAACCCATTTCACCTACTGTACAACTTAATACGCGTGGTTTACGTTGTCCGGAACCTGTCATGATGTTGCATCAGGCCATCCGTAAATCTAAATCTGGAGACGTGGTTGAGGTCTTCGCAACAGACAATTCGACCTCATGGGATATTCCTAAATTTTGTATGCATTTAGGTCATGAATTGCTTTTGCAAGAAGAACGTTTAGATGAAAATGGTCATAAAGAATTTCATTACTTGGTGAAAAAGGGCTAAAGCCAATGTCTTAAGCTTTAGCTCCATATTGTTGAATCTAATAAAAACTAAAACAATCAATCCATCTCATTTTCAGGACATAAAAATGAAAAGTACTCCTCTATGCTTGGGATTTACTATTTGTGCTTTGTTCAGTTCAATCGCATGCGCAAAAACCTGTGAAATTCCTGTGCAAACTATGAATGTCGCAGGTCTAAGTGTTGGACAAAGTATTCGTGAGTTTCAAAAGCTTCACCCTACAGTGAAACAAGTGGTATTAGGGGGAGATAGTTACCATTTAGAGTTTGCCGATGAGGTTGATCCTCAGATCAAAAAAACAGGCGTGACTTGGGTTGATCACATTGCTTATGATTTGGATACTCAAGTGATCACTTCATTCAGTTTGAGTTTTCTTGATGGTCCTATGGCAAGTTATGAGACGGATTTAGATCTTTTTAAAGACAGAATTCTCAAAAAATTTAAGGTTCCCCAAAAAGGCTGGGTACAAAAGAACAATAAATATATCTATCAATGTGATGATTACCGAATTGAGATTCATCAGGACTATGGTGCTGCACATACAGCTATTGGACCAACAGTTATGGTCTTTAGTAAAAAATCGAAGATATTCTAATAAAAAAATTCCCCTCATTTGAGGGGAATTTTTATAAGGAATTACATATTTGGATATGAGACACGGCTAGCAAAGCAACGCTTTGCCGTGTCGCAAGGAATTACATATTAGGGTAATTCGGACCACCGCCGCCTTCAGGCGTTACCCATGTGATGTTTTGAGATGGGTCTTTAATGTCACAAGTCTTACAGTGAACACAGTTGGCTGCGTTAATCTGGAAGCGTTTAGAGCCATCATCATTTTCCATGATTTCATAAACACCAGCAGGGCAGTAGCGCTGTGCAGGCTCATCCCATTTTGGTAAGTTCACATTCACTGGAATTGAAGGATCAGTAAGCTTCAAGTGAGCTGGCTGGTTTTCTTCATGTACAGTGTTAGAAATAAATACAGAAGATAAACGGTCAAATGTTAATTTGCCATCTGGTTTTGGATAGTTTGGCTTGAAGCTTGTTGCATCAACAGTTTTCAATACAGCAAAGTCTTGCTTCAAGTCATGTAAAGTGAATGGCACTTTAAAGACATTTTGGTCGATAAAGTTAAATGCACCACCAATCCATTGACCAAATTTATGCATGGCTGGGCCAAAGTTACGAGAGTTATAAAGCTCTTCTTTTAACCAGCTGTTATTAAATTTGTCGGTATATGAAGTCAGTTCTTTAACGAATAAATCTTCACCTTCAGTTACACGTGCAATCGCAAGGTCACCACCTTTTGCTACACCAGCGGCAATCGCTTCGAATACAGCTTCACCACATAACATGCCTGATTTCATGGCCGTGTGTGAACCTTTGATTTTTGCAAAGTTTAAGAAACCTGCATCATCACCAATTAAGCAACCGCCTGGGAAAGTTAATTTAGGCAATGAGTTGAAGCCACCTTTCACTACAGCACGTGCGCCGTAAGAAATACGCTTACCACCTTCTAAATACTGTTTAATCAGTGGGTGAGTTTTCCAGCGCTGCATTTCCATGAATGGATACATATGTGGATTTTCATAAGATAAGTCCACAATCATACCCAAAGTCACTTGGTTGTTTTCAGCGTGATATAACCACCAACCACCCGAAGAACCAGTTTCAGCCAAAGGCCAACCAGCACCGTGCATGACTAAGCCCGGCTTATGTTTTGCTGGGTCGATTTCCCAAAGTTCTTTAATCCCGATACCGTAGTGCTGAGGATCTGCATCTTTATCGAGGTTGTATTTTGCAATGAGGCGTTTACCTAAGTGACCACGGCAACCTTCAGCAAAGAGGGTGTATTTAGCATGAAGCTCATAACCCGGAGTAAAGTTATGCGTTGGTTCGCCGTCTTTACCAATACCCATGTCGCCAGTTTGAATACCTTTTACAGTACCGTCTTCATGGTAAAGCACTTCAGATGCAGCAAAGCCAGGGAAGATAGAAACTTCTAATTCTTCAGCTTTTTGACCTAACCAGCGAACCACGTTACCTAGTGAGATAACATAGTTACCATCGTTATGCATGGTTTTAGGAACCATCCAGTGTGGTGCTTCTTTAGAAGTGGTTTCTGAAAGTAAGAAGAATGTCTTGTCTTCAGTAACAGGTACGTTAAGAGGCGCGCCTTCATCTTTCCAGTTCGGGAAAAGTTCATTAATAGCACGCGGTTCAAGTACAGCACCAGATAAGATATGCGCACCTACTTCAGAGCCTTTTTCAACTACACAAACTGAAAGATCGGGTAAGTTATTCTCAATCGCTAATTGACGGATCTTAATCGCAGCAGATAGACCTGCAGGTCCTGCACCTACGATGACAACGTCAAACTCCATCGATTCGCGTTCGATGTGTTCCATGTAGGACTCCTCAATACTTAAAGGTGGCAACCGTAATGTCAGATCATCCGGTGCTGCCGTGAGTTTTAATCCATAGGCGCAAATATGCTATTGTGCCTTTTATCGTTTTGGCTAGTATAGTTTTAAACCATGATCTAGCCAATTGGCTGAGTCGTCATATTTTCTCGTCAGCAAGGCATAAACTATGGTAAATCAAAATAATTCCCCATCGGATATGGGAAAAATACCGTTATCTGATGATAAAAACTTAATGAACATTGCACAATACTTAAAAGATGTACAGCAAAGTCACAAAAGGTCAATCCCACCTTTAGAGCAATGGCATCCAAAGCATTGCGGTAAAATGGATTTAACGGTTAAAGCCAATGGAGAATGGTGGCACGAAGGTCAATTAATCAAGCGCCAAGCTCTATTGGATCTGTTTACCAAAGTCCTATGGAAAGAAGAGGGTAAATTCTACCTGAAAACACCTGTAGAACAAATTGAAATCGAAGTTGAAGATGAACCTTTATTAGTCAGTCAGGTGGATCAGGTCGAAATATCAGGTGATCAGTTTTTACAACTGACCACGACCAATCAGGATGTGATTTTAGTTGATGCAGAACACCCTATTTTTATGCGGGAATATGCAGGAGAGTTACGTCCTTATGTGCATGTCCGATTTGGTATTAATGCGCTGATTCAACGTCAAGCTTTCTATCACCTCGTGAACTATGGAACACTGACCGAAAATGATAAGGGCGAAACCATTTTGCAGTTAAAAAGTGGTAATTTGCACTTGCAATTAGGCACTTGAGGTTTAAGCTTTATAGAGTGAAATTTTGCGACACTCTAGTACTCCCATGACAGCCATACAGCCTTTATTTACCGAATTAGAATCTATGCCTAAAGCATCTGCAGATGCTCCGATTGGTATTTTTGATTCGGGAATTGGAGGAATGTCGGTTGCAGCGGAAATTGCCAGATATTTGCCAAACGAACGTATTGTCTATTATGCCGATACGGCCTATGTACCTTACGGCCCTCGTTCTGATGACGAAATCAGAGAACTCACAGCGCGAGCTGTTGATTGGCTATACCGTCAAGGCTGTAAAATTGCGGTGGTAGCATGTAACACTGCCTCAGCATTTAGTCTTGACCATTTACGCGAACATTATGGCGAGCACTTTCCAATTGTTGGTTTGGTTCCGGCATTAAAACCTGCTGTATTACAAACCCGTTCTAAAGTGGTTGCAGTATTGGCAACACCTGCTACTTTTCGTGGGCAACTGATTAAAGATGTAGTAGAAAAATTTGCTGTTCCGGCAGGTGTTAAAGTCATGACTTTAACCAATCTAGAACTTGTTCCTTGTGTTGAAGCAGGGCAGCAAATGGGTGAGGCATGTTTAAATGCATTAAGAGAAGTTTTACAGCCTGCTGCCGAGCAAGGTGCTGACTATTTGGTACTCGGTTGTACGCATTATCCGTTTTTAAATGAAGCGATTCATCATCTTTTTGATAACCAATTCACACTGGTTGATTCGGGGTTAGCAGTTGCCCGACAAACAGCCCGTATTTTAATAAAAAATGAGTTATTATGTGACCAAATACGTCAGAATGTTGCACGTATCGAATGCTATGTCAGTGGTAATAATGCCGATGCATTGCAACCTGTACTACAGAATATGATTCCACAAGAATTGACATGGGCGCTACACAATCTGAGTTGAGCTCTATTGTAGGCATTCAGAAGACAGCGTTTTTATCTTTATTTTTTTATTTGGGGCGGTTCATAATCTTGGCTTATTTAGGTCAGATAGAGATTATGGGGCGATAAGGGTATTGCTATGCTCGATACACGCTATCAGATTTTTATTTCAACGTCCGGTCGCGAGATGCAACCTGAACGTATGGTTCTTTCCCAAACCTTAGTCAGTATGGGGTTTTTTGCTTGGGGACTAGAATATAGAAACCCTCTAACAACAACACTCGCCCGCCGGCAAATTGATGAGTCTGATTATGTCATTTTGCTGTTAGGCAGCCAGTATGGCGAACAATCAATTTCAGGCTCTAGCTATTTTTCTTTAGAGTATGAATATGCTTTAAGTCGAGCTAAACCAATAGTTGTATTTATGCATGAACAGCCTGAAAGCCGTGATATGCATTTACAAGAGACTCATCCGCAGCTTAAAGAGAAATTTTTAGCATTTCGAAAGAAATTATTACATGATGCTGACCATGTTTTTTACTTCAAAAGTCCACGAGATTTAGAGTTAGCTGTCCGTTTAAATATGCCCTTAATAGTGGAACAGCATGTGGGGCAAGGTTGGGTGCCAGCACGCCAAGCGCATCAGTTAGAAGATGAAATTAATCTTTTAAAAAGTAAAGTTTTACAATTAGAGCATCAACTGGCAGAGACATCTACTCAAGCAAATGAAGTGACCCCACAAGATATTTTTGCGTTTGAATATCAGATTCAAGCTTTTCAGGATGGCAACTTTAAAGAGCTTAAACGACAAAGAAAAATGACTTGGTCTCAACTGTTAAGTATCTTGGCTAAACATTTTGAGACAGCAATGCCAGAAGAGAGTTTTAGTACGTGTTTAAATGAATATTTAAATCAGGCTGGCTTAGAAGATGCCCGTGAGGTCCTACCACGAGCACATGCGGTAGCTGGTGCGCAGATTAATCATAAAGCGCTGTTCCAAATCAAGAAGCAAATGCAATCACAAGGCTGGATTGTTCCAACAAAGACAGAGCAGCACAATTTGTGGAAAGTAACGACAAAAGCTCAAAAGATCTTGCTCAGTTATAAATGGAATCATCGAGGGATTCGATTAAAAGCTTAGGGCGATTCAATTTATATATAATGATGAAAGCTGTTACATTAGAGTCATAAGATGAACTGAAAGGCATTTACGCATGTCGTTTGAACAAAAACCGAAAGTTACTGTCATTTTAGCGAATTTGGGCACACCGGATGAGGCAACTGTTCCAGCGGTGCGTCGTTTTTTAAAGCAGTTTTTATCTGATTCACGTGTGATTGAAATACCAAAATTCATCTGGTGGATCATTTTAAATCTATTTGTTTTGCCTTTTCGCCCAAAAAGAGTGGCACATGCATATGCATCGGTTTGGTCTAAAGATTCACCAATGCGTGAAATTGTATTAGAGCAAACCAAACGTGTGCAGGCTTATTTACAGCGTGAAAATAAACAGTTTGATTTAACTGTAGTACCTGCAATGACTTATGGTAATCCGGGTATTGATGCAGTTTTAGAAAAGCTGGCAGCTCATCCGCAAGAGCATGTCATTTTATTGCCTTTATTTCCTCAATATTCTGCGACATCGACAGCGCCGTTATATGACGCATTTGCCAAATGGATTCCTACTCAGCGAAATTTGCCGGGTTTGACGATTATTAAAGACTATTATCAGCACCCAATGTTTATACAAGCTTTGGCAGAGAGCGTCTTAGCTTATCAAGCACAGCATGGTAAACCTGAAAAACTGCTGATGTCTTTTCATGGTATTCCACAGCCTTATGCAGACAAAGGCGACCCTTATGCAGACCGTTGTCGCATCACCGCAAAGTTAGTCGCTGAAGCTTTACATTTAAAAGATGATGAATGGGCAATTAGCTTCCAATCGCGATTTGGAAAACAAGAATGGGTGAAACCTTATACTGATCAGCTTTTACAAGATTGGGCACAGCAGGGTGTTAAGTCTGTTCAGGTCTTAAGCCCAGCTTTTTCTGCTGATTGTTTAGAAACGCTTGAAGAATTAGCGATTCAAAATGCTGAGCTATTTCAGCAAGCAGGTGGCGGAAGCTATGCTTATATTCCCGCTTTAAATAGTGATCAGGCTCATATTGATTTGCTTGCAGGTTTAGTTCAGGCTAATCTTGATGCCCTTACCCATACCTTAGCCCACCGTTAATTGTGTTTTAGCCAGAGGTTCTTATGCTGCAAGTCAAAATCGTTCCAGTTACTGCTTTTGCCCAAAATTGTTCTATTGTTTGGGACAGCGAAACAAAAGAAGCAGTTTTGATTGATGCAGGTGGTGATGCTGCTGTTTTGAAAAAAGAAGTAGAAGGCTTAGGTTTAAAGGTTAAAGCTCTCTGGTTGACTCATGGGCATTTAGATCACGCAGGGGCGGTAGGTGAACTTGCACAAGAATGGAGTGTTCCTGTTGTTGGTCCACATAAAGAAGATCAGTTCTGGCTAGATATGATTCAGGAAGTCTCAGCACGTTATGGCTTCCCAATTCCACAGCCTGTAAAAGTCGACCAATGGCTTGAAGGCGGTGAAGTGCTAAAACTAGGTGAAGATGAGTTTGAAGTACGTTTTGCCCCAGGACATACCCCAGGGCATGTTATGTTCTATAACAAAAACCATGGCTTACTCTGGACTGGCGATGTCCTGTTTAAAGGCTCGATTGGAAGAACTGACTTTCCTCGTGGTAACCATGAGCAGCTTATTGAGTCGATTCAGCGTGAATGCTTTAGTTTGCCAGATAAAACCCAGTTTATTTCAGGTCATGGTCCCATGAGTACTATTGGCTATGAGAAACAGTTTAATCCGTTTGTCGCAGGCAAGGCGGGTTAATCCTCATAATCATCTTCATGTTGACTACCCTTGTTTTGCTGAGGAGCATCTTGGGTAGGCAGTCTATATTCATCATTAGCCCAAGCGCCTAAATCAATGAGTTTACAACGTTCAGAACAAAATGGACGAAATTCATTGCCTTCCCAAACACTTGGTTCACCACAACGTGGGCAGGGAAATGTACGTGGCATAAAGCGATATCCTCAAAGTGACGAGAAATAGATTAGGCAAAAGTCAGGTGACTTGTTAGACTTATGCCGATTTTATTTAGTTTGATGTGATTATGCCGATTCGTCAATTTCAAGCACAACGTATGCAAGCGCCTCGTGATTTTACCCCAATTGAAAATACCCCGATTTGTGTAGAAATTGGTGCGGGCAAGGGTAAACATGCTTTGCTATTTAGTGGGCAGCATCCCCAACACACGTTGTATGCAATTGAACGAACCCGAGAAAAATTTTTAGCAATGCAAAAACAGCATGGTTTGGAACCAAGAGATAATTTGGTACCTGTACATGCCGATGCTTTGCCTTGGGTGGTACACGCTTTGCACCCTGCTCAAGTAGAGCATTTCTTTATTCTCTATCCAAATCCAGAACCGCATAATCCTGCACAGCGCTGGTTGAACATGCCATTTTTTGAGTTCTTGTTATCACGTCTGAAAACAGGTGGAACTATTACATTGGCAAGTAATATTCCTGAATATATTGATGAAGCAGAACAGCAGTTGATTGATGTGTGGAAGCTGCCTTACCAAAAAGAAAAAATTCCACAAACCTCTGCACGCACTCATTTTGAAATTAAATATTTAGAACGTGGCGAGCTTTGCCAGCAGCTTGTGATCACTAAACCTGAAGGTTACAGCACACGTTTTGATGAGTTTGCGCCATTACAAGGTCAAGTGCATGGCGAATAAGCGGGTTGCCATTATTGGTGCAGGTCCGGCTGGTTTAATGGCAGCAGAGGTACTGAGCCAGTATGCTTATGATATTGATGTGTATGAGCAAAAACCGTCGGCTGCTCGTAAGTTTCTCATGGCTGGTAAAACAGGCTTAAATATCTCACATGCTGAACCCTTGGCCCAGTTTATTGAGCGCTATGACCATACGAACTGGCTCAAACCATGGGTAGAACAGTGGGATGCAGTCTGGATTCAAAACTGGATGAAAAGTCTTGGGATTGAATCGTATGTGGGGAGTTCTGGTCGCATTTTTCCTGTTGAAATGAAAGCAGCACCTTTACTTCGCGCTTGGTTAAAACGTTTGACAGAACAGCAGGTTAAATTCTTTTATCGACATCGTTGTATTAATTTGCAAGGTACAACGGTGACGCTAGAAAACCAAAATAATCAAAGCACTGAAACTTTTACCCAGCAATATGATGCTGTCGTATTGGCTTGTGGGGCTGTATCTTGGTCTCAATTGGGCAGTGATGGTGCTTGGCAGCAATGGATAGATCAATCCACTATCGAACCTTTTCAACCAAGTAATGCAGGGGTATTGCACACTTGGTCAGCTTTTATGGAAAGCTGCTTTGGTGAACCTTTAAAACGTGTCCATGCATGGGTTGAGCCTAGCCAAGTTACTCATGGTGATATTGTGATTACTCACTATGGTTTAGAAAGTGGTGTCATTTATAAACTTGGACGTGCTTTACGAGAGCGATTAAAACAAGGGAAAAGCTTAAATCTATTTTTAGATTTATTGCCTGATGTCGAACTTACGCAGTTAGTTAAAAAATTGCAGGCTAGCAAAAAACAATCGCTCACCAATATCTGGCGTAAAGCAGGCTTAGATACGGCCAAAATTAGCTTAATTAGAGAAGTTGTTGATAAAGCGCTATGGAACCAACCAGAAGCTATGGCTCAGCAAATTAAAGTACTACAAATCAAGTTAGATGGCTTTAGACCTATCGAAGAAGCGATTAGCTGTGCTGGTGGCGTTAAGCAAGATGCATTAAATGAAAGTTTGGAATTGAAACAAACCTCAGGTGTTTTTTGCTGTGGCGAAATGCTGGATTGGGATGCTCCTACAGGCGGATATTTGCTTACAGCATGTTTTGCTACCGGACGAGCAGCTGGTGAAGGCGTGCATTCATTCTTAGAAAAATAACAGCGAATTCAGTGCTATTTTTGATATGTGAAAAGTGTTATTTTTGAGCAATCAATAATAATAGGATTTACGAGAACATGTCTCAAGCATCACCAGTTTATCAAGGAAGTTGTTTATGTCAGGGTATTCGCTATGAAATTAAAGGCAATATCGGAGATATTATTCAGTGTCACTGTCAACGATGCCGAAAATCCAATGGAACAGCATTTGCCACGAATGCTCCTGTTAAAAGTACAGATTTTAAAATTACTCAAGGTGAAGGCCTCGTTAAAAAATTTGCGGTGAACGGTGTGTACCGTTGGTTTTGTAGTGAATGTGGTTCACCGCTTATTAGCTCGCGTGATGCCCAGCCTGAACTATACCGTGTAAGAATTGGGACACTCGATACCCCATTAGACCAAAAACCGACAATGCATATTTTTGCCGCTTCAAAAGCAGAGTGGGAATGCATTCATGATGATTTACCGCAATACGATGAACGTCCATAATTTAAAAAGTATATTTCAATCAAATTTTAAATGATCTAATATACTTAAAACGGGGAGATGGCATTCCTCCCTTGAAAAACCGCCGTATTGGCTAATGATGCCTACGTTACCCTCATGTATTTATATCGCTGGGTACGTAGGTTATTGCGTACTCTGCTTATTTTTTGGAGTACGCCATGTCACGTTTCCCATCATTCTTATTTGCTCTTTTAGCATCTTACTAAAGGGGTGGTTCTATGTATTATCCTT